>CAYZWG010000300.1:0-6927 GCA_964481605.1 uncultured Planctomycetaceae bacterium
ACCTGCGACCTCGAGGTTATGAGCCTCGCGAGCTACCGGACTGCTCCACCCCGCGACATCGCACGGCAGGGGCCGGCCGCCACGGGCCGCTCCCAACCGAAACCCTTATTTTATCAATAATTCGGTCCCCGTCGAGACCCCCGCCAGTCTTTTTGAAGGAGACCCGGCGGCTTGTCCAGACGCTCAGATCATCCGCTCGACAACGCAACCCGGAAAGGCGAATCGGACCGCGACATCTTGCGGCCGGTCCCCGTGCCGCGAACTGGGCGGGCGCGTGAGGCGAGCGTCGCCTGCTGGCTCCCACCGCAGCCCAATCGGCCGGCCGGCACGGGTCGCAAATCATTGCTCACCAACGACTTCTTGGTTGCCCCCGCCGTGGGAAATTGGTACAGTGAACGGAAGGAGGCAGGGACCCCGGCGGCGACTCTTCGACCGATGGTCATCTGCCGCCGTGTCGACCACGGGTACGTTATTCGTTCTTTCGTTCTTGTTGCGGAAAGTCGCCCTGCCGCCCGCGCGCGAATATCCCCTTTCCGCAATAGAAACTCCTTGTTCTCTTTTAGGCTTGGCCGCGGAACCGGGTTTCGTTGAGCGACGAGTGGGACACCAGGAGGCAGTCCGGTGGCGTCTTCCAACCCTCCCGAACCCGCCCGCCCGCGCCCCCCGGTGGCGCCCGGCGGCGCGCAGCCGGCAGGACCGGACTTGGCCGCGACCCCGTCCGGCAGCGGAACCTCGGGGGGGTTCGCCAATGCCTCGCTGGGCGGAGAAATGTCCGCTGAGGACGTTTCCTCGGCGGGCCGGCTTCCGCCAATCGCCGGCCCCGCGCAGGATCCCGGCGGGCTGCCGCGGATCGTCGTTGCGCAAGCGGAACGGACCGCCACGGCCGGCGGCCGAGCCGATGCCCGTGACGCGGCTTCGGCAAGACCTCCGGCGGGAGGCGACGCGGCGTCGGAAGAGGCACCGGCTGAAGACCTTGCTACCGTGGCGATCAAGAACGCCCCGGCATGGCTGGTCAGCGGGGTGGTCCACATGCTGATCCTGATCGCCCTGGCGTTGATCTTGTTTCCCACGCTGGTCGACAACCGAATTCAGTTGGAGGCGATCTACTCGGAAACCTTGGGCGACCAGCTTGAATTCGATTCCCCCTTGGCGGGCAACGACGAGAAGAACGTGGAGGAGCCGATCATCACCCCGGACGATCTGCCCTGGGTGGAGGACCCGTTCGCGGCTCCGCCGGCGGTGGACCTCACGCCGGGCGGCTTAACGGCCACCAGCGAGGTGACGTCGAAGGTGCCGGGCGTGGCCCTGAGCGGGCGGATGGAGGGAATGAAGCCGGCGCTGTTGGCGGCCTACGGCGGCAACCGCACCACCGAGGCGGCGGTGCAATTGGGGCTGAAGTGGCTGGCGCGGAATCAAGGCAAGGATGGCTCGTGGAGCCTCCAGGGACCGTACACCAGCGGGTCCCAGGACGAGGACAAGGGCTCGGCGACGGCGATGGCCCTGCTCGCCTTCCAGGGCAACGGCCACACCCACCAGAAGGGCGAATACGCCAAGAACGTGGAGCGCGGCTGGTACTGGCTGATAAAGCAGCAGGACGGCGACGGCTGCTTTTTTCGCGAAGGCCCGTTTCACCACCGCTTCTACATGCAGGGGCAATGCACCATCGCCATTTGCGAGTTGTACGGAATGACCAAGGACGAACAATACAAGGAGCCGGCCGAGAGAGCGGTGAAGTATTGCCTCGACTCGCAGTCCGGCAGGGGCGGCTGGCGCTATTCGCCGCGTGTCGACGGCGACGTCTCCGTGACGGGGTGGATTCTGATGGCATTGCAAAGTGCCCGCATGGCGGGCCTCAACGTGCCGGACGACAATCTCCGCCGGGCGGGCCAATTCCTCGACAGCGTGGCGATGGAGGGTGGCAGCCGGTATCCCTACCAGGAAGGCAAGGTGGCCACCAACACGATGACCGCCGAAGGGCTCCTCTGCCGGCAATATCTGGGCTGGCGGCGAAACGATCCGCGGCTGGTCAAGGGGGTCGAGTGGCTGTTGGAACCGGAGAACCAGATCAACTTCAACCAGGGTCGCAACGTCTACTATTGGTACTACGCCACCCAGGTGATGCACCACATGGGAGGCGAATACTGGGACCGCTGGAACGGCGTGATGCGCCAGGCCGTGCCCGAGCAACAGGTCAAGACCGGCCGCGAGGCCGGAAGCTGGGACCCGCAGAAGCCCAGCCGTGATGAGTGGGGGCGCTTTGGCGGCCGGCTCTACGTGACCTGCCTTTCGCTCTACATCCTGGAGGTGTACTACCGCCACTTGCCGCTTTACGAAAACGTCTACACCACGATGGGCGGGCCGTAATGTTCTCCGGTGACCGGTCAGGGCCGAGCGGGGAGCGGACGACCGGCCGAGACCCCCGCCGGCGCTAGGGCTTGAGAACCACGTACACCGCGTCCAGCTCGAGCGTGTTCTCCGCCGAACGGCTGTTGAGCCCCACGGAAATCTGCCCCACGGCAGCCAGGTCGAGCCGGCCGTTGGGGTCCGGGGTGTTGGCCGAGCTGGGTGAGAACTCGCCCATGCGGACCACGGTGGTGTGCCACCGGCCGTCGTCCGGGACCAGCGCCGCTGGGGTAAGATACCCTACGCCCTCCCCACCTTCCCAAAGAAACGCGCGAACCGTCGCCTTGCCGACACAACGGGCACGGAAAATCAGCGCCTCGGCCCGGCTGACGTCGATCTCGTCGGGCAGGCGGAAACGCGGGTAGGCCCAAGCGTCGCCCGGTCCAAACTTCACTTTCATTCGCCACGCCGCTTCCCGATCGGACTCGAGTTCCACCTTGGCGTGCTCCGTCGCCAGGCGCTGCCAACGGGCCAAGTCCTCGATGGGCAACCGGACGGCGTGGGGATAGCGACCCACGGTCTGGGCAAGCGATGCCCCGCCGAAGAAGTCCAGCACCAGCGGTAGAGGCCGCGAAAAACCGGCGGCTTCCGCGGTCAATCCAACCCGCACGCGGTCCGACCGGTCGAAGGCCGCGGTCAATCGCAGCGGCCACTCCACCTGGACGGACTGCCTTGCCGGGACCTGAACGCGACGCGTGGGCGAGCCCTCCGCGAGCCACTTGCCGGCCGACTCCTCCAGCCGCAGTGTCGCCTCGATCGGCCCGGCCGCCAGGTTGAACACCTCCACGCGAATCGGCAGCCGCGCCGCCGCCTGGGCCGAAATCTGGTAGCCCTTTGTCTGGGGCTTGACGTTCTCGGCCGAGGGCAGGAATCGCAGCACCACGGGCGGCACCCGCCGGCGCTTGCCGGGCTTGCCGGTGGGCCAAAGCCGATGGGCTTCCGTCTGCCTCACCAAGCGTTGGCCCAGGGCGGCGCGATCGACCTGGGCGTAGGCCAGGCCGTCGGGAATCGGCACGGCACCGTCCGCGCTCAGGGGAAGCTCGCGGCCGTCGATTCCCTCGACTCGCTGGACCGGCACGCCCGGCCGGAGGCGCGCCTGGGAATCGACCTTGCCCGTATAGAACACGACGATCGTGCTCTCCGCCTTGCCAAACACCCGCGCACGGCCAACGGCAGGGTCCTCCGTGCGCAGATCGCCCAGGTACTGGGTGTGGGCCAAGCGGCGGACCATCTGGGCGTAGGCGGCCATCGAACGCAAGGGGCTGGCGAGTCGCCCCATCATGCCGAAATTGTGATCCCGCTCCTCGTAGAACGGATAGACGAAGGGAAAGTGTCGCGTCACCCCGCACGCCCGCGCCTCGACCGCCTTCATGGTGATGTCCAACGCGCTGGTGGCTCCCTCCCGGATCGGCGGGCGATCGGGGCCCTTGGACCACGGCCGCCCACACTCGGTAATCCACAGCGGCATGGCGGGATGGCCGTTGGACTTCAGCCACGCCCGGTACTTTTCCACCAGGGGCAGCATGTCGTCGGCGCGAGCATAGGTATGGAAACTGGCCACGTCGACACAATCGAGCAGTCCGTTGGCGGCGGCGTTGTCGAGGAAGTGCGGCTCGAAATGGGCAAACACCCCACCCACGATCGGCACCTCGATAGGACCCTGGTCGATCCCGGCAACCACCGCCCGGAGCAGGGCCACGTACTGATCGGCGGGCAGAAAATCGCCGAAGCTGATATCGGGCTCGTTCCAGATCTCCAGCGCGCCCCAGGTGGGTCGCCAGTGGGCGGCGATCTGGCGCCAGGCACCGGCGGTGGCGACCAGGTCCCGAGGATAGCGGCCCACCCGGCCCAGCCGGGCCGGTCCGTCGTGGCACATCTCCAGCACCTTCACCCCGCGGTCGGCATAACCCTGGCGCAACGTCTCGTAGCCCACCGACCCCTCCCACTGGAAACCGTCGGCCGCCGCCTGAACGTCTCCCCAGGAGAGCCGTTCTCGTGACATCCCGATGCCCGAGCGCCGCAAAACCCTGATGAGTTCCATGCGGACTTGCGGCTCTTTGACCAGCCAGGAGAGGGCGGAATCGATGGAGAAAAAGGGATCGACCGAACCCTCGAAGGCCGGCAGCGCCACCACGCCGAAAGGCTGCCGGTCGTTGCCCAGCAAGATGTCGTAGTATCCGGGGCTGAGTTGAACCGTCACTTCCACCTGTGCGTGCTGGCCGCGGGTGGCCTTGCCGGCGGCAACCTGCCGGCCGCCGTAGTCCAGGATGGTGTATTCCAACGGTTTGTCCGCCGGGTGCTCGCCCCGCCAGTGAAGCGTGGCCGGCTGATTCGGGATGACGAAAAACTGGTCGGCCCGCTGGGGTCGAAGCTCCGCTCCGGCAACCGAGGGGATGCCCGCCGCCATCACCACGACGAAAAGCCACTTCCTGCATATCGCTGGAGGCATGGTTTTCCCTTTCTCCTTCGTTTCTGTCGCGGCCAGCGTTCGGCGAGGGTCTCCCGACCCCGCCGAAAACACTGCCCGCCGTCATCCAGCCCTCCAGTGTGGCCTTTGGTCCGTCGCCGGGCAAGCCGCCACGGGGTGCGAGGATGCCCGTGCCCGGCTGGCGTGTTTCGCGTATGCCGCATCGGGGCCGGATGAAATCGGGGCGCGGCCAAAGCGAATGGGGGCAGATATGGAAGAGGGGGGAAAGGAGAGAGATGGGGTGTGCATTTCGCGCCCCCTGGCGGCGATAAGCAAACCCCTCTGAATCAGCGACAATCCACCGGCTCTGCCGTTTCCTGCGAACATCTTCCATGTTTTCACCACGGATGGCACGGATATCTCGGATCAACCCATCAAGAAAGTGATTCGCCGTGCCGTGGCGCCCTATCCGTGTGATCCGTGTGGTCCGTGGTTTCAGGAGAGATGTGCAATCCGCAAGGGTAAACCGTCTGGCTTGACTGCCCCTTTCAGGGGCCTTCCTCATACCTCCGTCTCTGCCGGTGGTCCTGATTGGTTGTTTCCCGGCGACGAAACGCCTCATTCCACTTCGTCACAAATACACACAATGGGTGGTTTGATATATTCACAAAGAATGGGTTGACTCGGTATTCTGGGGAGATCATACTCCATCCGTAAATGGCATTGCCTGATGAGGGGGGGGTGGCTGGACACATCGAGAGTTGGCAGCAGTTTGAGTGAACGGTGTCAGAACAAGGGAGCAGACGATGGGAAAACGCAGCGGGAGAGGCCGTTGGTTGAAGTGGCTTTCGGCGGCGGCCGTGGGGATCGGCATGGCCATCAGCGTCGGCCCGGCGGGTGCGGGCATTGTGTATTGGGCGGAGTTGGGGACGGGAATCTTTGCCAAGGAATCAACCGCGTTGAGCGGTGATCCGACCGACACGATTCTGAGCGGCATCAATCCGAAAGATGTAGCAGTCGACTTGCCAAGCGACACCCTGTTTTGGACGGATCCCACGGCGGGCACGATCAAGATGGCCCTTTTGGCGGATCCCGTGAATACGATTGGCGACCTTGTCACGGGCGAGAGCGGTCTCGACGCCCTCGCCTGGGACGGGGCCAACAGCCAGGTCTTTTGGACGGTGGGCAACGCGATCCGTGCCATGGCCGTGGACGACCTCGCGCCGCACGACGTATTGACCGGTCTCTCGGGACTGGGCGATATCGAAGTCCGTGGCAGCAATCTCTTCTGGACGCAGAACGGGACGATCCAGCGGTCCGACCTGGCCGGCGGCAGCGTCAGCACGGTGCTCGATTCCAGCTCCGGCAAATCCGCCGGCTGGGGATTGGCGCTGGATTCCACTTACGCCTATTTCGATTCGGCCAGCGATGGCAAAATTTTCCGTGCCGACGCCAACGCCACCAACAGTCTGGATGCAAACGCGGTGGCCAGTTATGGGAGTTTCTGGACACCCAGCGGGATGACCGTGGACGAGCAAAACGGCAAGTTCTTCTGGAGCAACACGTATTCCTCGAACATCGCCATCGAGAACAGTCCGCTCCCCCCCGACGGCAGTTTCACCGTGTGGTCGAACACCGTGGGCACACCCTGGGGCATGACCTACGCCAACCCCATCCCGGAACCCGCACACACCACGTTGTTTCTGCTGGGCTCGGGGCTGATCTTGTTTGCCGGCAGGCGATCGCTCAGGCGGCGGCGCTGCAGGGGCTAGCCGTAATACCGTTGGGTTAGGGGCCGGAGGCGCGGTCTGGCAGCGTTCGTCGCGGGCACGGGAGACGAGGATTGCGGCGTGCCGGAGGGCGTCGGCGGGGTCGGCAGCCCCGCGCCGAACAGGTGCCTCTTGCGGCTACGCCGCCCTGATAGCCCAGTAGGGCCGGCTGTGCTGGCCGAAACGCGGCTTGCACTGCAAAGTGCGGCAACCGGCCGGCACAGCCGGCCCTACGGCAACTGTTTCACACGACTAATTTCTCGAACGGTGCTTGGCCGCTTGCCGGATCGTTGAACTGGACTTTTGCAGAATGGCGACACAAGGTCCCCTCTCCCTCTGGGAGAGGGT
>CAYZWG010000301.1:0-3604 GCA_964481605.1 uncultured Planctomycetaceae bacterium
ATCACCGCCAGAAGGGCCAACAGCCGCCGGGCACGTTCGGCCACGTCGTCCTCGGCCAACAGGGCCAGTTTCTCCGGGATGCCGATTTCCGCCAAGTAACTGACCAGATCGATCAGCGTTCCCAAGGGGACGTTGTTGTCGAGCACCTCGTCCAGTTGGGCTCTCGCCTCGTGTACCAGGGGAAAGACCCGCGACAGCGAGCGGCGCAATTGCTTGACCAGCCCGGGCCCCGCGTCAACCGTCTCGGCCGGATAGCGCTCGACGTGGAGTTCGACTTCCGCTTCGCGAAACCGTTTTCGCGGGGGCAACTCGGCCACGATCCGCAGGCGTTGCAAGCCGGCCAGGAGAATATTGAACCGCCCGTCGGCCAGGCGGTGGTGGCCCACGATCTTTCCCAGGCAGGCAGCCGAGGCGACCGGCGGCCGGCCCTGGTAGTCGTTTTCCCAGCCCGGTTTCAGCGTGGCCATGGCGATCAGGCGGTCTCCGGCCAGGGCTTCGTCGACCAGCTCTCGATAGCGAGGTTCAAACACGTGGAGCGGCTGGACGACGTGGGGAAACAAGACCAGGTTGGGCAGCGGGAACAGGCGTACCGGTCCGCAAAAATCCTTCCGCAAGCCGGTAAAATCGATCGAATCGGTCATTTCGTTCCTAACTGCCAGGGCCCGCGGCGAGCCGGGCCGGTCACAGCGAGCCGCGTCGGTCACGGCCCGGGTCAGCGTCCACGACTCAACTCTAGGTCAATCCGCGTTGGTCACGGCGAGCCGGGCCGGTCACGGCCCGGGTCGGGCTCCAGGCGGATCGTCGGCCGCCAGCGAGCTTCCGCGTTGCCTTGGCCGGCCGCGTCCAGCGGGTCCGAGGTCACGCACCTCGACACTTCCGCCAGGAAGCGGGTCACGTTGAGCCCCATGTAGTGGGGGCGATACGGTTCGAGATGGTTTCGGCATCGGACCAGCAGCTTGCCCGCGCCGCGGAAGTTTCGGTTGTTCCGGTGGTAGAGGGCCACGGCCGCCTGGATCAACCCCTGCACGTATCGGCGTCGGGGGTCGCTCGTTTTGCGCCAGAGATCTTCCCAGATCTCGTGGCAGACGAAGAAATTGCCGGTGTTGAACTCGTCGATTCCTTGCAGGTAGAGGGGGTCGTATTGGTCGTCTTCGATGTCGGGGGCGGCCGGCCGGCGGGTATTTTGGGCAGGAGAGGCCATGGCGGGTTGTTTCCAGCGGGTTATACGAACCCCGGGGAATCGTTGGAATTATAGGTCCCGCCCGGCCCCGAGGCCAACGAGCCCAGTAGCCGCGGCGGGCCAACTCTTGACACCCGGCCCGGCAGCCTTGAGAATCCATGCTTCATCAATCGGCTATTCACCCGCGCGGCTGTCCGCGCTGATTTTCTCTCGACCCAACGCCCGGACCGCAGGATGGGTTCCACCGCCGAGGCAAAGGACCACGCCCGGAAGATCGTTCGCCGTCTGGCCCGCGAGTATCCTCACGCCACCTGCTCGCTGGATTTCGAGACACCGCTGGAACTTCTCGTGGCCACGATCCTCTCGGCGCAGTGTACCGACGAGCGGGTGAATCGGGTGACCGGGGAGTTGTTCAAGAAGTACCGATCGGCGGCCGATTACGCGGGTTCCCAGCCGGCCCGGTTGGAACGCGAGATTCAGAGCACCGGTTTCTTTCGCAACAAGGCCAAGAGCATCCGCAATTGCTGCCGCGAGCTGGCCGAGGAGCACGGCGGCCGGGTTCCGCGGGACCTGGACGTGCTGGTGAGTCTTCCCGGCATTGGGCGAAAGACAGCCAACGTGATCCTGGGCACGGCATTTGGGATTCCCTCGGGCGTGGTTGTCGATACCCACGTGGGCCGGCTCAGCCGGCGGATGGGGCTGAGCCGAGAGAAAAACGCCGTCAAGGTCGAGCGGGACCTGATGGCGGTGGTGCCCCAGGGCCAGTGGATCGCCTTCAGCCACCGCATGATCCAGCACGGCCGCCGCTATTGCACGGCCCGCAAACCCAACTGCGAGGAGTGTCCCCTGGAGTCGCTTTGCCCCCGTGTGGGTGTGGAAACTCAATGAGTCGCGAAACGCGCGTGGCGTCCGCTCCGGCTTCGACTGGCCGGCGTGGGTGCTGGTGTGTCTCGATGTCCCCGGCAACGGAAAGTTAGCATAACATGATTCTCTCCGGCCACGAGATTCGTGCCCAGTTGGGCAAGAACATCATCATTGAGCCATTCGACGAGTCGAAGCTGAACCCCAACAGCTACAACCTTTCGCTGCACGCCGAGTTGATGGTCTACGAGGAAGTGGAACTGGACGTGCGGCAGCCCAATCGTGTTCGCCGCATTCCCATTCCCGCCCAAGGACTGCTGATCCAGCCCAACCAGCTTTACCTCGGCCGCACGGTGGAGCACACGGAGACGCACAACCTGGTTCCCATGATCGAAGGGCGATCGTCGATCGGGCGGCTGGGCCTGTTCGTACACGTGACGGCGGGGTTCGGCGACGTGGGGTTTCGCGGCTACTGGACGCTGGAGATGTTCGCCGTCCAGCCGGTGCGAATTTATCCGGGCCTGCCGATCTGCCAGATTTTCTACCACGACGTCCGCGGCGCGATCACCGAATACGCCAGCGAAAAGTACCAGAACAGCAGCGACATCCAGCCCAGTTTGTTGTTCAAGGAGCTCAATCCGGGCTGTCTCCACGACCCGCAGAAGAAGCTTCCCTTCGGAATCGAGCGGCCTGCCGACTGAGTCTGCTCGTGCGCGGTCGGGAGACCGGCGCCGAGGGGCGGCACGACCGGTCGGCCAAGCCCGTGGGTGGCCGCGATAGCTCTGCTATCGGGGTGCCGCCAGGCACGGGAGGCGAGGGCCGCGGCGTGCCGGACTGCCGCCCACGCGGGACGGCGGGGTCGGCAGCCCCGCGCCGAACGGGGGAGAGCCGTGCCGAACAGGTGCCGCTTGCGGCTACGCCACCTGAGATAGGCGAGCTATCAGTGCCACCCGCGCGGGGTGACCCGCGCCGAGCGAGGAGGACTGTTGGGATGAACAAACCGGCATCGCTTTCGCTGTTGGTCCGCCACGAAGATTCGGCTCCCAGCGAGCGGAGCACCTGCGGGCGGCGTTACCGGCTGATCAGCCGCGAAGACCGGGACGTGGCCGCCTGGGCCCATACGGTCGAGATCGACGGGGCGCGGGAGCACTATCACAAGCGGGCAGTCGAGCTGTACTACGTGCTGGAGGGAGAGGGGGCGGTTCGGCTGGACGGTGTGGAGCACCCGGTCCAGAAGGGATCGATCGTGCACATCCCGCCCGGCGTGGTGCACGGCGCGGTGGGGCGAATGCGGGTGCTGGTGGTGGGCATCCCGGACATTGCCGACGACGACCTGTTCTTTGCGGAAGCCGGCCAAAAGGAGTAGGCCAACCGCCGCGTGTGACGTGGGGCCGGCGGAACGTAGGCCGGATCGTGGTCCTCACCTGGTTCCCAAGCTCCAGCTTGGGAACCCCCGGGCGCGGCGTTTCGCCTCAGCGGAGGCGAAGCAGAGCTTCGCCCTGGATGCGGTCCCAAGCTGGAGCTTGGGCCCGAGAAAAAGCTCCAGCCCTCATCCTGGTTCCC
>CAYZWG010000301.1:3704-6925 GCA_964481605.1 uncultured Planctomycetaceae bacterium
CCGTTATTCTCTCCCAGGGGGTGATCCGATGAACAAGCAAAGGCTGCGGGGTGGGTTTACGCTGGTCGAGTTGCTGGTGGTGATTGCGATTATTGGTATCCTCATCGCCTTGTTGCTGCCGGCGGTTCAGGCGGCCCGCGAGGCGGCCCGTCGTTCTCAGTGTTCCAACAACATGAAACAGATCGGCCTGGCCCTGCACAACTATCACGATACGCACCGCACGTTTCCCTACGGCAGCTTCAACCTCCGCGAGCAATGGCCGTCCAACGGGACAAACTGGCGGGCGCTGATTCTTCCGTTCGTGGAGCAGAGCACGGTTCACGACCAGTTGTCGTTCACCTCGATTTCAAGTTTCATGGCGGGCAACACGAATCCGTACAACCTCAACGACGTCTTGCGGGGGTTGATTATCCCGGTCTATCGCTGCCCTTCGACGGTGATCAAGCCGTTCGACAACCCCCACAGTTGGTCGAACACGGCGAAGGGTCTGAATATCAGTTACGTGGGGATTCAAGGCGCTGCCCGGCCCATCCCGGGGCGGTTCCCCAACCGGGGAACGCGCGACTGTGGGCAGGGCTGGTCGTGTGACAACGGCCTCTTGGCCGCCAACGAGACCTTCGAGTTCAGGGACGACACCGACGGCACGTCGAACACGATCATCGTGGCGGAGCAGTCGGGTTTGACCAACGGGCTGAATCGCACGTCCAACTACTACGGTGGCTGGTACGGCACCCGACATCCCCGATCGATTGAGGACGCGAACTGTGGCGACTTGTGGCAGACGGGCACCAGTTGCGTGCGTTTCGCTCCCAACGCGAATATCATTCAGACCGGGGCGACCGATACGATGTGGCGAAACAACACGATTCTCAACTCTCAACACCCGGGCGGAGTGATGGTGACGCTGGCCGATGGGAGCGTGCGGTTCATTGCGGAGACGATGGACTTCGTCAATCTCAAGCGGTTGGCCTGTCGCTACGACGGGGAGCCGCTGACGGAGTTCTGATGCCCGGCCGGCGGGTGGCGTTGCGCGATCGTAATTGTGGGGCAGCTTGGCGAAAAGGCGTTCATGGGAGTTCTTTTTGGAAGGGGAGTGCCGTGCTGAATTCAGCTTGGAAAGCAAGGGTGGGGTTTGCGCGGCGGCCGGTGCTGCTGGCCGGCCTGTTGTGCCTGGGGATTGCCGGGTGTTCGGGCGACGCGGTTCCAACCGGAACGGTCGCCGGGAAGGTGCTGCTGAACGACGCTCCCTACACGAATGCTTCGGTGGTATTGCTGAGCCTCGAAACCGGCCAGGGGGGTACGGCGGTGATCCAGCCGGATGGGACGTTTCGCATCGAAGAGCCCTTACCGGTGGGTTCCTACAAGGCGTTTCTCGCGCCCAAGCCGATCGTAGCCAAAGAGGGCGACGAGCAGCCGGTGAAGATTGACCAGTCGGTGCCGGATAAATACTGGAATGAAGCGATGACGGATATCTCGATCGAGATTGTCGAGGGAGAGAACGACGTCACCGTGCCGCTTCACAAGTAGCATGACAGCGCCACAGAGCGCCGGCCGAAGAACGTAAAGCCTTGGGATTTCGGGTGTTACGCCCCACGGGGCCGGCGGGGAGGAGCCCAAGGTGGCGCTGTCCAACTGAAGACCCGCAGGAAAGGAAATCACCATGCGTTGTGCACCTCTTGCTACCGCGATCCTGTTGAGTTTCGGTTGTGCCGCCGCGGCCGGCGGCTCAGCGGCAGGCGCCGCTGGGCTCTCGCCCAAGGAACGCGCCGAGGGATTCGTCAGCCTGTTTGACGGCAAAACCCTCGACGGCTGGGTGGGGGTGGCCGGCAGCACCGACAGCTACTACGTCGAAGACGGAATGCTGATCTGCAAGAAGAACGGAAGGGAGCACATCTTCACGAAGAAGGAGTTCGCCAACTTCATTCTCCGCCTGGAGATCAAGCTGGAGCCGGGCGGAAACAACGGCGTGGGGATTCGCACCAAGATCAGTCGCCAGCCGCACCTGGAGGGGATGGAGATTCAGGTGCTCGACGACGACGCTCCCAAGCACGCCCACATCAAGGTCTACCAGCATCATGGCTCGATCTACGGCGTGGTGCCGGCCAAGACCGGCCACCTCAAGCCGGCCGGCCAGTGGAACCAGGAGGAGATCGTCTGCGACGGCCGCCACGTCAAGGTCACGCTCAACGGGGCCGTGATCGTCGACGCCAACCTGGACGACTACGCCGGCAAGCCCGGCCTGGACGGCAAGGACCATCCGGGACTAAAATACACCAAGGGCCATATCGGCTTGCACGCCCACGGCTACGGCCAAAAGGTGTTCTTCCGCAACATCCGCGTCAAAGAACTGAAGTGAGACGGAAACCCGCCGAAAGCGAAGGCGCGGGGGCCGGCGTCGCGGCCGCCAACCGTGAGCCACCGACGATGCCCTCCGGCAGCGCTGCCGCCGGCCGGAAGTACGACAAGCTGGCGGCGATCTATGACCGGCAGTGGTCGAAGTACGTCGAGGCGACGCTGCGAGCCGTGGTCGAGTGTGCGTCTCCGGGGGGCCACGAGCAGATTCTCGACCTTCCCTGCGGAACCGGGGAGTTGGAGCGACTGCTGCTTTCCCGCTGGGCCGGGCTGCGGATTGTCGGCGCCGATCTCAGCCGCAAGATGCTCCGCCGAGCGCGGGGCAAGGAGATCGGCCCGTCGGTGGCCTGGGTTCAGGCCGACGCCGGCTGTTTGCCCTTCCCCAACGAGTGTTTCGACTGCGTCATCTGCGTCAACAGCTTCCACTACTTCCACTTGCCCCAGGAGTCCTTGCGCGAGTTCCGGCGAGTTCTTTCCCAGGGGGCGAAGCTCGTGCTGTTGGACTGGTGCGACGACTACCTGAGCTGCAAGTTGTGCAGCGCGTGGCTGCGACGGACCGATCCGGCGTTCCACCAGACCTACTCGTTGGGGGCTTGCCGAGCGATGGTGGAAGCGTCCGGCTTCGAGGTCGTCCGGGCCGAGCGATTCCGAATCTCCTGGCTTTGGGGACTAATGCGCCTGGTTTGCCGGCGAACCGAGTAGGGTGGTGCCCATCGTTGGGCGCGGGTCTCCACCGTTGGGCGCGGGTCTCCCGACCCCTCGTTGGGCGCGGGTCTCCCGACCCCGCCCGCCGTTCGCCGCTTTGTTTTACCCCTCGTTGGGCGCGGGTCTCCCGACCCCGCCCGCCGTTCACCGCTTTGTTTTACCCA
>CAYZWG010000302.1:0-6831 GCA_964481605.1 uncultured Planctomycetaceae bacterium
CCAACAGGTGACTGATCTTGATGGTGGCATCAAAACTCAGTTCCGGAAATTCAGCAACAACAGGGGCACCACGCGGCAACTGTGGTAGAGCCCCACCAGTCCCAGCGCGTGCTCGGCTCCTCCCGGCGCGTAGTGGACGATCATGTAGCGATCGGCAACGTCGAAGAGGTTGCCCATCAGGCTGGCCAGGGTGACCCAGCCGGCAAAGGGGAGGAGCTTGCGCCAGAAGGCGACTTGCGAGGGAGACGGGCCGTGCTGGGGCAGACAGCGCCAGGCGCGGGCCAGCCACAGTGCTCCCCCCACGGTGCAGAGGGCGCAGGCCAGGCCGTAGGCCGTCACCACGGCCGCGGCGTCGGTCCGCCAAAGAAACAGCAGCCCCACGCCGAATACGGCGAACAGCACGCTGTTGGCCATCTGCAAGAGGGCGACCAGTCGCACGTTGCGCAGCGCGCTGAACAGATCGAGGAAGTAGTGGTGAAAAATCACCGCCAACAGCCCCAGGCCGAGCAGCCGGACCATTCCCACCTGGTCGGAGCTACCAAAGATGAGCGCGGCAAACCGGGCCGGGAAGAAAACGATCACGGCCACCGCCATGAGCGCCAGGAGGACGTAGGCCGTGCTGGTGCGGGCGAAGAACGTACGAAGCTGGTCCCGCTGGCGGTAGTGCTCGGCGTAGCGGCGAAACGAACTGGAAAGGGCCAACACGGACAAGGGAGCGGCCATCATGAGGAAGCTGAAGGCCATGTCCCAGCGGCCAAGCTGCTGGGGATCGAGCCACCGGCAAAAGAGCACCGCCCGAACGAAGCCGACCCCACGTTGCAGTCCGGTCAGCACGAGCAGAATGAGGATGCTGTCGCCAAGGGAATCCGTGCGAAGGCCCGGCCTGCCGGGCTCGTGTTTTCGTTCTTGGCTGGGGGGCAACATGGATTGGCGGTTCCGCCTGGTTGGGGTTGCCGTGGGGGAGGTCAGACGTTTTGGGCGGCGGGCTGGCCGGTCGCACCGGCCGCGACGTAGCGAAAGCGGGGAATCCCCAGCAGGCGGGGATCCACCGAAACCCGGTTCTTCAGCCGAATCAGGCTGTCGTCGACGTGGAACCGTTGCAGTTGAAAGGGATCGTCGCCGGGCAGGTTGTATCCTCCATAGGCGCTGCAAACGCCCTCGTATCCGGCCTCGCGGGCGATCTCGATGGCCCGGCTGCTGAGGTGAAAATACTGTCCGAAGGGAAAGGCGAAGTAGCGTACGGGGCGCTCCAGCAGTTCCTCCAGCCGGCCCTTGGAGTCGGCGATCTGGCGACGCAGTTGCTTCTCATCCTTGAGCGCGCCCAGGTTGACGTGGTTTTCGGCGTGGGCGCCGATTTCGATTCCCGCGTCGGCCATGGCGCGAAGTTGATCGGGCGTGTTGGGCACGGCCGGGCAGCCGGCGGCAAGGTCGTGCTCGAAGGGCTCGCCCCGGAGCACGTTGCGGAGAGTGACGAAGTAGGTGCAGGGAATCCGCTTCTTCACCAGCAGGGGAATCGCCTGGTGGCAGTTGTCGGCGTATCCGTCATCGAAGGTAATGCTCACGCAGGGCCGCGGGTTGGAGCCGCAAATCCGCCGCTGGGCCTCTTTCAGCGAAACCAGCTCGACGTGGTCGGCCAGCCAGCGAATTTGCCGGGCAAAATTGGCGTTCGAGGTGGTCCAGGAGCCGGCCCGGTCGTCGGCCACGCGGTGGTAGAACAGCACCACCACCGGCGCCAGCCGCGCTTCGGCGGCCCGCCGCCGGAGCCACCATCGCCGCGGATAGTCTCCGTAGTAGTAGAGGTGCAACAGCAGCGATTTCCAAAAGGGCATGGTTTCGCGTCTCACTCGATACAAGGTTGGTGGACGACAAGCCGCCAAACAAGTTCCCTCTTCCCCCCGCGGCCCTCTGGCGGAACGACACGCGGAAGTGACTTGTCGGTCAACCCTCGCTGGAATCGGAGGAGTGATCGGCGCCGGGCGGACTTTTTCCGCCGGTGGTGGCGGGCCGGCCGAGGGTCTCTTTCACCAGGCTCTTGAGCTTCGATCCGGCCAGCCAGAGCCGATGCCGCGCGCGGGCCGCCGCGCGGTTGGCCACGATGCGGACCACGTCGGCAGGATGAGGCCGGGCACGCCAATGGGCCTTGTAGGGCTCGTCGCCACGGAGAAAGTCCAAGGTTCGAAATCCCTCGCCGATGGCCGCCCGCACGGTCAGCAGGGTTGCCAGCGTGCCGGGTTGAAGCGACGACGCCTGGGGATCGATGCCCGACTGGTAGGCGTAGACCACGCCGGCTTCGGCCAGGTCGTATTCGGCAGCCACCGGGCGTCCTTCCCATTCGAGCCAGTGGAGGCGAAGACACCCGGCCGCCAGCAGGCGGCCCATCACCTCGCCGTGAAAGGCGTCGAAGCGGGCTGACGCAAACGCCCCCGGCTGGCCCAACGCGCGCCGCCGCCGCTGGTGCAGATCGACCAGGATCGCTCGCGCCTGGGCCAACTCCTCGCGGCGGCCCACGGTGTGCAGCACGGCCCGGCCCGTGTCGACGTTGCGGCGTACCATGCGGCGAAGCTTCTTGCGAAAATCCTTGGACAAGAGGGCGAGGTAGTCGTCCCAGGTGGGAGGCAGTTCGATCCGCCAGCAGTTGGCACTCGCGGTGCGGTGGACGGGGCAGCCGCGATCGGCCAGGGCCGATTGCAGCCGGGAAACGACCGGGTCGTCTCGATCGACACCGTCCAACTCGATCAGGTCCCAGGGTTTGCCGCCGCGGGCGTCCTCGCCCTCGGTCAGCCGGGCGGCCAAGGCATCGACAACCGACCCCTCACTGCCCGGCCAGCAGAGCACGCTCAAGTGGTCGGAGCAGACCTCGCCCGAGCCGAGAAACCGAACCACGCGACCGTCGGCCGCACTGCCGCGAAGATACCACGGGGCGAGGCCGATCAGGGTGCCGCCGTCGGAAAACACAGCGAGCACGAAAAGCGACCCCTCGCCATAGTGTTTCCACCAGGTGGAGGCCCAGTCGTATCGCCGAAAGGGAATCCCCCCGGCCAGCCGGTCCCAGGCGGCAGCGTAGCGGGAAAGCTCGTCGAACGTGGAGAAGTGGACTACATACATAGGCAATCGTCCGTCGACCGGCGACGGGGGTTTGGCAAAGGTTTCGATCGGCAGGCGGCGGCCGTCGCTCGGCCGCGCGGACTTCCACTCCATCGGCATACTCGACCCTCAACAACTCTCCGTCAGATTGCCGCAAATGCAAACGAAAATGGAGATTTGAGCGGGCCGGGGTGGGGGCAAGCCACATTTGTGCGTACACGGGAGGGCGAGGTTCCTGCCGAGCCGGGAGGCGAGGGCAAATGCCGCCCCCACGGCTCGGCAGGAGCCTCGCCCTCCCGTTCGGCGCGGGTCTCCCGACCCCGCCGGCGGTACCCATGTTGTCGTTCGACAGCGCCGCCGGGGAGCGATGTTGCGTTGGGGCAACGTTTCCGCGGCGGGAGCGTTCTTCAAAGACGGCCCTAAGTGGTGCGGGCAGGGGCGGTTACAGGCGCAGCGGACGACCGCGGCGAAGACTTTCCCCGGCCGGCACCCGGTTTGCGTCGAATAACGATCACCATTTCGGCCCGGTCGCCACCGGGCGGGCCGGTCCAACGCGGTTTGCATCCCTTTTCATAGAGGGCAAAACTTGATGAACGGTTTCCAGCAGGGGGAATTCGACCTGAGGCGGGTGTGGCAGGCGGTGCGATTGTACCGCAGGCGCTGGATGCTGCCGGCGCTGCTGATTGCCACGGCGGCGATGGCCTACGCGGCGCTGAAGCCGCCGGTGTGGCGGGCCTCCCAGTCGTTGATCGTGCGGAACGAGGCGGCCAACAATCGTGAGGGCCTGGGCAAGTTCACCCGCGCCGACGAAATGAAAAACGCCCAGGAGACAATCCTCGAATTGGTGCGGAGTCAGGGCGTGCTGGGGGCGGCGCTGAAAGAGATCGGCCCTCCCCGCAATGCCCGCCACGGCACGGCCCAGTGGCCCACCGCCCGGGACATCGCCGACTTTCGCGAGAAGGTCGAGCTCACCCCTCCCAAGGGCGCGGAATTCGGCTCGACCGAGGTCTTCTACCTGTCCGTGCGCGACCACCAGCGGGGCCGGGCGGTGGCCTTGGTGGCGGCGATCTGCGGCCAATTGGAAGCCCGCTACCAGCGGCTTCGCGACGCCAAGGCGGAGAGCATGGTGGCGGAGTTGGGCAAGGCGGTACAGATTGCCCGCCACGACCTGGACGAGGCGACCGGCCGCCTGGCCGCCACGGAAAAGAAGGTGGGCGGCGACCTGGCCGAACTGCGTGCCCTGGGCGACCCGTTTGGCGGCGAGAGTTCGCTGCGGCGGTCGGCCACCGAGATTCGTAGCGAGCTGCGTGTGGTGCGGGCGGCGGAGGAAAACAACGAGCAACTGGCGGCCCTGTTGCGTGAAGCCCACGACGACCCGCAACGACTGGTCGCCACCCCCAACCGCTTGCTCGATTCCCAGCCGGCCGTGCGGCGGCTGAAAGACGGGTTGATCGACGCCCAACTGCGCACGGCCGAGCTGCAGGGGAGGATGTCGGACAGTCATCCGCTGGTGATCGCCGCCAGGGAATCGGAAAAGAAAATCCACCAGCATCTCCGCCAGGAGTTGGCCACCGCGGTGGGCGGGGTCGAGGCGGAGTTGCGGCTGGACCACGGCCGGCGGGAGAGGCTGGAGAACAAGCTCCAGGAGATCGACCAACGGCTGGGACAACTGGCCGGCATTCGGGCGGGATATTCGGTCCAGCTTGCCGATGCCCAACATCGCCGCGAACTGGTACAGCAGGCCGAAGAGGAATTGGCCGAAGCCCGAATCGCCCAGGCTGGAGCCAAGGCGGCCAGCCTGATCGCGCGGATCGACGCCCCCGAGGCGGGCGTCCACCCGATGGGACCGTCGCGGGCGACGATTGCCCTGGCCGGCTGCGTGGGAGGGCTGCTGGCCGGTCTGGGCCTGCTGGTGCTGACGATTCCAGCGGCTGGTGCAGGGGTGTCGGGGGGGATGCCGGCTGCCGGTTCGAGCGAGCGGCCCCATCGCGCGGAGCATGACCCGGTTGCGGGCGTCGTCGTCGTGGGGGGCGGCCATGGCCTATCCTTGAAGCAGGCCCTGGGCAAGGTTTCCCCCTCCCACTCGGCCTGGAACTGAACTTTCCCGGCAGCCCGAGGGGGCCCCGATCCGCAGGCCGGCGGCGGGGTCGGGCAGCCCCGCGCCGAACGCTGTTAGAACGCCGGGCCGCCACCCGGCCCACAGACTACCCGCGACCACCTTCCGCCGATTGCCTCGATGGACGCCGTTTGGATCATCGCCGCCGCGGTCGCCTCGATCTGGGCGGCCGTGCTGTTTGTCCGCGGCGGGCTGCTGGCGGGGGGGCTGATCACGCTTTTGGCGGGGACGTGCTTCGGGTTCTATTTCTATCACCTTCCCACCAAGCCGATCCCGCTGACCGCCGACCGGGTTCTCTGGTTGGGCCTGATGGCCCAGGGCCTCGTCTGGTGGCGACTGGGTTGGTCCGATGCGAAACGCCCCACCCGTGGCGACGCCGTGCTGGCGGCCCTGCTGGTGGTGTTGGCGGCCAGCACGATGACGCACGACTGGCGGGTGGGCGGGGCCCAACCCCTCTCGCGGCTGCTGTTTTACTACGTGATGCCGGTGGGAATGTACTGGGTGGGGCGGCAGGCGATCCTCGGCCGCCGCTCGATTACCTGGTTGCTCGGCTGGCTGGTGGTTTTCGGCGTCTACCTGTCGGCCACGGCCACGGCCGAAATGCTTCAACTCTGGTGGGCCGTTTTTCCCAAGTACATTGCCTCGACCAGCAGCGTGGAATTCCTCGGCCGGGGCCGCGGGCCGGTGATGAATCCGGCCGGGTGCGGTCTGCTGCAGGGTCTCTGCCTGGCCGCGGCACTGGTGCTTTTGCCCTCCGCGGGACGCCGCGGCAAGGTTGTTCTGGTCGCGGCCTGCCTGGTGATGGGGGCGGGAATCTACAGCACTCTCACCCGCAGCGCGTGGCTGGGGGCCGGCCTGGGGGTCATCACGGTGGCCGTGCTGATGTTGCCCAGGCGGCTGCGGCTGGCCGTGCCGGCGGCCTGTGTGCTGGCCGCCACGTTGCTGGCGGCCACCCAGTGGCACAACCTGCTGGAGTTCAAGCGGGATAAGGAACTTAGTGCCCGGGAAACGGCCGAATCGGCCAAGCTGCGGCCGATCCTGGCCACCGTGGCCTGGAAGATGTTCGTCGCCCGGCCGGTTTGGGGCTGCGGTTTCGGGCACTACG
Organism: uncultured Planctomycetaceae bacterium; assembly: GCA_964481605.1. Lineage (GTDB taxonomy): Bacteria > Planctomycetota > Planctomycetia > Pirellulales > Thermoguttaceae > CAYZWG01. The sequence goes on from CAYZWG010000302.1 coordinate 6,306, forward strand.
ACGAGGAGCACCTCAATTTTCTCTCCGACCGCAACACGGAGTTGCCGCTGGAGAAGGCCCGCCCCTTTATTCAGCACAACGTGGTGTTGTCGCTGTTGGTGGAGACAGGCATGATCGGGGCGGCGTTGTTTGCCCTGCTGATGGCCCTCTGGGGGCGGGAGGCGTGGCTGGTTTGCCGGTCGGCCTCGCCGCCCTGGGCGAGGCAGTACGCCGTGCTCTTTCTGGCGGGGCTGGCCAATTATCTGGTCAACGGGATGTTTCACGACGTCTCGATCATGCCGATGATCCACATGGTGCTGTTTTTCCTGGCGGGGATCATGGTAGGCGTGAGACAGACGGTCGCCGGGGGCCGGCCGTAAGTAGGGCCGGCTGTGCCGGCCGAAACGTGGCTAGCGCTGCGAACGCGGCAACCGGCCTACGGCGGGGTCGGGAGACCCGCGCCGAACTTCAGAGGCAACATGGGAGGGCGAGGCTAGGGTGACGAAAATGTAGCGAATCGTGGAGCATTGGCCTGCTCAGGGATGGC
>CAYZWG010000303.1:0-6811 GCA_964481605.1 uncultured Planctomycetaceae bacterium
CGGCCACGGCCAATAGCAGCAGCCCGCCCTCGACCAGCACGGCCATCAGGAAAAGATTTCGCCGGTTGGGCAATTCGCGGGGGTCCATCCAGAAGGTCCTACCATGGCGGGAAACTCAGCAGACTTTTCACCTAGTCGCGGCTTTGACCCCAGTATACTTCGGCCGGTGTTTCCGGGCAGCCTCCGTGCCGACCTTTTGCCGACGGTATTGGTCGGAAAGCGGTTTGCAGGCTGACGAGCCGCACGTATTATTTGCAAGGCCGAGGTTCTCCCGGTGAACCGGCTGAATCCACGGATTCCGGGGGAAACACCTCGGGGCGTCGACCGATCACCCCCTCGTTGCAAGCGTCAAAAAGGGGAGACTTCCTTGACCGTTTTTGCCGGCCTTGATACATTGGCGAGTTTGCTCTTGGAGAAAATCGTCCGTTTCCTGGGGAAATGGTCCCCGTGGGAACGGTTGGGGCCGGCATACCGAGCGGTCCGGCAGATCGTTTTCACTCCACCTGACATCGTAAAGGCTGAGCACACCATGGCACCAAAATACGTCTACAGCTTCGGCTCCACCGGGACCGAAGGCGACGCTTCCGAGCGAAATCTGCTCGGCGGCAAGGGGGCCAACCTGGCCGAAATGTGCAACCTTGGCCTGCCCGTCCCCGCCGGTTTCACCATCACCACGGAATGCTGCACCGAGTATTTCAGGCTCGGCGGCCAGTTTCCCCCCTCGCTTGAGGCCGAGGTCGAGGCGGCCCTGAAAAAGACCGAGGAGGCAATGGGGATGAAGTACGGCGACCCCGAAAACCCCCTCTTGATCTCCTCTCGCTCGGGTGCTCGCCAGTCGATGCCGGGGATGATGGAGACCGTGCTCAACGTGGGTCTCTCGTCGGCCACGATTCCCGGGTTGGTGAGGAAGTCGGGCAGCGAGCGATTCGTCTACGACGCCTATCGCCGGCTGATCACGATGTACGCGGACGTGGTGATGGAAAAGGCCGAAGGCATCGAGCCGGAGGAAGGCCGGGGAATTCGCAATCAACTCGAAGCGCTGATGAACGCCCTGAAGAAGGCCAAGGGCCATGCCTCGGACACGGACCTCACGGTGGCCGACCTGAAGGAGCTTTGCCGGCAGTACAAGGCGAAGGTCAAGGAGGTGCTGGGCCGGGAGTTTCCCGACGACGCAATGGAGCAGCTTTGGGGCGGCATCGGCGCGGTTTTCAAGAGTTGGAACGGGAGGCGGGCAATCGCCTATCGCCGCATCGAGGGCATCCCCGACGACTGGGGCACGGCGGTCAACGTGCAGAGCATGGTGTTCGGCAACATGGGCGATACCTCGGCCACCGGCGTGGCCTTCAGCCGCAACCCGGCCACGGGCGAAAACAAGTTCTACGGCGAGTGGCTGATCAACGCCCAGGGGGAAGACGTGGTGGCCGGCATTCGCACCCCCAACCCGCTGAACGAGGAAACCAAGAACAAGCAGAACCATCGCCTGCCCTCGTTGGAAAAGGAATGGCCTGAGCTTTACCGGCAGTTGGTCGAGATTCGCGATGCCCTGGAAAAGCACTACCGGGACATGCAGGACATCGAGTTCACCATCCAGGACGGCCGGCTCTACATGCTCCAGTGTCGCAACGGCAAGCGAACCGGCACGGCGGCGTTGAACATGGCCATGGAGATGATCGACGAGGGGCTGATCGACCGGGCCACGGCGGTCACCCGGGTGGCCCCGGCACAGCTTGACGAGCTGTTGCACCCGATCGTCGATCCTTCGGCCGAGCAGGGCCTGGCACCGTTCGTTTCCGGTCTGCCGGCGGGACCGGGCGGGGCCTGCGGCGCGGTCGTGTTCACCTCGCCCGACGCCGTCGAGGCGGCCAAGGCGGGCAAGAAGATCATTCTCGTGCGTGAAGAGACGAACCCCGAGGACGTGGAAGGAATGCGGGCCGCCCACGGCATCCTCACCGCCCGCGGTGGCATGACCAGCCACGCCGCGCTGGTCGCCCGGGGTTGGGGCAAGTGCTGCATCGTGGGGGCCGGCGAGTTGAAGATCGACCTCCAGGCCAAGACCGTCACGGCCGGTGGAAAGACCTTCAAGCAAGGCGACGCCCTCACCCTCAACGGCACTAAGGGCCTGGTCTACGAGGGCGCCGTGAAGATGATCGACGCCACCGAAAACCCGCGTTTCCAGGAGTTCATGAAGCTGGTCGACGCAGAGCGCGACCTGGGTGTGCGAACCAACGCCGACACGCCCGAGGATGCACGAATCGCCCGCCAGTTCGGCGCCGAAGGGATCGGGCTGTTCCGCACGGAGCACATGTTTTATGGGGCCGGCAGCGAAGAGGCGCTGTTTGTGTTGCGAAAGATGATCCACGCCGGCAGCGACCGGGAGCGGAACCGGGCGATCGACGAGTTGGCCCCGTTCGTCAAGCACGACATCAAGGCCACGCTGGAAGCGATGGACGGCCTGCCGGTGACGGTCCGCCTGCTGGACCCCCCCTTGCACGAGTTCGTGCCCCAGGACGAGGCGGCCCTGGAAAAGCTGGCCCGGGCTCTGGGAATCTCCGTCGAGGAGGTCAAGGGCCGGGGCGCCGACCTGCACGAGGTCAACCCGATGATGGGCCATCGCGGCGTGCGGCTGGGTATCACCCATGCCTACCTCACCGAGATGCAGATCAAGGCGGTCCTGGAAGCGGCCGCCGAGTTGAAGTCGGAGGGCAAGGACCCGCGTCCGGAGATCATGGTGCCGGTCACCTGCACGGAGAAGGAACTCGACTTCGTCAAGCCGATCTTCGATCGGGTCACGCAGGCAGTGGCGCAGGCCTCGGGCGTGGCGGTCGATTGCCTTTACGGCACGATGATCGAGATTCCCCGCGCGGCGCTGTGTGCCGACAAGATGGCCCGCACGGCCCAGTTCTTCTCCTTCGGCACGAACGACCTCACGCAGATGGGATTCGGCTTCAGCCGCGACGACATCGGCGGGTTCTTGCAGGACTACCTGGACAAAGGCATCCTGGCGGCCGATCCGTTTCAGACGATCGACCAGGAGGGGATCGGGCAGTTGATCCAGATGGCCGTCGAGCGCGGTCGGGCCACCCGCGGCGATCTCGAGGTGGGTATCTGCGGCGAGCAGGGCGGCGACCCGGCCAGTGTCGCCTTCTGCTACCAGGCGGGGCTGAACTACGTAAGCTGTTCGCCCTACCGCGTGCCGATCGCCCGGCTGGCGGCGGCGCAAGCGGCGATCGCGGCAAGGAAGTAGACCCCGGACCGGGTCGCGCTGCCGGCGCCGGCAAAGGAAACGCCGCCGGTCATTTTCCGGGGCTTGCCTCGTCCTCCCGCGGCGCCAGCGCCAGCGACGTTTGCAGGGAGAAGTAGCAGGTGCATCCGCTGGAGGCCTCGGGCACGAGCACCATGCCCCCGGCGGGGAGGATATTGATCCAGCAGCCGGGCCGGGTGACGGCGGTCAGGCTGAGGTAGTCTCCCGTGGCAAGGGAGAACATTCGCGGGGTCACGTAGCGGCTGAAGACGCACGAGGCGGACGCCGATATCGTGCCGCACTTGTCGCTCTTTTGCCATTTCCAGCCCGGGTAGGGCCGGCCGCTGCGCAACATGCAGGCGAAGCCCGTGTTGTAAATCACGTCGCCCACGATGGCCGAGTGTTGCACCTGCTCGCCGTGGGGTCCCTGGAGGATATGGTCGGGCACGGGTGTTTGGGTTGAGTTCCAGAGGGGCCGGCCGGTGGGGGCGTCGAACGCCCAGAGGTCGTACCGCACCCGCTCCTTGGGGCTTCCCGGCACGGAGACGTTGCGGCTGCCGGTAATCACCAGGGTCTGGCGGGCGTAGCTGAGAAAGACGACGTGTTGCAGCCGGGCCAGGTCGATCGGCCTCTTCCAGACGATCTTGCCGCTGCCCAGATCGAGCGCCACCAACAAGGCACCCCGGCCGAAAAGCGCGTCCAGCTTGATTCGCCCGTCGGGCACGTCGAAGGTCTTCGGATCGGCGCTTTGGACGCAATAGACGCGCCCCCCGCCGGCGGCCAGCGTGGGGTTGACGATCACGCCTTCGGCGGGCCGATAGGTCCATCGCGTTTCGCCCGAGTGCCGGTCCACGGCAAACAGCACGTCGCTGGCGACCACCGGCTGCCGGTCGCGCCAGATGAGGGTTTGGGTGTCGATATCCTGCACCCGCCAATTCGCCCCCGGCTTGCTGGTGCTGCCCAAGAGCAGATCGTCGATCGTGGCCACGTAGCCCCACTGGCCGGTTTGGCCGCCAGCGGTTTTCGCCGCGGGGAAGACATGTTTCTCTTCGCCCGAGGCCACGTCCAGCGCCACGCAGGTATCGGCCCGGGCCACGTAGAGCAGATCGGCGGCGACGGCCAGCGAGCCGCAATTCTTGAAGGCCCCCAGGCGGATCGACCGGGGCAGGTCGCGCTGCCAGAGGATCGTGCCGTTGTAGGCGTCGACGGCCACCAGGTAGTTGTTGCCGGAGATGAACATCCGCCCATCCCGGTAGAGCGGGCCCACGTTCTTTTCGTGCCGGTCGACCATTCGCCGCGGGCCGGGCGGGCCAAACCATTGGACGTCCATGGGGCCAAACGCGGACGCATCGCCGCTGCAGGCCGAGTTGCCCGCGTCGGCGTAGAAGTGGGTCCACTGGCCGGCACCGTCGAGCGGGCCGCGGCGAGCGACGCCGGCGACCAGGCCTTCCGCGGCGTGCTGGACCTTCCAGCCGGGCAACACGCCGGCGCCCCAGGCTTCGAGGCGTTGGCGGAGCGGGGGCGTATCCTGGGCAAGGACCACGGCGGTGCCGCCACAGGGTCGCAGCAGCCGGAGAACCTCGCCGGCAGGCGTGGCCGGCTGGGGGGCGTCGTCGGACAGAGCGGTCACCACGAGATTGAACGTCCGCCGCTGGTAGGGGAGCTTCGCCGGCGAGCCGTGGTGGACGACCGCGCGGCCGCCGTAGAGCCGCCGGTCGGCCAATCGCCGCCGCATGGCGGCCACCTTGCTCGCATCGGGCTCGACGCCGATCAGGCGAAACTCGGAACTCGCCGCAAGCTTTTCCAGCAGGCGGTGGCGGCTTGTTCCCAGCACCAGGCAGTAGCCGCGATCGGTGCCGGCGGCGGCCAGCGCGAATCGCGCCGCCTCGGTCGAGCCGGCCGGCGAGGGCTGCTGGACATCGACCGGGGGGGAGGGCCTCGGCGTGGCCGGCGCGGCGGCCGCTTCCGGCGCGGCGTGGGCGAAGCAGGAAATCCTGCCCGTGTCGGTGCCCACGTAGAGTCGGCCGTCGGCCACGGCCAGGGCGTAGGCCTTGCCGTGCACCGGGTGCTGCCAAACGGTCCGGCCGTCGTGGCGATCGAAGGCGACCACCCGGCCGTCGCCGCCGGCCAGCAGGTCGTCGCCGGCGAGGATCAGCTCGTAGGGGGTCGCGGCGGGGACCTGCCAGAGCACGGCCGGCTGGTCGCCGTCTTCCAGGGCGGCGATCCTCGCCTCGTCCTGAGGGGTCTTCTTTTTCTTTTGCCGCAGCCGCACCAACTCCACGTAGCGGGCGCGATGAATCGCCCGAAGCTGCTTCATGTCGAGCACGTAGGCCATCTCGCCCTGGGCGACGAGGCGGAGGCCGGCGGCAGCGATGATCTTCTCCCGGCCGGCCGCGGCAGTGAATTCCAGCCCGCCTTTTTCTCCGCCGGCGTGGACCAGCACGTCGTCGACCAGCACGCCGAAGCAGCCGCCTCCCAAGGGAAAGCCGGCCTGCTGCCGGCCGCCGCCCGGAAAGGGAGCGACCTGCCGGCCGTCGGCGCGGAGGTAGATGTGCGGGGCGGTACGTCCGGTGGGGACGAACAGCCGCGTGGGCGAGGCGAGCAGGTAGCCCTGGGGCGAAATGTCGACCTGCTGCCGCCAGACCGGCTGGCCGGTGGCCGCGTCGACGGCACACAGATAGGCCTTCCGTGAGGGAAACAGCCCGGCGGCGAAGTAGGCCCGGCCGCCGTCGACGATCACGCCGCTGCGAATCGGCCAGAGCGACATCATCCGGCCGTTGCCCGGCAGGCGGCGGTCGGCGGGGACCGGCCGGTGCTTCCACCGCAGGCTGCCGTCGGCGGCCTCAAGGCAATAGACGCAACCGTCGTCGGAACCGAAATAGACCCTGCCGCCGGCCACGGCCGGGGCCAGCCGCACGGGCCCTTCGGTGACGAACTGCCAAAGGATCTTGCCCGAAGCCGCGTCCAGGCAGCGGACCGTATCGTCGGCCGACGAGCCGTAGTAGAGCCGCCCACCGGCGACCACCGGCTGCGGCGCCCGGTCGAAAATCACCGTGGGACTCAGCCCGTAGACCTTGCGGTAGACGTCCTGCCGGGCCGGGGCCTCGGGCCAGGCGGGCCGGGGGGCGAGGGCGGGCTGGTGGGACCAGCGCTCGGCCAGCGGCATCGCCGGCGTCCGTGGCGAGACGCCGCTGCGGCGAACGTCGCCGCGGTAGGTCGGCCAGTCGGCGGCGGTGGCCCCGGTGGCCAAAAGCAAGACCGTCGCGACGAGCAGATGGTTGGAAAACGGAGCCAGAGACTTGCGGGAGAGGGCCATGGGGGCTCCCAGGGGGTCGCTCGCGATGTGGTGAAAAACAGTACGGCCGCCGGGTCACGCGGTGCGTGCTCGCCCACACGCGACCGTGATCGACTGGCCGTGTCCTACTTTGAGTTTTCCAGTATATCCGGCCGAGAGGGACCGGAATACACCGTAGCGGGCCACGTGCGGGCGGTTGCCGGCGGCGCGGCCTGCGGCAACAATGGTTGCTGGTGGGTCTTGCGGGTAGCACCGGTTCTTGAACCGGTGTGGCT
>CAYZWG010000304.1:0-6802 GCA_964481605.1 uncultured Planctomycetaceae bacterium
ACGTCCGGATCTGTGGGAGCCCCGGGTGAGCAATCACCCGGGGCCACCCGGCCGCCAAAGTGCAACCCCGGTTTGAACCAGGCCCTAACCCACGAAGCGCTGCGCGATCAGCGTGATGTTCTGCCCGCCGAACCCGAAGCTGTCGCTGAGCACGTTGTCGCAGCGAACTTCTCGCGAGACGTTGGGAACATAGTCCAGATCGCAGTCGGGGTCGGGCGTTTCGTAGTTGGTGGTGGGTGGAACGACGTTGTCGCGGATGGCCAGGAGGCAGATAATCAGTTCGGTTGCCCCGGCGGCGGCGATCAGGTGTCCCATCATGCTCTTCGTGCTGGAGACGGGAATCCTGTAGGCCCGGTCGCCGAAGACCTGCTTGATGGCCAGCGTCTCCACGCGATCGTTGACCGCCGTGCTGGTGCCGTGGGCGTTGATATAGTCGATCTGGTCGCGTCCCAGCCCGGCGTCTGCGAGGGCCATCTTGATGCAGCTTATCGCCCCCCGGCCCTGGGGATGCGTGTCGGTGATGCGGAAGGCGTCGGCGGTGGAGCCGTAGCCCACGATCTCGCCGTAGATCTTGGCCCCCCGGGCCTTGGCGTGTTGGAGTTCCTCCAGCATCACCATGCTGGCCCCCTCGCCCAGCACGAAGCCGTCGCGGTCTCGGTCGAAGGGGCGGGACGCCTTTTCGGGGGCGTCGTTCCGGGTGCTCAAGGCGGTGAGCAGATTGAACCCCGTGACGCCGAACGGATGGATCATGGTGTGGGTGCCCCCGGCCAGCATCAGGTCGGCCTCGTCGCGGCGGATGATCTCCATCGCCTCGCCGATCGCCTGGCTGCTGGCCGCACAGGCCGTCAGACAGTTGACGTTGGGGCCCTGGGCGTCGAACAGGCTGGCCAGGTGGGCCGCCGGCATGTTCGGCTCCTGCTCGACCTCGCACACGGGATGGAGAATCTCCAGCCCCGTCTTGGTGAACCGGGCCACGTCCAACTTGTCCCCTTCCAGGGCGGCAACCATCATCTGGGTGAAGCGGTTGAAGTCCTGTTGGCCCTCGCCGCTGCCGGTGTAGATACCGAAACGGGTGGGGTCGATTCTCGCCTCGCCGATGCCCGAGTCGGAAACGGCCTTGTGGCCGGCGCCCACCGCAAAATGGGTGTGCCTGCCCTGGAATTTCCAATCCGCCGGGTTCTCCCCCACCTCGGAAACGTCCCAGTCGCGAACCTCGGCGGCAATCTTGGTGGGAAAGTTGCTTGCGTCGAACAGGCTGATCCGGCCAACTCCCGACTGGCCGGCCAGCAAGCGGCTCCAAACGGTCTCGATCTGACAGCCCAGCGGGTTGACCCAGCCGATTCCCGTAACTACCACCCGTCGTCTCATGTTTCCACTCCCCTCAGACGCGGCCTAACGCTGTCCGGTCGGTCGGGCGCCGCCACGCCATCCAGCTCGGCCAGCGGAGAGCCGTCGGCGGCGTGGCCGACCTCGTAGGCCCTCAGCACCCGCATCATCCGCCGCAGGTCTTCCGGATCGAAGAGGGTCTTGTGCTGAAACTGGCCATCCAGGTGGGCGAAGAATATCTCCATTTCCGCGTGCTGCTGGCCGTTCTTTTCGGCCCTGGCCGAAACCAAGGCCCCGTCCTTGCGAATATCGTTGACCACCGCCGTATAGATCAGCGTGTCGCCGGGAACCGCCTCCCCATAAAACCGCGCCCGCGAGACCTTTGCCAGCACAACCTTCTCCTGGAAGTGGCCCTGCTCACACACCAGCAACCCGCCCGTCTGCGCCAGCCCCTCAATAATCAGCGAATTGGGCATCACTGGATAGCCGGGGAAGTGGTCGTGGAGATGGTCTTCGGCCAGGCTGACGTTTTTCACCGCCTTGGCTCGCTTGCCACTCTCGAATTCCAGGAACCGGTCGATCCAATACCATCGCATGACAGTGGATACCCCCAGGTTACATGGATCTGGAAAACTATTGCGGATCAGACAGGCGCGTGGGCGAACACAGCATTGCACCGGCAGCACGAGGCCAGGGTGACAATCATGTGGCGATTCGTGGAGAATTCGTCTTTCCCAGGAATGGGGGTTTTTGTTTTGTGGGTGGCCCCGATAGCTCTGCTATCGGAGTGCCGCAGGCACAGGAGGCGAGGATTGCGGCGTGCCCAACCGCCGCCCGCACGTGGGCGGGGGCCCCGCGCCGAACAGGTGCCTCTTGCGGCTGCGCCGCCTGAGATAGGCGAGCTATCAGGGCCACCCCCGCCGGTTGCGCATGCGAAGCCGGAGCTTCGTAACGAGCAGGTTTCGTAAGGATTACGGAGAATCGCAACGATCCACCCTGCGCTGTAGTATTAAACGACCTCGACCTTGCCCTCCACGAAGCGGCACATGTCGGCCACCGTCAACAGGTTGCCGAACTCCTGCACGACCGGATTCTTTTCGAACTCGTCCAGATTGGCAAACGGCATCCGCCGCCGAAGCTCTTCCAGCCCGGTTTCGGTAACCTTGCCGTCCTGGACGTACTCCGAGTTGGTCAAGACGTCCTCGGGAAACAACTCGCCCCGCGGAATCTTGATATTGAACGCCTTTTCCAGCCGGAAGACGATATCGAGAAAGTCGATCGACTCGGCACCCAGGTCGCCGACCAGTGTCGCCTCGGGCGTCACCTCATCGTCGTCGACCCCCAGCGCCTCGACCAGCGCCTCGCGGATCTTTTCGAAGATTTCCTCCTTTGTCGGCATGTTCGTCAACCTCCAGGTTCTGTTTGTTACCCTAATGGATTTCCCTCTGCGAAAAACGCCCTCCACCGGCCGCCCGCCGGCCGGCGGAAATCATCCCCCGCCTGCCGGCACAAAAACGGCAACCGTCTTCTTCGCAAAAGGAGCAATTTCTTCCTGCCTCGGCTGAGGATGGACCGAGTCATCCCTTTGCCCGGCTCACCGTATTGAGGCCGGCTCGGCCCGCCACCGACCGACTTCCAGCCAGTGCCCGGACTGCCGCCTCCCCGTCCTCGCCAACCGATGGTTCGCCGCGCGCCGATCCATAAACTCCCAGACTCGATCCACCGTCCACCCGGACACCCCATTTCCCCTCCCTGCACCAGCATCGCGAGCATCGGGATCAATAAGCCCCCAGGCTCAATCCACCGTCCACCCGCAACACTTGACCCGTGATGTAGCTGGCCTCGTCGCCGGCCAGGAAGGCCACCGCCCGGGCCACCTCTTCCGGTTGCCCGATCCGTTTCAGGGGGATGACTTGCTTGATCTGGTCGCCGGCCACTCCGCGCACCACCTGGCTCATCTCGGTTTCGATCATTCCGGGCGCCACGGCGTTGATGCGGACCTTGCGGGGGGCAAATTCCTTGGCCATCGCGCGTGTCAGGCCGTTGATCCCCCCCTTGCTGGCCGCGTAGTTCACCTGGCCCCGGGAGGCGAACTCGGCGGCCGTGCTGGAGAGATTGACCACACTGCCGCTGCGCTGATACATCATCTGCTGCGCCACGGCACGGCAATAGTTGTACGTGCCCGACAGATTCGTCTCGATCACGCTGGTCCACTGGTCGGCGGTCATCGCCCCCATCAGCCCGTCCGCCACGATTCCCGCCGAATTGACCAGGATGTCGATGCGATCGTGTTTCTCCACCAGTTCGTCCACTACTTCCTGGGCACGCCGGGCGTCGCGGACGTCGGCCTGCACGGCACCGACTTTCCGGCCCGCCGCCTCCAACTCGGCCACCAGCGACTCGGCGGCCTCCCGCTTGTTGCGATACACCACGAGCACCTCGGCCCCGCGGTCGGCCAACTCGATCACGCAGGCCCGACCGATACCGCGGCTGCCGCCGGTGACCAGGGCGATTCTTCCGTCCAGTTGCATGGTACCTGTCATCTTCGACGTGGATGGTTCGACGAATGCGCTTCTGCCGTGGAACGGGGATCGAGATGGGCGCCGCCGGAGCACGGCTCGCGCCGAGCCGGAAACTCAGGGGGCTTCGTGGGCCCACGCGGCGGGAGCCCCGCGCTGCTGTCTTTCCGCAACAAAAAACGAATCTGCAAATCCGGCCGCGGCCGCCCCCCTTCAGGCCCTGCCGTCGCCGTTGGAATCCGGTCGCCAGAGTAAATCAAACTGAGAACGCAGCTCCCGCTTCAGCGACTCGTCGGTCACCGCTCGCCCCGGAGCCTGCTCGGCCAGGTTGTATTGCCGAAGCACCAGTCGAGCCCGCACGGTCGTCCGCCCGTCGACCGTACCCCGGGCCTTCAGCGTCGTCTCGCGGTCCGTCCGGTCCACGATCTCCACCGTCACCCGGAGCGTTTGTCCCGGCTCGACGAATTGGCCGTACTTGAGGTTCTTCGCCTCCTTGAGCACCACCATGCTGTGGCAAAAATCCTCGCTCGCCCTCACCAACCACGCCCCCGCCTGCGTCATCGCCTCCAGCATCAACACGCCCGGCATCACCGGAAAACCCGGAAAATGGTCGGCCAGATATTCTTCGGCCATCGAGAGCGTCTTCACCGCGGAAATTCGTTCTCCCGGTTCCAGCGCTTCGATGCGGTCGATCAACGAAAATCGCATGGCATCCTGGGCGATCTGTTTCAATGGCGCAAACTAGACCCACCCCGAATGGGTCAAGCTGTCCAGTATAATGTCCCGCTCTCGGCCGGACAACCGCGAGTGTGCCGACTCCCTGCGGACCCCGCGCTTCGTGCCTCTTTCTGCCTTCGGTTGCCGGCACGCCCCGAGGTGAACCCACCCGGGCACGGGCCGCAAACTCTACCCCCGCAGACCCGGCCGCCTCCGGCAAGCTGTCATATTGGCAGGAAAGTCGGGCACCCTTTCATCGGCGGGGGTACTGCATACCTCAATCACAGATGCCAAAACGGCAGCCTCCCCTCCCACCGAAAACCCATCAGATTTCATAACCCGTTATTATGCAACAAGTAACATCGATCAAACGCTTTTCGGCACGCCCTTTGCAATACTCCCTTACCGGATGTTTCAGCGTGTCTTCGCCACCCCCGGTGAAGCCGCTTGCCTACAGATCGGTTCGAACACGCGAGACAGAAAAGGAGGTGAGCCGTGGTGCTTCAATATTTCCACACCCCGACGCCCGCCAGGTTGCTCCGGCGGGAGATGAACGATTTGTTTTCCGGGCTGCTGGGTGATCTGGCAGTGCCCGCCTGGTTTGATGCCGGTCGAGGACGTCCGGCGGTCAACATCTGGGAAACCCCCGAAACAGTCCACGCCGAACTGGAATTGCCCGGAGTTGCCGCCGAGAACGTCGACGTCTCCGTGGTGGGCGACGAGTTGACCATCAAGATCGAGCGACCCGAGCTCGAACAGGAGGGCGTGACGTATCACCGTCGCGAGCGAGGCGTGGGCTCGTTCACCCGCGTGTTGCGGCTGCCCTGCGAGGTCGACGCCGACAAGGTGGAGGCGGAACTCCGCCGGGGCGTGTTGACGATCTCGTTGACCAAGGCCGAAACGGCACGCCCGCGAAAGATTCCGGTCAGCGTGCCGAATTGACGTCCCCCCGAGGTAATCAACCTGATCCGGGTGGGGGCCCCCGGCCCGGCCGGCGGCGCCCCCCATTGCCCCGGCGAAATAATGAAGAAGGAGACCAACCCATGACAGAGACCGCCCCCGTTACCAAACCCGCGGCCGCCGAAGGCGATTCGGCCGAGCGAACGCGATCCGGTTGCCACTATCGACCGAACGTCGACATCCTCGAGCGGGAGGAGGAACTGACCCTCCTGGCCGACGTCCCCGGCGCTCAAGCCGAGGATGTCAATATCGATTTCGAGGATGGAACACTTTCGATCCACGTGAAGATCGAACCTCGCCAACCGGAGAATACCGAATACCTGATGCGGGAGTACGGGGTGGGGGATTACCACCGCACCTTCCGTGTGAGCGAAGCGATCGAAGCGGAGAAGATCACCGCCGACTACGCCGACGGCGTGCTGACGTTGCACTTGCCCAAGGCCCAGGCGGCCAGACCGCGCAAGATTGCCGTCCACGCCGATTGAGCCGCCGGCAGGCCGGCAAGGGGAAGCGCCCGCCACGGATTCCACGCGACACATTGCACTGCGAAAGGAGGTGTCCACCGTGAACTTGATCCCCTGGAAAAACAAGCAACAGGAAAGAGGAAAGGACGGAGGCTCGCCCTTGGCCACGCTTCGAGCCGAAATGGATCGGCTCTTCGACGCCTACGTCCGCGGGCCGTTCGGCGACTTGGACTGGCCGTTCGGCTCCCCGCGCGGCTGGGTGCCGGCGGTCGACGTGGCCGAGAACGAAAAGGAGATCGCCGTCCGTGCCGAGGTGCCGGGCATTGCCGCCGAAGACATCGAAGTGACCGTCTCCGGCAATCACTTGATCCTGGCCGGCGAAAAGACGGAATCGACGGAAGAGAGCGGCAAGGACTTCTTTCAGTCGGAGAGCCGTTACGGTTCATTCCGGCGAGCCATCCCCTTGCCGCAGACCGTCGATCCGAAAAAGGTCGACGCCGAGTATTCCAACGGCGTGTTGACCATCCACCTGAAGAAGACGGCCACCGCACCGGCCCGGCGGGTCGAGGTCAAGGTCAAGGAGTGAGCCCGCTGGGAGGGGCCCCGGCCGGCCGGGCTCGACTCTCGCCCGGGTAGCGTCTGGCGAGCAGGTGGCAGAAAGTCGCAAGGGCAGGGCTCCCAAAGGGAGGGCGAGACTCTTGCCGGGAGCGCCCGCGGTACTTCCTGTCGTTTCCCGGCTCGCCAGGCGCCCCGTCCTTCCAGTTTGCACGCACATCCCCTTTCCACGTTCGGCGTGGGTCTTCCATGTTCGGCGTG
>CAYZWG010000305.1:0-6794 GCA_964481605.1 uncultured Planctomycetaceae bacterium
CAAACGCCTCCACCAGGACCTCTTCCTCGTCCAGGGTGACCGGCACCACCGTCTTGAGAATCGAAATCTTCTTGCCGTCCCGCCGGACCAGCTTCCGGTCCGATCTGTCCACCCGCCTTTTCAAGTCCAACACCGGACATTGGTTTTTGCTTGCAGGACACAGCATCTTGCCGCAGGTGTGGCCGATCAGCTCCCCCGCCGACTCGTAGCCCATCAACTCCACGGCGGCCCGATTCAACCGGCGGACACGCTTGTCCCTGCCCACCACGGCAATCCCCACCGGGATCGATTCCAGAAGTGTTTCCAGGTTCTGTTGCGAGCGGCGAATCCGCTCTTCCGCTCGTTTCCGCCCGGTGATGTCGCGGACCACCGCCTGAAGCACGTGCCTACCTCCGATTTGCACGGCGCTGAGCAACACCTCCGCCGGGAATTCGGTCCCGTCGATACGCCGGTGTAGCCACTCGAAACGGTTGCTGCCTTCCCGCATCGCCACGGCGATCCGCTCCTTGGCCAGCACCATCGAGTCGGTGCCGTCGGGCTGGGTAGGAGGAGAAAGATCGGCCGGATGCTTGCCGCAGAATTCCTCCCTGTCGCGGCACCCAAACACCTTCAAGGCGGCTTCGTTGCAATCGAAGAAACCCTCTTCGTCCAGCAGCATCACCGCGTCGCCGGACGACTCGTAAAGACGCCGGAACTTCTCCTCGCTTTCCCGCAGGGCGTCTTGCCTGGCCTTCAATTCGGCGTTGGCCGCGACCAGTTTCCGTGTCATCTGGTCGAACGTACGCCGCAGGATGTCGATTTCGTTCCCGCCGGCCACTTCCTCGCCGGGCAGGTCGGCGTAGTCTCTGGCAATCTCGGCCGCGGTTGCCGTGAGTCGCTTGATCGGCAACGAAATCGAGCGAGCGAATAGAACGGCTCCCAGAACGGCAACCACGGTCACCAGCACGCAAGCGAAGAGGAGAAGACGCCGGGTGGCCAGCACGTGCCGGAGCACTTCCTTCTCGTCATACTCCACCAGCAGGGTCCATCCCAATCTCGCGTCGCACGCTCCTTCCTCCATCCGGCCGAAAACGGCCAAAGTGTCCCGCCCCCCCTCCCGCACCACCATATGCCCGCTGCCCCGCCGCATCGCTTCCGCCACCGTCCTGGTCTGCGAGAGGTCTTCTCCAAACCCGTCAAACTGCGCCTCGGGTCCCGTCTTCTTCCGGGCATACCTGCCGCGGCTGAATATCGCCCGCCCACGCCGGTCGACCAGGTACGCCGTGGTGCTGGTGTAGCGGGAGTGGTTGCGGATACGCTCGACCAGGTATTGCGCGTCGCCTATGTCCAGCACACCCTTGAGCACGCCGGCGAAGTTGCCGTCGGCGTCATCCAGCACGACAACCAGATCCAGGGCGCGGGAATCGGAACTCGTGTCATACCGCACGTCGCCGATCCAGCTCTTGCCGTTGGCCACGGTGGCCTGGTACCAGCCTTCGTCCGCCTGCTGGTAATCGCTCGTTCTTCCCGACGATCCAATCACCACGCCGTACTTGTTCGTCACGAACACTTCCGCGAAGACCGCGTGTCCGTGCTGTTTCGCAAGACAGGCGAGGTGGTTTCTCAGCCGCCTCGACAGTTCGTTGTCCAGCACGGCTTCAATCGCGGCGGTCTGCCTGCCGGCGCTCCAGTCGCGGTCCACGGCCGCAATCCGTTCGTCCCGGTCCGGCAGTCGGGCAAACTCGCGATTCGACTCGGCGACGCACTCCGCCAGCGAAGTGATTTGGGCATACAACCGCAGTTCCTCGATGCGACGGTGAATCCTTTCGTGAATCTCATCCATCGCCAGGGCAACCTGATCGTCCAGGTTGTCTCCGATGGAGTCCAGCGACGCCTGTTGAAGGCGGCTGAGCGAGAAGTGCCCAACCGCCGCCATCGGCAAAGCCAACACGAGGAACCCCAAAGCGAACTTGGACCCGATTCTCACCGCAGCCTTTCTCCATCTTCAGTCAGTTACGCTTCTCGCCTCTCCTCGCTGGAGATTGGTCACCGCGTTGATGCCGGCGCGTAGCATTTCCCGCTCAAGCATAGGTTACGCCGGCAGCCGGGAAGAAAAAAACCCGGGCCGATTGCAACGAATCTGCAAGATGCAACGGACACGCCCACCGCACGTAGGGTGTGTGCTCCGCACGCACGCGAACCGCCCGAGATGCCGGATCGCGATCCGGCCTACAACTGGACGCTCGTGCACTGTAACCCGAAGCGTAAGCGAGGGATTCCAGGCTGGTGATTCTCCCTCGCTTACGCTTCGGGTTACGATGGCCGCCGGGCCCGCTTTCTTGCGGCCTGATTCCGCGCCGAACGCCGGCCCTACGGCTTAGCAATTCGACCCGCCGGGCACGATGTCCGTCTGCAGCGCCGGATCGGCCGCCGGCACGTAGGTCTCCTCCAGGCCCAACTCGCGACGGACGATATTGCAGCCCTGGGCAATGGCGCTGGCCTTCCAGAAAGCGATCTCCCGGTTGCATCCCTGCCGCCCGAAGCCGCAGTCGCTGGAGACGATCAGCCTCTCCGGGGGGATGTACTTCAATGCCCTGCGAATCTCCCCCGCCACCTCCTCCGGCCGGTCGGCCTGCAGCGAGCGATGGCTCACTCCCCCAATGGCGATCTTCTTTTTCAACTCGTGCTTCCACGGCTCAAACAACTCGATATCGCGGAAGTTCCGATCCTTGGTCTCGATCGTCCACACATCCCCCTTGCAGTGCTCCAGGTAGAGTTCCATCGAGGCGGCGTAGCTGGTGTCTTCCATCACCCGCTGCATGTTCGGGTTGCCCCAGCAGGTGTGAATCCAGATTTCCACGTCGTCCAGCCCTTCCAGTTCCCGGTTGAAGACCTCCATGGCGAACTTCACCGATTCGTGATCCTTGCCCAGGGTATTGGCCAGGAAGTGGAACGTCGGCTCTTCCGTCTGAATGCAACGGCAGCCGGCGTCGCGTAGCGCCAGCAACTCCTTGTTCATCGCCACGGCCATGTCCCAAAGGACTTCTCGTTTGTCCTTGTACTTGGGGGTGTGGATGTCGAGAAACAAGCCCATCACCTGGGAACAAACCGTGCCGAACTTGAACCGCTTGCGGGTTTTCGCCTGGCAGATGCGGTAGATCTTGGGGTAGTCCAGCGGTCGATGCTCGATCTTGTCGACCACGCGGGGCCAGCGCCATCCCGTGTAGACTTCGCTCAAGAGCGTGCCCGGCGGGTACTTGAGAAACTCGGAGCGGGTTTCCGCCGACTGCAAGTAGTCGCCCTCCACGCCCGCCCAACGCTGCAAGGGGTAGTGGTGCCAGGACCGCCCCGCCATGTCTTCGTCGCAAAAGAAGTCGCCGTGGCCGACAATATCCAGGCCGGCCCGCTCCTGGTCGCTGATCACCACGGCCAGGGCGTCCTGAAACAGCTCGCGGAATCGTACCTCCATCATGCACGTATCCAGCGGCCTGCCCCACATGCTCACGTCGAACCAGCGGGGCCGAGGCCAGGAGCCGGTGATGGTGGCGGGCAACATCAAGTCGGCGGTCACGGTGAACATTCCAAACTCTCCATCGGCGGGGAATTCTTGTCGCGCGGCTGGAGCCACGATCGCGGCTGGCGAAATTGTAGCGCCGGGGAGAAAGCGGGCAAGGGATCGCACGCCGTGGCCACCGGGGGACGCTGGGGCCGGACCCCTTTTTTGCGGATCAGATCGCGCGTGGCGACACTCTGCGAAACCCCGTAGGGTGTGTGCTCCGCACGCACGCGAACTGCCCAAGATGCCGGATCACGATCCGGCCTACAACTGGACGCTCGTGCACTGTAACCCGAAGCGTAAGCGAGGGATTCCAGGCTGGTGATTCTCCCTCGCTTACGCTTCGGGCTACAATGGCCGCCGGACCGCCTTTCTTGCGGCTATCCCCCGAACCACCGCGCCCGGTTGCCCAACCGCCGAATCTGCCGGTCCAAGGCGGATTCGGCCGGCGAGCGGTCGCCGGCGTCGGTCAATTCCGCCAGCATCCCCGCTGCGTCGTCGGCCGCGTTGCTCAGGCGTAATTGCCAGACAGACCGAACCAGGCCCACTGAATCGAACAGTTCCGGCGGAAAAGCGGCCAACACGGCGGCGCCGATCCTGGCGTTCAAGTCGGCGTTGGGACTAACCGCCGCCAGCCCCCGCCAGAAGCCGGCCCGCAGCGACGCCTGCACCAACGGCCACACCGCCCGGCCGCCCGGCCGGCGACCCTGCTCGCGCAGGTCGCCGGCAAACTCCGCCGCGCGGCGAGGGTCGATCGCCACGTGGCAAACATCTTCCCACTGGCCCAGATATCCCACCAGCAGATCGGTCCAACGCTCCGTGCGACGCCGTAGCCGATTGAGCTTGACGGCCAGTTCCGCCCCTACCACCGGCCCCCGCACCAGCAGCGTGAGCACCCGGTGCCGCGCTTCCAAATGGCCGATCAACACGCTTCGCGCGATCGGTTCCATCCGGTCGGTGCCCCGCCGACGGTCGCAACCGCAGGCCACCGCCGTCCATACCCGGGTCAGCACCTCGCCGGTGAGAATCTCTTCCATCACCCCGCCGGCCAACAGGCCGCGGGCCGCCCGGCGGCCTTCGGCGACCGCCGCATCGCCGGAGAGATGTTTCAGTGTTCGGCCCCAGCGTTCGAGCCGGCACTTGGAAGCGACCCAATACGACTCGGTTGCCCGATCGTCCCGAGCACCGTCGCCTTCGATCAACGCGCGGCCGTGCCGAGCGACGACGGCGGCCAGTTCGATCAGTTCGCGGGCGTGCATCGGCTCTTCCGGCAACTTTCGGCAGGCGGACGCCCCGCTTCGACGCGGGACATGCTCAACTGGGCACCACGACCGGTTCCACCCACACCCGGCGGGAGAGCCCGAGGGGACCAGGGCTCTCCCGCCACGCGGGGTGACCGGCACACACTCCCCGGAAGTTTGCAAACCGAGTACCAAAACGGCGTGCGGCACCCGGACGGGACCCCGCCGGATCATCGCAAACGTTTGCGGCAAAAGAACTTGACGCGCAAGAAAAGCCGCCCTGGCAGTCCTCCCCCGGCGGCGGGCCACGATGCCCGAACGCAACCCCCCAGGTTCCCCCCAGGCAACGTCACGCCGCCCGGCGACGCCTGCCGGGCCAGTGGGGACCGCCCAGCCCCGGCTGCCCCCCGGCCGCGCTGTCCGAACCCGGGTCGTCCACCCGGTAGATCGCGATCGGCTTTTGCCGGCGCAAATGCACCGACAGCGGGGCCAGTGCCGAGGCGGCCCAAACGAACGAGAGCGGCTCGATGGGGATGCGAAAGCGAACCGACGTGATCACCAGCGTGTGAAACAGGGTCACGGCCGCAAACACGGCGTAGGTCGGCCAAAGCGAGCGCCACCGATCGAGCGATACCAAGAGGCCCACCACCGCCAGCACCAGCCAAGTGACCGTGGCCAGCCGGTAGACCGGGTTGGCCGCCTTGGGATTCGTCTCGTCGAAGAGGAGGAAATAGCGCAGCCGAGAGAGCGAGAGCCGGGCATAGCGGCCGGGATCGCGGCGAATGAACCCCAGCGCCTGGCGGCCCAGCGTGCGACACCGCTGGGGTTCGCCCAGGCGGCCCAGGCGGCGGTAGTCTTCCGGCCCCAGCACCACGTCGTCGATGTAGTTCGTCTCGTGGCGGGCTTCCCAGAGCGCCTGGTCGATGCCGCCCAGCGAGCGGTCGTGGGCCAGGCGGAGCGTTTCGGCCGAGGCCTTGGGGATCTTGTCCGTTCCCCAACTGGCCGGGTGGTTGCCTTGCCAAAGGGCGTAGCCGAACGTCGACTTGATGAACACGAACTCGCCGTGGACGCGCCAATTTCGCACGGTCCACGGCGCGATCACCACGGCGGCCACGGCGGCCATCAGCCCCAGCCGCGCCGCCGGCACCAGGCGAAACCGCTCGACCGTTCGACCGGCCGGCTCCCCCAGCCAGAACACGGCGGCGCAGATCGGCAGGGCCAGGGCCAGGATTGGCTCGACCAGCAGCAGGCTTCCGGCCAGCAGGCCGGCAAGGATCGCGCCCCTCCACGTGGCCCGAAAGCGGGGCGAAGCCGCCACGGCCATCAGCACCGTCAGCAGCAGGGCGGCCCAGAGCGCCACCTGAAGGTGCGTGACGGCGTAAAGATGCGTGGGATAGACCGCCGCCCCCACGCCGGCCACCCAGCCCACCGATTGCCGGTCGGGCAACAGCGACCAGGCCAGCCAGGCGACCGCCAGCACCAGCCCCGTCCCGGCGATGCACTGGATCAGTTGGGCTGCCAGAATGGCGGCCGGTGTTTCCACGCCGAAGCAAGCGTAAATGCCGGCCAGAAAAAACGGATAGAACGGGGCCTGTTGCGAGGTGGGCCCGCTGCCGCCGAGAAACTCGATACTGAATCCCCGCCCGGCCAGCAGGTTTTCGGCGATCCGTCCGTGTTCGTAAGAGACCGGCGCGGCGTGCTCGGTCCGCAGCGCCAGCACCACGCCCACGCGCAGCCCCAGCGCGAACGCCGCCAGCAGGATCAGCCCGATCGTCGTCCGTGACGCTTTCATAGCGGGCGGGATTGTAGTAGGACGGGTCGAAGCGGGCAAGGCGAAATCGCGCAGCCCACGAAGAGCGGGGAGGATCAGTTCTACCATGCCGGGTCGTCAGCCGGCCTACAGGCTCACAATATCTCCCGCCCGAAACCGCCACCTCGAACAACCTCCGCAAGTCCGCTGCTGTGCCCCGCGACCGCGGGGTGCAGGAACGGACTTTTTTTGCAGGGCGGCAGCTAAC
>CAYZWG010000306.1:0-6758 GCA_964481605.1 uncultured Planctomycetaceae bacterium
GGCGCCGGTTTTCGGGTCGCGGAGGCCCTTGCGATAGTGCATCCAGGTGCCCGATTCGCCCGTCGCGCGGGTGTAGGCCGGTCCGATCTCCAGCGGGCTGAGCAGGCTCAGTTCCAGGCCCAGCCCGAACTGCCGGGCGAACGCGCCGATCTTGGCGATTTGCGTGATGTACTCGGGCATGTCGGGGGTCAAGCGCCGGGGCTTGTTCTGTCCCGGGCGGTACTGGGCGAAGAACTGGTCGAAGGCCACCACCAGCGTCCGCTGCCCTCGCTTTTGGGCCCGCTGGCAGACCTGGCGGAGGCTCTCCTTGCGCGGCCTGAAGGTGGTCGCCAGGTTCAACACCCGGTCGGGATCGGCGGCCAGCGCTTCCAACTCCTCGTCGCTGACGAGAATGATGATGGCCCGCGGCATGAATCCCCACGGTCCCGGAAAGGCCACCAGGTCCGTGGCGTACACGTTCGCCGGCACCCGTTCCGGCGCGATCGTCTCCCCGGCCGGACAGATGCCGGCCGCGGTCGCTGCAATCAAACAGGAGAGGAATCGCAGGAATGGAGATTTCATCGCTTACCCTTGGTGTTGGTTCAGCCGCACGCACCGGCCGTGTCCGGGCGGCACGTCTTTACGATCACGAGCAGCCAGTGTAGAGCCCCGGCGCGGGCGCCGCAAGTTCCTCGCTTCCCCGCGGCGGGACGGAGAGGAGCGACCACGCCACGCCGAAGCGCTGCCGCCCGGCGCAAGCGCCAAGCTTGCCCAGCACCGCACGGGGGCTTATACTGGCCCGTCGAAAAGTTCCGGCCGTCACGGACTCCCGGGAGGGTCAGCGGCCAAGGAGAATCCCCACCGGGCCTGCCCCGGTGGGTTGCGGGTTTGACAACTACGGCGAGCTCAGGAGACCCGCGCTGAACCCGCGCTCGGCGGAGGTCTCCCGACCGCGCCGAACCCCCACTTCTGAAAACCACGAAGCGCACGAAGGACACGAAGAGAGAGAAGGAACACACGCAAGAGGCGGATTCACAGACCTCTTTCTTTCTTACCTTCGTGTCCTTTGTGCACTTCGTGGTTTTTCAAAGACTTCCGCAACCGTCTTCCCAACAAGCAGTTTCGTTTTGTTCCGGCAGTGCGAAGCGTTTTTCGGCGGTGCCACGACCCAGTCTCCGGCGCCATGCTTCCGCGGTTGGCCCGTCCGGCCGCAAAACCCCTTGGACGCGCGGGGAAACACGATGACCTCTCGACCTGTTGCCTTCTTTCTCGGTTTTTGCCTTCTCCTGGTCGGGCTGCTGGATGCCCGGGCCGCCGACTGGCCGACGTATCGGGCCGATGCCCGGCGGAGCGGATACTCGGCCGACAGCCTGCCGAGCGAGTTGTCCTTGCGATGGGTCCATCGCGCCGCCCCGCCTCGCCCCGCCTGGCCCAGTTCCTCGCGAATCACCTTCGACTTCGTCGATCACCCCATCATCGCCGGGGGCGCGGTGGTGTTTGGCAGTTCGCGGGAAGACAAGGTGGTGGCCTTGGAGGCGGCTTCGGGCCGGCCGCGTTGGACTTTTCTCGCCGGCGGGCCGGTTCGATTCGCGCCCTGTGCGTGGCACGACCGTGTCTTCGCGGCTTGTGACGACGGCTTCTTGTATGCCCTCCGCTTGGCCGACGGTGCCCTCTTGTGGAAGTTTCGCGGCGGGCCCAACGGGCGGATGTGCCTGGGGAACGAGCGGATGATCTCCCGCTGGCCGGCCCGGGGCGGGCCGGTGGTGGCGGGCGACGTGGTCTATTTTGCCGCCGGTATCTGGCCCAGCAACGGCGTCTACCTGCACGCCCTCGACGCCGCCACGGGGCGGGTGGTGTGGACCAACGACCACACCGGGCGACTCGAAATGCCCCAGCCGCACGGCGGGGCGAATGCCCTAAGCGGTGTGGCCCCCCAGGGCTACCTGCTGGCCACCCAGGAACGTCTCTTCGTGCCCACCGGCCGGGCCGTGCCGGCCGCGTTTCGGCGCCACGGCGGAGCGCTGGAGTATTATCGCTTGCAGCAGAACGGATCGATGGGCGGGTCCCGCGCCCTGGTGGCCGACCGGTTCGTGGTCAACGGCGGCTGTTTCCTCCAGCGCGACAGCGGCAACCTGGCGGCCCGCGCCGGCCGCGGAGTGTTCAGCACGCTGCCCGACGGAATGCTCCGCTGGACGGGCAAGACGCTTACGGCCTATCGCTGGGCCGAGCTGGAGAAACCCGACCGCAAGGGCAAGCCGGTGCGATACCGTGGGCTCGAGAAGCGTTGCGAAGTGGCCTTGGACGACGCATCCACCGACCGGGCCCGCGACGAGAAGGTGCTGGCGGCGATCCCCTCGTTGAAACCACTCTACCAGGCCGAGGTGCGGTTCAAGGAGGCCGACGAAGCGGTTGCCAAGATGACCGGATTGGAGCGGACCCTGTCGCAGGCGAGGCCCGACGTGAGGGCTCTGGGAGACGACGTGGGGCCGTTTCTGGCGACCACCTACGAGCGACGGTGCGAGGTGATCGCCGCCGCCGGCGAGGCCGTTTGCGGAGGACCGAATCGCGTCCGCGTGGTTGATCTCGATGGCAAGAAGGTTCGTTTCTCCCACGAAGTGGAGGGGACCGCCTTGGGCCTGGCGGCGGCCGGCGGCCTGTTGGTCGTTTCCACCACGGAAGGGGTTGTGTACGGCTTCGGCCCGGCGGCTGACGATTCGCCGACGCCTCCCGGCGGCGATGCCCAACCGCCCGGCGGCGATGCCCAACCGCCCCGGGTCTCCGGCTCCGAGCAAGCCGACTTCGCCTCGTTGGCCAAGCAGATTCTCGCCGCCTCGGGCGTGTCCCAGGGGTTTTGCCTCGACCTGGGCTGCGGCACGGGCGGCCTGGCGTTGGAACTGGCTCGCCAATCGGACTTGTACGTCGTGGGCATCGAAGCGGACTCGGCCAAGGTGGCCCGGGCCCGCCGGCTCCTGGACGCCGCCGGCGTCCACGGTCGCCGGGTGAGCGTGATCCAAGGCGATCCCGACCAGCCGCCCTGCCCTCGGCACTTTGCCAACCTGGTTGTCTCTTCTTCGCAGCTTATCGGCGGGCCGAAGGGCAACCCCGAGGCGATCGAGCGGATGTTGCGTCCCTACGGCGGGGTGGCCTGCCTGGGCAAGCCCGGCGATCTCCAGGTCAACCGGCGCGGCCCGCTGGAGGGCGCCGGCCGCTGGACCCATCAAAACTGCGACTCGGCCAACACGCTCTGCTCGACCGACCGCATCGGCGGCCCGCTGGAAGCGGCCTGGTATCGCGACGGCGTGCTGGAAATTCCCGACCGCCACGCCCAGGGCCCTTGCCCGCTGTTCAACCGGGGCTACCTGGTGGTGGAAGGGGTCAACGGGGTCTGTGCCCTGGATGCCTACAACGGCCGCACGCTCTGGACGTATGCCGTCGACGGTGTGCTGGCCGATTGGGACGGTGTGCATCACGACGTGGGGGTGGGCGATACCGGCAGCAACTTCTGCCTGGGCGACGCCGCCGTCTTTCTCCGCACCGGGGACCGCTGCCTGAAGATCGACCTGGCCACCGGCCGCAAGCTCCATGAGTTCAAGACGCCCGTCGACGGCTCGGCCAGCAACCGGGCGTGGGGCTACGTGGCCTCTGCCGGCGGGATTCTCTACGGCTCCGTGTTGAACGACGAGCACAAGGTCAGTCCTCGCTACGCCGACATCCGTCTCCGCACGGAATCGGTCCTTTTCTTCGCCCTGGACGCCCAAAGCGGGGCCCTGAAGTGGCAATATCGTCCCCGGCACTCCATCCGCAACAACGCCATCGCCATTGCCGGCGGCCGCGTCTACTTGATTGATCGCGTGCTGGCCTTGCAGGATCGCATTTTGCATCCGCGGGTGGGCGGCAAGCAGGGCCCGCCGCTGAAGCCCGGCCAACACCCCGGCGGCACGCTGCTCGCCCTGGACGGCGGCACGGGCAAGCTGCTCTGGAGCAACGACGACGACATTTTCGGCACCCAGATCGCCGTGAGCGAGAAACACGGCGTGCTGCTGATGTATTACCAGGCGGTCAAGCACAGCTTCTTCAAGCTCCCCTCGGAGATTGGAGGCCGGATGGCCGCCTTCGACACGGCCGGCGGCAAACGGCTGTGGGACGCCAAGATGGACTACAAGACACGGCCCATCATCCACGACGACGTGATCTACGCCGAGGGGGGTGCGTGGAAGCTGACCACGGGCGAACCGGTCCCCTGGACCTTCCAGCGCTCCTACGGCTGCGGCCAGATCGCCGCCGGCGCGAACCTGATGCTCTTCCGTTCGGCCACGCTGGGCTACCTCGACCTGGGCCGGAAGGTGGGCACGGAAAACTTCGGCGGAATCCGCACCAGTTGCTGGTTCAACGCCATCCCGGCCGGCGGCCTGGTGCTCGTGCCGGACGGTTCGTCCAAATGCGCTTGCAGCTACCAGATGCAGGCCTGGCTGGCGCTCGAACGGGCCGAGTAACGCGGCGGCTACCGTTTGCGGCCGACGAAGAGGTAGTAGGGCATTCGCAGCAGGGGAAAGTAGGGCACCTTGCCCCGCTGCTCGACGAAGGAGACGGGCTGGAAGCGGCGGTGCAGGTAAGGCACGTGGTCGGCCGTGGGAAAGACGTTGTCGGCGGCGAACCAGATCGGCCAGAAGGAACGGGTCAGCCAGCCGTGGCGGCGGAAGCCGGCGGCCGGATGCTTGCGCGAGACGTAGAAGTCGACCACCCCGATCAGCCCACCCGGCTTGAGTATCTCCCGGGCGTGGTCGATGGCGGCGAACCAATCGGGGATCATCGTCAGCGAGTAGGAGAAGGTCACCACGTCGACCGGCGTCTGGGCGGGGCGAAACCGGGTGGCGTCGGCCTGGACCGCCTCGGCGGCCGACCAACCGCGGTGCTGGAAACGCCGGCGGGCGACCGCCAACAGCGAAGGGGCCAGGTCCACCACGTATACCTTTTCCAGCAGCCGGATACGCGAGCCAAGGTGCTCCAGGTTGGCCCCCGTGCCACCGCCCATGTCGACCCAGACCCCTCCCTCGGGCACCTGGATGGCATCGAACAATTCCTTCCGTCCCGGCAACAGTCGCCGGCGGAAGTCGTCGTAGGCCTCGGCTTGGCCTCCATAGAAGTTCTCCATCCGCGCGGCGTGGTCGCCGCCGCGAACCGGCTTTACGGCCAGGTGGTAGAGGACTTTCAGGTCGGAGAGCAAACCCATCGGTGGTGCGGCTGGCGGGGAGGAGGCAGGAAGGGGGGAACAACCCGGCCCGGGCGAGCCGAGCCCGCGCTTCGCTAGGCGGCCAATTCGGCGATGTAGAAGCTGCCGTAGGTATGGACGCGGCATTGCTGGTGCAAGCGGGCGGCCAGCTCCTCTTCGTAGTGGAGCAAATCGCCCAGCCGCCGCTCGAAACCGTCCACCGAAACGCGCACCTCGTTGACGAAATCGGTCCGCAGCCCGCCGCTTCGCCAGATAAACCGCGCTCGCGGCGTGGCCCGGCCGAGGATCGCTTGCCACTCGGCTTCCAGCACGGGGAAGTATTTCCCGCTCAGCCAGTCCATGTGGTCCAGCAGCACGAAACGCGAGATGGCCACCTCGTTGGCCTCGAGGAAACCCTGTACGGTGTCGGTGTGCGTGCTTACCCGCTCGGCCAGGCCGCCCTTGAGCTTCTCGAAGTTGCCCGGCTTGAGATACTCGGGGCAACAATCGGGCGAATACTCGCCGTTGATGTAAACACGCCAGAAGTAGTTGTCGGAAAGCGGCAATTCGGCGAACACCGTGTGCATGCAATCCTGCACGAACTGCACAATCCCCCCCTCGTACTGCGACTCCACCTGGGTCCGCTGGGCACGGGGCACACCGGCCATCGAGAGGGTGGAATCGCGGTTGATGAAGAACCGCATCGAGCGCGACCAGATGCGGTCGCGGAGTTGGTTGACATAGATTTCCCGCTGCCGGCTGACGGAATCCGCCTCCAGCAAGGCGTTGACCGTGGGGCGAACCTTGGCCACCCGATCGATGTAGAGGTTGATGATCCTGGCCAGCGTGCCCGAGGTGCCCCGATAATAGAAGCTTCGCCGCTTGCTGCTGAAAAACTTGATCTTCCGGTCCCAGTATTTCTGCGCCCAATCGGAAAGCGAGTCGCGCAACCGCCGGCGATAGACGCCGCGGGCGTCGTCGTGATGGCCCCGTCCGAAGAAGGCGAAAAACGTCTCGTAGTCGAGGTTTCGGATGCCCGCCAGCTTCAATTCCAGAAGCGCGTTCTGGCGGGGGTTCATGTCCACGGCATAGACGTGCCTCGGTCCGGCCAGGGCGTAGTCCAGCGCGTTGCACCCGGCCGAGGTGATCACCAGAATCGAGTCCTCCGGCCCCAGATCGAGCGCTTCCCGGTCCAGGCGAGGGTCTTCCCAACACGTGTTGTAGACCAGGTTATGGCGGTGAACGAGGTTGAACACCCGCCCGCTCACCCAATCGGTCATCGACATGGCGGTCTTCCCCGTGGGTCTCCGGCAGTAGAAAAGGAAACAGGCTGGACCCCCTCGCCGGCCAAGGGCGAGAGGGTTCGGCGCGGGTCTCGACGAATGTTGCCGGACCGACGGGGTCGGCAGTCCCGCGCCGAACGCCGCGCCGGCTCACTTCAACGGTATCAATCTTCACCGGCGATTGCCAGAGCCTAGTCAATATACGCAAACTGCCCAGCAACACAAGGGACCACCCCGCAATCCCACCCGGCCGCGACCCCCCGCGGAATCCCCCCGCAATCGCGCAA
>CAYZWG010000307.1:0-1991 GCA_964481605.1 uncultured Planctomycetaceae bacterium
GGCTGAAGGTCAAGGTGCGCTATCGCAAGGGCGACCGAATCGACGCGGCCTGCGGACAGTTGCGGCGGCAAGCCACGTTTGCTGAGGATTGACCGAGAAGCAACCTCCGTGTTCCCCCGCCGGCCCCAACCTACTCGTTACGAAGCTCCAGCTTCGTAACGCAGCGAGATGCGTTCCCAAGCCGGAGCTTGGGAACGAGAGCGGGGCGGAGCTTGGGAACGAGAGCCGGCTTCGTAACGCAAGCGGCGCTACGCTCGCGTTCGGCGAGGGTCTCCCGACCCCGCCGAAACCGCCGACCGCAGGTCTCCTCCGTGGCGACCCGTAGCGGTTGGGAGACCATCGGTCCTCTCTCGGCGGGGTCAGGAGACCCGCGCCGAACGCCGTTCCCAAGCCGGAGCTTGGGAACGAGAGCGGGGCGGAGCTTGGGAACGAGAGCCGCCTCGCGCTCGGCGGGGTCACCCCGCCGATCCTCGCCCTATTTCCACACCCGCTGCACCGTGTACCATGCCTGGGGGTGCTCGACCAGTCGGCCGTCGGCCGAACGCAGCTTGCCCACGTTGAAGTAGTAGACCATGCAGTTCTTGTAGGTCTTGATCGGCACGCTGACGCGGATCGACCTCCGATCGGCCGCCACCCGGGCGGCGCGGACCGGCACGTCGACCTCCTCCACGCGGGGCGAACCGTAGCGGATGCCGTAAGGGTAATACCACCGCCGCACCCGAATCGTCCGTGGCGAGACTTCCGCCCCGGCCGCGATCGGCCGGGTAAAGTGGAGGACGAATCCGCTCGCGTCGCCACACATCGCCACGTGGTGAATCTCCATCGGCACCTCGCCGCCAAACCGCACCCGCACCAGGCCGTCGGCCAGGCAAGAGATGTAGAGGTTTCCGTCCGGCCCGAACGCACCATGCTGGGGGCCGCGAGGCTTGTCGTCGAGAAAGCGGAAGCAGGCCCCCTGCCAGACGCCGTCGACTTGCTCCAGGGCCACCCGCATCACGTTCACGCTCTGCCCGTAGCCCACGTCGCCCACGAACATCTGTCCGGCAAAGGGACCGAAACGGCCGCCCGTCGCGTCGTAACACAAGGCCGCCGCGCTGCGGATCACCGTGTAGGGAATCCACACGGCCGGCAGCCCGTCGGGCACCTGGCCCGGGGGCAAAAACTCGTGCTCGGTTTCCGGATGGCCGTAGAAGACCCCCTTGCGGCAATGGACGATCTTGTTCACTTGAACCCAATCGCCCTGGTTGTCGGCATAGAAGACCTCTCCCCCCGGCCCCCGGCAGATACCGTTGGGCACGCGGCAGCCCCGGCCAAACTCCTCGCTGATCCCGTCCAGGGTGGATCGCATCACGGCGCTGCGATGGCGGCCGCGGTGGGTGGGGCCGCCATAGGACCAGAAGTAGCCGTTGTTCAACGCGCAATAGAGCCGCCGGCCGGGATCGACCGCCAGGCCAAAGGCGTATTCGTGAAACCCGTCCTCAAGCGACCAAGAGCCCATCACCGTGCGGAACATTTCCGCCCGCCCGTCGCCGTCGGCGTCGATCAACTCGGTGACCTCGGGCCGCTGGGAAACGAACAGTCGATTGCCGACGGCGTTCAGCCCGGTGGGCACGTTCAGCCCCGTGGCGTAAAGCTGCCAGGGGAACCGCCGGGGGGCGGGCACCGGCGGCAGCTTGGCCCGGTAGACGCGGCCCTCGGTCAGGGTCGCGGCGTAGATGTGGCCGTCGGCGGTGAAGGCCGTTCCGCTGGGCCGCCAGCCTTCGGCCGGGCCCGGAATGTGTTCCAGCTTGTAGGTGAAGGGCTCCTCCGTGTAGTCGGAGGGCGGGGCCAGCGTGGGCACGTCCGCCGCCGCCGGCTGCTGCTTGTGCCGGTCGACCGCCGGCGGCGCCAGCCGGTGCGGATCGGCCAGGGCGGCCAGCTCTTCCGTGGAGGGACTCTCGCACGGCCCTTCGTGGAACCAGCGATCGACGCGAAACCGAACCGGTCCGGCC
>CAYZWG010000307.1:2091-6730 GCA_964481605.1 uncultured Planctomycetaceae bacterium
CGCACGAACCCACGCCACGCCGGGCGGCGATCGATCCGCAGCGTATCGCGGACCGCCAGGCGCACGCCGCCGAAGGCGAGCCGATAGCGGAAGGTGACGTCGCCGCGGCCGATGCGGTAGCCGTCGAATCGGGTTTGCCTGTTGGGGTCGCACTCCAGCGGCAAGGGGGCCTGCTGCCAGGGCCGAGCTTCGTCGCTTCGATATTCCAGCGACGGCCGCACCGCCCCCAGCAGCCGATGATCGTCCGGTGCCCGCCAGTTGAGCCCGAAATAGTTGGTGGGCACGCGGGTCAGGAAGCCGTCGAACCAAATCGCCTCCGGCTGGAGACGGTCGGCGTCGAACAGCAGCGTGCCCAGGGGGAAACCGCAGTTGATGCCGCGGCCAAAAAGCTCCTCGCCCACCCGCGTCGGCCCCCGCTGAAGGTAGACCTGGAACATGGCGGGCAGCTTGATCGTCTCCTCGCGGGCCAGCGCCGGCGGGGCATCTTTGCCCAGACTAAGGTAGTTCCACAGCGCCCCCACCAAGGTCTCCTCGGGCAGGTCCCCCAGCGTCGGCAGGGGCGCCGCGCCGTACTTGGGAAAGATGGCCGGCATCTTCGTGCCGGGAAACACGCGGGCAGGGTCGCGCACCAGCCGCCGGTAGTAGTCGCGGCGAATCTGGCCGGTCATCAGGCCCAAGTCGGGCGCCCGGGTGCTGGGATCGACCTCGCCCAGGGGGGCCTGGCCGTTGTGTTGATGGCAGTTGACACAGTTGAACCCCCGGCTACTGACCAGCAGCCGGCCGATCTCGATTTGGCTCTGGGTCACGGCCGGCGACTCGGGGGGGATTTCCTTGCCATTGCCGCCGACCACCTTGTTGGTCGGGCCGGCGACGAAATCGCGCCGGCAGAGCCACCGGGCCAGCCGTCCACCCCGAGGGCCGAAGCCCGGCATGTGGGCCCCCACCCAGGGCCGCAGGCGATGAAAGCGGGTGCCACTGCGCAAATACTCCTCCAGCCGGTCGGGCTTCAGCCGTGCGGCCACGCCGGTCAACGACGGCGGCCGAATGAACTGGGCCGCTTCCGCCCCGCCCAATAGCGCCACCAGCGGCCCGCCCCCTCGGGCATCGCTCACGTGGCAGGCCGTACAGTTCAACAGCCGCAACTCGATCGCCAGGCTCTCCGGCATGGAGGCCGTCCGCCGGGCCGGAAGCGACGCCACGTAGGCCCCAAGCGCCGCCCGCTCGTCGGCCGAGAAGTCGAATCGCGGCGCGGCGGTCGACCGCGGCGATTTGGCCAGGCAGCCCTGCAAGAGGTTGCCGGGACCTCTTGCCAGTTGGATATCTTTTCCCCATTTTTTCCCCTCGATGTCCGGTGCGCCGCCCGGCCGCCGGGTGATTTTCACCAGCGACTGGTTCCCCAGGTCGTGACAGTTGGCACAGCCCCGGGAGGCCATCTCCCCAAGCGCCACCGCCTTCAGTCGCAAGCCGGGCCCAAGGCGGTCGAACCGTGCGGGGTCTTTCCCCAGGGCGACCCATTGCGCCTTGAGTTCCGCGGGCGTAAACAGGGAGGCTTCCGCGCGGGCCAATTCGGGGCTGCTCTCGGCCAGCGCGGCGATCTGGTCGGCCGTCAGCGCGCGGTTCCAAACGGCGACCTCGTCGATTGCCCCGGCGAACGTTCGCTCTTGGGGGAAGTTGTCGGCGGCCTTTCCCAGCTTGAGGACGAAGCCGGCTTCCCCGTGGCGGTGAATGTCCCAATCACGGCGGGCGGCATCGTCCCGGCCGTCGACGTAGAGCACGACCGAGTCGCGTTTTCCCTGGGCGTCGGCGCGGACCACCACGGCCACGTGGTGCCAGCGGTCGTCGGCCACCGGGGTCCGCGAGGCGAGCACCCCCACCCAGCCCACGTCGAAGCAGAGCTTGCCCTCGCGAACGAAGAGGGTCTTTCCACCAGGAACCCAGTCGCCGGCGGGAGGGGCGCGGCCGAGGATCACGCCGCTTGCGGCCGTCTTGATCCACGCGCTCCAGGTGAAGCTGCCGCCGGTGGCGATCGCTTGGGACCCCTCCACCACCACGTATCCGCCCTCGCCGTCCAGGGCGATCGCCCCGCCGGCGTGTCCCTCCGTGGAAGCGATCCGACCTTGGACGATTCCCACGTGTCCGCCGCCCGAGGCGTCGGCCAGGCGGGGGCCGCCCTCGTCCAGGTGCAGCATCAGCACCCGTCCGGCGGGGTCGACCAGCTCGGGCCCGCCTGCCAAAAGCGACGCATCCGGCTCGGGCCAGGCCACGAACTCCGGCGGCCGGCCGGCTCCCTTTCGGCTCAACAGGTCGGCGGCCAGGTCGGCGGCCTCCGGTGGCGACAGCGCAAAGTCGGGCATGCGGCCGTGGGGCCGCGTCTCCAGCGGCGCTTGCAGAAAGTCGGCCAGCCCCGCCGGCGTCCACTTCTCGGCCAGCCGGTCCAGCGAGGGGATGGGCACCGCCACCGTGTCCGCCGGAAGCGATCCTGAGGGCGGTTGATGGCATGCGGCGCAGCCGTACTCGTCGAACAACTGCTTGCCTCGCTGGGGCGAACCACCCTGTCGTGAGCAAACGGTCCCGGCCTGCTGGCCGGCCGTGAGGTAGGCCACGATCGTTTTCAGCGCCGCCCGGTCCTCGGCGCCGCCGGTGAGTTGCCCCGGCATCCGCGTGCCCGGCCGGTGGGCCGCCGGGTCGGTCAGGTAATCCTCCAGCCAGCGGCGGTGCAGCCGCCGGGCGGTCCCCACCAGTCGCGGCCCGGGCAGGAAGCTCTCCGGCGAAAGATCGGCCGTGAGCGAACCGACCCAGTCGGCCGGGCCCCGGTGGCAGCGAAAACATCCGTATGCCTCGGCCAACACGGCGCCGGAATCCTCCCGCGCCTGGCGGGCGACCTTCTCGGCGTCGACGTCCTCCGCCCGGTGACCGAAGTAGCGGGGCCGGATCACCTCGGGGTCGAAGACCTCGTTCTGCCACGCCAACTCGAAGCGGGGCGGTCCCGCGGCGTGGGTGCCGGAAAGCTCGAACGGCAGGTTGCCGTATTCCAGGGCGATCGGCTTGCCCCAGGCGACCTGCTGGCCGGCGAGAACGAACCGCACCTCCTCAAGGCTGGATCGGGGAAGCGAAAACGTGTACTCCCCGTCGTATTCCAGCTTCAGCCGCCCCCGCCAGGTGACGCGAAATCCCGCCGCCGGCAGCTTGGGGTGCGGGCTCTCTCCCCGGCCGCCGAACAGTCGCGGGGACGGCTCCATGCGGGTCAACAGCGGTCGGCCGTCGAGCGAGCGATACTCGGCCTCGACCGCCGTCGGCAGCCGCACCAGCCCCTGCTCTTCCACGTCGTCCTGGGCCAGCAGACAGGACGTCCAGCAGAGCAGGCAAACCCAGGCCAACCACGCACCCCGCCGTCTCATCCACACGATCTCCACGCCCTCGGATCATCCGCGACTCCCGTCGCCTCGGACCAGCCATCCTAGCGTGGGAATCGACGGGCGTCCACACACGCACCCTGCGGGCCCCCGGCGTCTAGGAGACCGGCTGCCGGGGTTCTCCGGCGGGGAGCAGGTCGAGTTGGCGCAGCTTTTCCAGCAATTCATCCTCGTGGATCGGCTTGGTCAGATAGCACTCGCACCCCTCGCGAAACGACTGAACGCAGTGTTTTGCGTCGCGCAGGGCGGTGGTCATGATGACCTTGGCGCCGTCGGAGCCGGCCCGGTCGTGTTTTGCCTCGATCTGGCGAATACACTCCAGGGCTTGATGGCCGCTGGTTCCCGGCATCATGATGTCGAGGCAGATCAGGTCGTAGGCAGTGCCGTCTTCCAGGGCCAACCGCACGGCCTCGGCGGCTTCCTGGCCGTCGTAGGCAAGATCGCACTGGCCGAAGGGCGAGAGCATGTCGGCCAGCAACTGGCGGCAGACGCCGTCGTCGTCGACGATCAGAAATCGGTAGTTCTGCCCGGCCGGCCCACTTTGCGGCACCTGCTGCGGTTCGACTCGCTTCAAGCTGCCGAGTTGCCGCCGTACCTCCTCCAGCAGCTTCGTTTGCCGGATCGGCTTGGTCACGTAGCTCTCACATCCTTCCATGAACGCGCGGACACAATGCCTCGAGTCGGTCAGCGCCGTGGTCATCACGATCTTGACCCCGTCGTTGCCCGGGATACCCCGGCCGGACTCGATCTCGCGAATCCGGGCCAGCACCTGGTGGCCGTCGGCCTCGGGCATCATGATGTCCAGGCAGATCAGGTCGAACGGGTCTTGGGCAAGCAAGGCCGCGCGAAATGCTTCCACCGCTTTGTCCCCGTCGACTGCCGTCTCGCACCGGCCGTATGGCCGCAGGTAGAATTCCAGCAGCCGCCGGCAGGCGGGGTCGTCGTCAACGATCAGAAATCGTTTCATCGGTATTCTCCGTTGAGGGTTGCCCGCAATAGACCGAATCGCTCTCTTCCTCCTTGTCATGGAGTGGGGGAGTGCTGCCGCGTGGCGTCGAACTTCTCCAGCACGGCGGCCACCCGTTCCACGTCACGGCTCCGCGCCGCCAGCACGACGCGCATTGCCGTGTCGGCCACGGCCTTCTCGCCCTGGGTCTTGGCGTGGTGTTGCAGATCGCGCCCGTGTCGTTCCACGCGGGCAAGGTCCTGGTCGGCCAGCGCCTGGC
>CAYZWG010000308.1:0-4285 GCA_964481605.1 uncultured Planctomycetaceae bacterium
GTGGGAACCAGTGTTGTTGTGGAAACCAGGTTATCCGGCGCGGCGGGCGCCTCGCGTTGCCGGTACGCGCACGGACATCGCCTTTCCGCGAGGGGAACCAATGGAGGAGGCGGAAATGCAAATCCCATGCCCAAAGGAGACGGCTCTGGCGGACACGAGCCGCCGGCCACGACCCGGGCGGAGCCGATCCGCCGTCGCGGGCCGTCCTGATGGGCAGGAATCTCCAAACGAGATGGGGGTTTTCATGGGAATTGCCGACGACGGACGGACGCGGGGCGGGTTCCGCGTGGTCCCCCCGGGCCGCCGCTGGAGGGGAGAGCGTGTTAACGTTTGGCAACGCCCCGGTGTACTCCCACGGAAACACCGCCGGTCGGCCCAGCCGCTAGAGCCCGACCATCCCCACGGTTTGCGCCGCAAGAGAGAGCATCACCTCGGCCCGTCGAGGCTGGCACGAAATGTGCTCCACGAAATGTGCCCAGGGTTCTGGGCTGGGATTGTCGATTTCCCACACGCCTTGCCGACCAGGTTTTCCCCGCAAGCGGCAAGAAGGATAGGGCCGTGGGGCGTGGTGCCAACTTGTCCGGATGAGGAAGAGCAGTGATGAAGCGGTCCGCTCACGCCATGGGACGACGCCCCGCCAGACGCGGAGACCACCCCCGGCGACGCTCCGCGGCGGTGACCCTCGAACTGATCCTGATGCTGCCCGCTTGGATCATCCTCATGTTGGCGGTGGTCGAGTTTGGGCTGATCCTGGTCAATCGCCAGCAGGTCGCGCTGGCCAGCCGGGTGGGAGCCGAGGAGGCCTCGCGAACGCCGGGGCTGTCGCTGATCTCCGGCGATCCGGTCCCCGCCAATGTCCTCCGGGTGATCGACCAGCAGTTGGCCAGCTCGTGTATCGCCCGCTGCAAGGTGGTGCTGGAGCACAACGTCGATCCGCCCGTGTCGGGGTCCTCATCTCCCATTCTCTCGTCTTCTTCTCTCTTTCCGGTGGGTCCGATCGGTCCGTCCGTGGTCCTCACCCAGACGATTCTCACCTCGGGCGGCTGCGATTGTCCGCCGCCGTTGGCTCCCCTGCCGCCGTCGGGCCAGGCCGTTCGGGTGACGATCTTCGTGCCGGTTACCGAGCTGGCCCCCAACTTGCTGAGCGTGTTCGGGTTGGACCTTTCCGATCGATTCATCTATCACGCCACCACGTTTCGTTACGAACTCTGAGCGGGACGATGCCGCCGATGCCCAGCCTGGCACACCAAAAGCGATCGAAGCCGGCGGTTCCGTCCCGGCCAGCGCGGCCCGCTCGCCGGGGCGCGGTCACCCTCTGGACCATCCTTTTCCTGCCCGTGCTGGTGATTCTGTTCGCCGTGATGATCGAAGGGGTCAACCTCTGGCTGGCCCGGGTCGAGTTGGAAAACGCCCTGGAGGCGTCGGCCTTGGCCGCGGTGAAGGAGTGGGCCGAGGGCGGCGGCGGGCCCGCCGCGGGTTGGACCGACACGGCCCGAGGCGTGGGCCGGCAATACGCCTTCGCCAACAAGATCAACGCTGTGCCCGTGGCGATCGACAAGAACATCGG
This sequence comes from uncultured Planctomycetaceae bacterium, assembly GCA_964481605.1. GTDB lineage: Bacteria > Planctomycetota > Planctomycetia > Pirellulales > Thermoguttaceae > CAYZWG01. The sequence continues at coordinate 1,568 of CAYZWG010000308.1, forward strand.
CGGCTTCGGCGGCGGCAACCCCAACGAAAACCTCAGTTGCGCCGGGGACCTCATTTTCGGGGCCATCACTCTGGAATCCCCCTACGTGTTCGACGCCGGGGAAGTTCCCAGTTGCAGTGCCCCGATAAACTTCGCCGTGCGGGCCCAGGCCACGGTGACGGTGCCCAGCCTGATCTGCACATTCTGCGACATCGATTTCGGACCGTTTCAGGTCTCCGCCTGTACCACGGCGATGTATGATTGCGGATTGCAGCGGCCCCGGCTGATACGGGTCGAACCGGAAAACTTCCTTTGCCCGTAGAAACGACCGAGCACCACGCAATCCCCCGCGCCACCCCGGAAGGTTCCGCCATGAAAACCAACTTTGCCCGATACGTCTTGGTTGCCCTGGTCTTTTTCGCCGTGGGCGTATTGGCCCATGCGGGGATCAGCCGCGCGTGGAACCGGATGCGGGGCGCCGCCGGTCCGGCCGCCACGGCCGTCCAGATCGACGCCAGGCCGGCCAGCCTCTCCGACCAGGACCGCAAGCCGCGGCTAAGGAATCCGCTGCTTCAAAAGCTCTGGGAGGTGATCGCCGTGGCCGAGCAACTGGACGCCGGCGAGAAGTCGCAAGCCCGCTCCATCCTGGAAGAGGCCGATCCCGTGTTGGCGCGGATCAAGGCGGAGAATCGCAAGGCGCTGGAACGCGTGAAGCATCCACCGCGGCGGATCATTCCCAAGGCTTCGTCCCGGAAGCCGGCCTCCGCGGCGAAGCCCGCTCCACGGCAGTCGTCCGAAAAGCCCGCCCCCGACCCGCCCTCGGGAAACTGACCCGGGGTCCTCCCGGCAGGCTCATCGACAGACGCTCTGGCACGGCCAGTGCATCAGGGTGGCGACTTTCTCCAGCACGGGGGCATTGTGGCCGACGCTCATCGCGGCGTGGTGCGTGGGGCCCAGGGCGAACCACCGGTTCATGAATTCGCTGGGCCCCAGGCCGAACCGCACGTGGGTCATCGTGTTGCCGATCTTCAGGATGGGGGCCTCGATCGCCTCGCCCTGATTGACGATCGTCCGCAGGCGGCCGTCGCCGCCTTGGGTCATGTTGAGCAAGGTCACCGGCCCCTTGCGAACGGTCGCCTCGACACTCACGCCGGCACCCCATTTGCCGTGGTAGAGACCCATTCCCCGCAAGATGGGCTTCTCGGCGGCGATGGCCACGTGGAAGGGCCCGTCGTGGCCCAAAAGGATCGTGCCCCGGGTGTAGTCGGAGGCGACGATCTCGCTATAACTGCCGCCCAGGCCCAGCACGTCGCAGACCTTCATCGCCAGGGCGGTCTTCACGTCGCCTTCGCCGGAGCAGGGGATTCCCTGGGCGGTCAGCAGCGAGTGGCCCAGGATAAACGCCTCTTGCAATCGCTCGTACTCGTTCGCCTGGCGGCCGCGGTAATAGTAAGTCAGCGCGTCGAGGTCGAACCGCCGCACCATCTTCTCCTGGGCCACGGCCACCCGGCAGGCGATCTCCAGTTGCTCGGGGCTCGGCCGGCGGGCCAGGGGGTCGGAGGGTGAATCCTCGCTGAGCACGAACATCTGCTCGACCTGCCGCAGCTTGGCCTCTTTTTCCGCCTCGCTGACCGACTCGGCAATTTGGGCCAGGTCGCACATCTCCAGCACTTCCACGTGCATCCCGGCTTGGGCCTGGATCATGGTGAAGTCGCTATACATGTCGAGCATGCCGGGATAGGTATGGCCGAGGAAACCCATTCGGCCCTCGCTCAGCGTCCGCGCCACGCCGGCGGCTTGTACCCACTGCCGGATCTCCTCCCAGGCGGCCACCGCCTCGGCGTGGTCCGCCGTGTTCTCCTCGGCCACCGAGATCGCCGGGGTCTGGTCCAAGCCGAGCAGACCGCTGACCACGTGGAAGTCGATCCCTGCGCGGCCAAACGCATTGGCGATCTCCGGCACGCTGCAACCGACGCAGTGGGCCAGCCATTCGCCGGTGGTGGTCCGCTCGTAGTTCATCGCCGCGGTGGGCTGAAGGTTGAGCACCACGACCGGCCTGTTGCAATGCTGGGCGATCCGCACGTGCGAGCCGCTCATGGCGTAGGTGGCGGCATGGCAGAAAATCAGGTCGACGTGGTTCCGCTCGAACAACTCCGCCCCGCGGCGAGCCTTCGCCTCGCCGTCGATCATGCCCGCGTTGCAAACCTGGGCCCACTCCCCCATGCGGCGCTCGACAAACCGGCCGTAGTCGAGCAGCCGATCGAGCAGTCCCTCGAACTGCTCCCAGTAGTGGGCGTGACCGATCGAGTAGAGCCCGATGCGGGGTGGTTTGGCCGGTTTGATGGGCTCGAACGTGTGCATCAGACGACTCCTCTCTATCTGCCGGCCATATCGTGGCTCCGCTTGCCGTAGGGCCGGCCGTGCCGGCCGCTTGCCGCATTTCACAGCGCAAGCCGTGTCTCGGCTCCGCACGGCCGGCCCTACTTTATCAGCAAGACCTGGATTTCGGATAGGGGGCGGAACGGGCGAAGGGGCGGCGGACAGTTGGTCGTGTACGATCCCACCCCACTCGGTGGTGTTGATTACCGCCCAGAGCAAACGTTGACGCGGGTCTTGCCATGGTGTCTGATGGTGCCCGGAGAGGGATTCGGCGAGGTCGGGAGACCTGCGCCGAGCGCCGTCCGTTTGGCGCGGGTCTCCGCCTGTTTGGCGCGGGTCTCCCGACCCCGCCTGCCCGTT
>CAYZWG010000308.1:4385-6723 GCA_964481605.1 uncultured Planctomycetaceae bacterium
GTTTGGCGCGGGTCTCCCGACCCCGCCTGCCCGTTCGGCGCGGGTCTCCCGACCCCGCCGTGGTTGTCCGACCCGCAACCCACCGGGGCAAACCCGGTGGAGGGATTCTCCTTGACCACTGACCCTTTCCAATATCCGTGACGGTGAGGAAATCACCACTGCGGCAGCGAGATTCCAAGACGAGAGGAACCCGTCCGATGCGAGATGAAAACGAGCCGACCAATCCCCGCCTGAGGCAATTCCACTCCGCACACGAGCAGCAGGGCTGTTCCTCGCCGGGCTGTTGCGGGGACACGTCGATGGGCCGCCGCCGCTTCATCCAGGTGGCCGGGGCCGGCGCGGCCGCCCTCTCCACGGCGGGAAGCGGCCTGAGGGTGATTGCCGGCCCTTTCACCCAGAAGGACGTGATCGACCATTTTGTCCCGGCCGACAAGAAGCTCGACCCCGGCTGGGTCAAGGCGCTTTCCGCCCGAGGCCGGCGCACCGTCTATGGCGGAACCGACCTGGAAACCATCGGCATGCCGGTGGGGGGGCTCGCGGCCGGCCAGCTCTACCTCACCGGCGACGGCCGCCTGGCCCATTGGGACATCTTCAATCTGCCCACCGCCGGCTATGGCTATGCCAAGGAGGTCCGCCAGCCGCGGATGCCGGTGGACCAGGGGTTCGCCCTTCGCGTTCGCGGCGGCGGCAAGACGATCGTGCGGGCTTTGGATGTCGAGGATTTTCCCGGGGTGCGATTCCGCGGGGAGTATCCGCTGGCGGAAGTGACCTATGAAGACGGCGGGCTGCCGGTTTCGGTGAAGCTGGAAGCCTTCTCGCCGTTCATCCCACTTAACGCCGCCGACTCGGCCCTGCCGGCCACGGTGATGCAGTTCACCGTGAAAAACACCTCGGCCAAACCGGTGGAAGCGACCCTGGCCGGCTGGCTGGAGAATGCCGTTTGCCGCCAGAGCGCCGGCGACCATTCGGGCGACCGCGTCAACAGCATTCTCTGCCGCCCCCAGTCGACCACGATCCTGAGCGCCGCCCGAGCAAGCTCCCGCCCCAAGCAACAGCGGCCGGCGATCACGCTGGCCGATTTCGAGCAGAAGGACTACGGCGACTGGACGGTCGAAGGCAAGGCGCCGGGCAGCGGTCCGGCCCCCGGTACCCTCCCCGGGCAGCAGAAGGTCGAAGGCTTCCAGGGCAAGGGACTGGTCAACACCTTCCTCGGCGGCGACGCGCCCCAGGGCAAGCTCACCTCGCCCACGTTCACGATCCAGCGGCACTTCATCGCCTTCCTCATCGGCGGTGGCAGTGCCCAGGGCAAGACCTGCATCAACCTCCTCGTCGACGGCAAGGTGGTCCGAACCGCCACCGGGAGCAACAAGGAACAATTGAAATGGCACAACTGGAACGTGCAGGGCCTGGAGGGCAAACCGGCCCGGATCGAGATCGTCGACCAAGCCTCGGAAGCCTGGGGCCATGTCAACATCGACCAGATCCAACAGTGCGACCGACCCAAGGCGCCGATCAGCGGGCCGCTGGAAGCCATGCCCGACTTCGGCACCATGGGCCTGGCCCTACTGGCCGGCAAGGAAGAGGCCCTGGCCAGCGTGGCGCTACCGGCCGGAGCGATGCCGGAGGGGCTCTTCGACGGCGACGGCCTAGCCCCGGCCGGCGACCCGGCGGTGCCCTTTGGAAATCCGCTTCGCGGGGCGGTGGGACAAACGCTGAAACTCGCCCCCGGCCAGCAGCAACAGGTCAGCTTCGCCGTGACCTGGCACTTCGCCAACCTGCCGGAGCACGGGCAGTTTTACGCCACACGGTTTCGCGACGCCGGCGAGGTGGCCCGATACGTGGGCGAAAACCTGGCTCGGCTGGCCGGCGAAACCAAGCGCTGGCACGCCACGTACTACGACGACTCGACCCTGCCCCACTGGCTGTTGGAGCGGCTCCATTCGACCGTTTCCACGCTGGCCACCTCGACCTGCCAGTGGTGGGCCAACGGCCGCTTCTGGGCGTATGAGGGAGTGCGTTGCTGCCGGGGCACCTGCGGGCACGTCTGGAACTACGAACATGCCATGGCCCGGCTGTTTCCCCGGCTGGAACGCAGCGTTCGGGAAATGCAGGATTTCAATCCCCAGGCCGGTTTTGACGCCGAGACCGGAATGATCCGTTTTCGCGGCGACTGGCCCGATTTCTGGTGTGGCGACGCCCAGACCGGCTACATCCTCAAGGCCTACCGCGAGCACCAGGTCTCGGCCGACGACACCTTCCTGAAAAAGAACTGGCCCGCCGTGCGCAAGGCCCTGGAGTACCTTTTCCAGCAGGACGCCAACGACGACGGGCTGATCGA
>CAYZWG010000309.1:0-6699 GCA_964481605.1 uncultured Planctomycetaceae bacterium
AGGCTCCTGCCGAGCCGTGGGGAGCGGCATTCACCCTGATTTCGCGGCGGGAGCGGGAGCTTCGCCCTCCCGGTTCGCACGAATACCGCTTTCCGCAACAAAAACGAAGACCGGCTTCGACTTCCAGCAATCGGAGACCCCAGCGATGAGGGAACGGTCCGGCGCGATCGTGGCGGCGCTGTTGTTGGTCGTCGCGTGGATGCCCACCCGGCCGGGTCTGCTGGCCGCGGGCCCCGATCCGCTGGCCCCGTGGCGCGACGCGCTGGCGAGCCCCCAGCCGGCACGCCGGGTCGAGGCGGCCAAGGCGATCGCCGCCTCTCACGGGCCGCCCGAGGAGGTGGTTCCCGCCTTGGTCGACCTGCTGGAGGATGAGAACCTCGACGTTCGCTGTGCGGCGGCCGGCGGACTGGGCCAACTCGGGCCCGCGGCGGCTGGTGCCGTGCCGGCTTTGATCGCGGCGATGGCCACCGACGAGCACGATTCATCCCATCGCGCGGTCTGGGCCGTGATCGGCCGGGCGGTGGCGAGGATCGGTCCGCCGGCGCTACCCGAGTTGGTGCGGGCACTCGGCAGCGACGATCCCCGCCTCTACTCGGGGGCCGCCGTGGCCATCCACGAGATGGGCCCCCAGGCCTCCGGTGCGGTGGACGCCCTGGCCGAAATGCTCTCCAGCGACAGCCACCGCAAGCGGGGGGCGGCGATACACGCGATCCAGGGCATCGGGCCGGCCGCTACGGGTGCGGTCGAGGCGCTTCGCCGGTCGCTGGGCCACGAGGATTTTCACACGCGATACTGGGCCTGCCAAGCCCTGGGCGCGATCGGGCCGGGCGCCCAACCGGCCACCGGCGATCTGCTGCGGGCAATCCGCCAGGACGGGGCATCGGTCCGTCGCCACGCGGCCGCGGCCCTGGGCGCGATCGGGGCGAAAATCGGGCCGGACGCGGTCGAGCAGTTGATCGACACCATGAGCAACGATCCCAGCCAGCCGGTCCGCGAGGACGCGGTGATCGCCCTGGGCAAGCTGAAACCCTTTGCCGCCAAGACGGCTCCGGCCATCGCGAATGCCCTGGCCGCCAAGCGAATCGCCGCCCGGGTGGCCGCCGCTCGCTCCCACTGGCTCTTGACCGGCCGGACCGACGTGGCCATGCCCGTGCTGATCGAGCAACTGGGCAACGTGCTCGGGGTGTTCGACGCGGCCGCGGTGCTGGGCGAGATCGGTCCCCCGGCGGCCCCGCAGGCAGTCGACCCGCTGGCCGCGCTGTTGGACTCCGACGACGCCGACGTTCGCCTGGCCGCCGCCGCCGCGTTGGGCAAGCTCGGCCCCCAAGCCCGGCGAGCGGACAAGCGCCTGCGCGGCCTGCTGGAGGACGAGGACCCCCAGGTTCGCCAGGCGGCGGCCGAAAGCCTCAAGAGCCTGGGGCTCTCGGCGCCAGCCGATCATTGACTCGCCGATTTGTCGGGCGGCGTTTCGGGGCGGCCCTTGGCGCGGGTCTCGGCGTTCGGCGCGGGTTTGGCGGACTTGGTGCCGGCCGAGTTCGGTCGAGTTGCGTGCGGTGCTTCCGGGCGAATCCGAACTTTCAAATACAATTCGACGTCGGCCCGCGGAATCTTGCCCCTCCTGATGGCCTTGGCCAGGTCCGTTGGGGCGTCGAAGTATTCGGGAGGCACGACGCCGGCGGCGGTCCGTTGCTTCCAGCCGAGGAGGATCATCACGGTGTACTCCTTGCGGGGCGTCAGTTGCCACTGGTCCGATCGCTCCGAGGAGAATTGCACTTGCGCCCCGGCAAAGGGGTCGTCAATCCAGTCGCCGATCTCGACCGGGGCGTTGTCGGCTCGCCAGTCCCAGCGAAGTTTCCCCTTTCCCTCCGGGCTCGAGGTTTCGCCTTGTTGCAGGCGAAGTTCGACCCGGCCGTTTCGCGCTTTGCACCCTGCCAGGTGAATGCGGCTTTCCTCTGGTTTTCCGTGGCGCCAGAGTTCGGTGGAAAACTCCGCGTCGTAGCCTTTCGGCAGCTTGAGCTCGTAGCGATAAACGCTCAGCCCCGGCGTGTCGCGTTCGGCTTCGGTCATGGGAATCTTGCGTACCGTGGCCGTCACGCCGCTCGGCCATGGGGAAGGACCGCTCCGGTAAAAATAAGAGAGTGCGGCAATGATAACCATCACCGACGCCATGATCGCGGCGGCAACCAACCTCCTGGCGAACTGGCGACCAAGCCGTGGGCCCACCGGCGCCGCAGACCCTTTGTCCGACGCGCGGCTGCGGGCGCGGAGCTTGAACCAGAACCGGATCAGCCATGCCAGGGTGCCCAGGATGATAACGGCCAACAGCGTGTGGAGAAAGAACACGTCGTGCTCGCCGGGCTTGGCCCCCGACACGCGGTACAGCCAGTTCAACACGGGCTCCGGCTCAGCCAGAAAGCCGAGTAACAATCCAGCTACTGGTAAGATAAGGAAGCAGATGCCAAACACGACTGCAACCAGCAACATTCCCTGGTAGCGTCTGGTGCCTCGATACCTGCGATAGCGCCAAGCCGAAACCGCCAAGTAAGCCGTTATTCCTGCCATCAGAACATAATAAACCGTGCCAGTGATGATCGAGCTAAGATGGACGTATTTGAAGAACAGGAAATAGCCCGTGCCCATGATCGCAAACATCACCGTCACGAGTGCGTAGCCGGCGAGGTATCGCCGCAGTGGTATGGGAGGAAATTCAATTCCATGCCGTTGGGCAATCGCCTCGACCGCCATCACGGCTTGATCCACTCCCGCCCCGGTCTTGGCACGATACAGTTTCATCGCGGACTTGAAGTTCTGCGGCAAGTGCGACAGGATCGACTCCTCCAGGTCCGCTGGGATCGGCTCCACAGCGGGTAGCGTTGGTGGCGGCGGTTCCCCGGCCCGGCTTACGCGCTCCACATCCGTCTTCACCTCGCTGGCCTGCTGGTAGCGGCGGGCCGGCTCGTTCTCCAAGGCCCGCAACACGACCTCGTCCAGCCGCACGTCGACCCGCACCTTTTTCGACGGCGGCTCGAAGCGGCCGATGGGCAACTCGCCGGTGAGCATCTCGTAGAAGACCACGCCCAGGCTGTAGATGTCGGCCCGGTGGTCCACCTGGTGCGAACCCTTGAGTTGCTCGGGCGCCATGTAATGCTGGGTGCCCATCACCTGGCCCGTCTCGGTGAGCGTCCATTGCTTGCCCACGGCGGCCGCTTCACCGGCGGCCGGGCGGCCGGCGATCTTGGCCAGGCCGAAGTCGGCGATCTTCACCCCGCCCCGCTTGTCGACGAGGATGTTCTCCGGCTTGATGTCCCGATGGACGACCCCCTCGTCGTGGGCGTATTGCAGGGCCTCGCAGATCTGCGGCACGATGGCCAGGGCCTCTTCGGGCTGGAGCTTGCCGTGCTGGATCAACTCCCGCAGGTTCGTCCCATCGACGTATTCCATGAGGAGGTAATAGAGCGAATCCTCACCGGAAGGGGGAGAATCCGGCCTGGCCGAATCGTCCGCACGGGACGGCTCGGCGGGAGCTTCGCCCTCCCCGGCACCGGGCACCGCGCCGGCCTGCCCGAAGTCATACACGGCCACGATGTTGGGGTGGCCGAGCCGGGCCAGGGCGCGGGCCTCGCGGGTAAAGCGTTGTTCGAAAGCCGGGTCGCGGCCCAGCTCGGGGGGGAGGATTTTCAGCGCCGCCAGCCGGTCCAATTGCGGCTGGCGGACCTTGTAGACCGCCCCCATCCCGCCGGTGCCCAGCAGCTCGAGAATCTCCAGTTGAGGAAACTGCCGGGCCAGCTCCTCGCGGCTCGGCGGGATAAAACGCTCCGGCCGCGGCGTGGTGAGCGGCATGTCGCGGGCCGATTCTCCTTCACGGCCTTGCTGGAGCAAGCACGCGGGGCACAGCCCGGCCGGGGCATCCGGCGGAAGTTGCTTGCCGCACTGGGGACAGCGATGCGTTTCCGCCATGGCCGTGTCTCCTTGTGGGGGGGAGTTTTCGTCTCTCACCTCTCTATTGCGGAAACGCGCCGAAAGGTTACAGGTTTTCTAGCGGGATTCTCCTTGCAGGGCCAGCAGCAGGCAGTTGAGTTCATCTTCGACGTCGTCCGGTTCGTCCACCGTGTGCGCGATTTCCTCGCGTAGCAACTCGCGATATCGACGCCGCAGCCGGTGGACAGCGACTTTTACAGCTCCTTCCGTCCGCCGCAACCTGCTGCCGACTTCCCGGTAGGAAAGAATGTCGCCTTCTCCGGTGAGGAAGGCCCGCAGCGCTTCAAACAAGGCGGCCTTGCCCTTGTCCGCGTATTCCATTTCCAGGCGGTGCAAGACTCGTTCCAAGAGGGTCAAGGCCCAGCGGCGCTGGTAGAGCTTTTCCGCCGTCAATTCATGGAACGGCTCTCGTCGATATCGCCGCTCGCCGGTGGCCACGTCGAGAGAAAGAATCCGCCGGCCCGCCCCCCGCTTCCGTGCTCGGCGGCGTTCGGCCATCCTGCCGAGAAACCGCTGGAAGACCGTCAGCAGAAAGGTGCGGAAACGGCCCCGCCGGCGGTCGGCCGCGCGGATCGTTCCTTTCTCCAAGAGATAGGCGAAGAATCCCTGCACGCAATCTTGCGCCTGATCGGGCGGATACCCTCGTCGCCGCATATAAGCGTACAGCGGGTACCAGTAGGTTCGGCACAAAATCTCCAGGGCTTTTCGCGAATCGGCCGATGACTGCCGACCCGCGGCCAGCACCACGCTCCAATGTGTCGTGGCGAAACGGCCACGAGCGCGAGCCTCGGAACCCGGGTACGGAGTCGATGCGGACATGGCGCCAGTCTACCGCCGGATACCCCGAAACGGCAACGAGGAGCCTTGGCGGGAAAGGGATGCGGCCCGACGGCAGCGGGAACCGACCCACCCAAGCTGCCGCCTTGAGCGGCTTGCCAGGGAGCCCTCCGGCTTTACCGAAGGAACTTCGCCAGCCGCTCGGCCACCGCCGCGGTGTCCAACTCGGCCTTGCCGAAACCCGGTTCGGCCCCCGCCTCGACCGCCTCCGCCTGGGCCTGCGGAAAATTGCTCAGCAACATCACCGGCACGCCGGCCAGCTCCTGGCTGTCCTTGATTTGGCGGATCAAGGCGATTCCGTCGCCGCCGGTTTCCAGTTCCCGGTTGACCAAGGCCAGCGCGAACGGCTCGCGTCGCAGGGCCGCCAGGGCCTCCTCGGCGGTGACGGCGGAGATCACCTCGGCGTCGAAATGCCCGCGGATCATCTCCGCCAGGCTGGCGTCGTCGAACGAGCAGTTGCCCACGCTGAGAACTTTCTTCACGGCGGGGATGTCCTTTCCGTTTCTGCTGCTGCCGAGCCGGCCGCCGCTCGGTCGCCGCGCGGCGGCAACGCGCACCCGGTGTCCTGGTAGAGCTGGAGCATCCGCGGCAGGCAGACGTCGAGGCTGTAATGCTGTTGAATTCGTGCCCTGGCGCTGCGACCGAGGCCGTCAAACGCGGCGGGATCCCCCAACACTTCCTCGGCCTTGGCCACCAGGCCGTCCACGTCGAAAAAGTCGACCAAAAGGCCGTTGACCCCATCGTCGATCATCTCCCGGACCGGCCCGGTGGCCGAGGCCAGCACCGTCGTCCCACAGGCCAGGGCGTTCATCAGCGACCAGGAGAGCACGAACGGCACGGTCAGGTAAACGTGCAGATCGGCCAAGCTGAAAAGCTTCGCCAGCTCATCCGGCGGAAGACGCCCGGTGAACAGGAACCGTTCCAGGGGATAGTCGTCCTGGGCCAGGACCCACTCCTTGAAGGAATCCTGGCCGATGTATTTCTGGTCGCCTCCGTAGCAGATCTGGTCCTCGCCCACGACGACAAAAAGAACGTCGCGGCGGCGCTGAGCGATCCGCTTGGCCGCCTTCATGAAAAGATCGAAGCCGCGCATCGACTCCATGCCGCGGGATACGTAGGTCACCAGCTTGACCTGGGGAGGAATCACTCGGCCGGCCACCCGGCGAGGCACATCGTCCCGCGGCCGCCAGAATTGCGTGTCGATTCCGTCGAAAATCACGCGAACCTTGTCGGCATACGTGCCGGGCAATCGACCGTGCTGCCAGCGGGTGGGACAATAGCCGGCGTCCGCGTTGTCCAGGTCGAGCAGGATCATCGCGTTCCGTGCCCGCGCCCGCAGCCGGTCCATCTCCCCTACCGGAAAATCCGGGCGGAAATCCAGATCGCCGCCCCGGGTTCGGTAGAAGTATTCGTAGTAGTTGATCACGGGGCACTCGTAGAGTTCCCTCAGAAAGATCGTGGAGCCGAAACCGGAATGCCCCACCACCAGGTCGGGACGGACCTCCGGCGCCGCCTTCAAGGCCTGGTAGACCGCGTGGGCGTGCCAGATGCCGTTCTCGAAGGTTCGGCTGCAATAGTGGGTCTGGCTGGTGGCCCCGCCGCGAACGTGGTACTGAATTCGCCGCACGCCCTGCTCCTGGCTGGCCGGCCGCTGGGAGACGAACGTACACTGGAATCCGTGCCGCCGAACCAGGTGGCGGGCGATCTGGCCGAACTGCGCGGGGAAGTTCTGGTGGACGAACAAGACGTGCACGAACGCATCCTTGGGGCACGGTCAGACGGGTAGTCGGGGCGTTGCGGGGCCCCGCGGGGCCGTCGCGCCGGGCCGTCGCGCTGGGCAGAATAGCGTTTTCCCCTTCGCCCGGCAACCGCGACCGGCCCGCC
>CAYZWG010000310.1:0-6691 GCA_964481605.1 uncultured Planctomycetaceae bacterium
GATTTCAGTGCGGGGGTCGGGAGACCCGCGCACAGCGACCCGCGGCGAGCGCTGCACCGCCCTAATTCAACGATATTGAGCCGCAACCCTCCAACCCTCTGCGAGACACCCATGACGCCCGCGTTCCGCACCCTGCCAATCGTGCTCTTCGTTTCCGTGCTCCTGGCGGCGTCGGCAACCCGCAGGCCGGCGGTGGCGGTGGAGTTCATCGGCCACCGCGGGGCGTCGCATCTTGCCCCGGAAAACACGCTGGCCTCCATCCGGCTAGCCTGGACGCTGGGAGCCGACGCGGCCGAAATCGACGTCTATCTGAGCAGCGACGGGCGGATCGCGGTGATCCACGACGAGACCACCGAGCGAACGTGCGGCGTCGACTGGAAAGTGGCCGAGCGCACCTTGGCCGAGCTCCGCCGCCTCGATGCGGGACGCTGGAAGGGCGCCGCCTTTGCCGGCGAGCGGATTCCTACCCTGGCAGAGGTGCTGGCGACGATTCCCCAGGGAAAACGCCTCTTCATCGAAATCAAGTGCGGCCCCGAAATCGTGCCCGAGTTGGCGCGGGTGCTGGCGGCCTCCGGCAAGAGAGCCTCGCAAACAGCGATCATCAGTTTCAATTTCGATGCCGTCCGGGCGGCCAAGCGGGCGCTGCCGGCGGTGAAAACCTACTGGCTTTTCGGACCCACACCCAAAGTCGACGAAAAGACGGGCCAAACCAGCAACCCGCCCGAGGAACTGGTGGCCAGGTGTCGGCAGGCCGGTCTGGACGGGCTCGACGTCCACTACGAGAGCCGCCTCGACGAGGCCCTGGTCCGGCGGATGCACCGGCAGGGCCTGGGGCTTTACATTTGGACCGTCGACGACCCGGCCGTGGCCAGGCGGCTGGCCGCGCTGGGCGTGGACGGCATCACCACGGACCGGCCCCGCTGGCTGCGAGAACAACTGGTCCAACCGGCGACGAAGGCGTCGTCCAGCGAGTAACTGGTGGGCCGAGGTCACGGCCCGCACGACGGGACTTTCGGCGGGGTCGGCAGCCCCGCGCCGAACACGAGGAAAAGGAACCAAGAGTGAAGAGGCGTGATTTTCTGAAAGCCGGCGGTGGAGCATCGTTGGCGGGTGTATGGGGCTCGACCCACGGGGGGCCAACCGCACGGGCGGCCACTCCCGGCACGGCGATGCCCACAACGCCCGCGGTGCTGAGTACCTACACGGCGGAGGACCATCGGCACAGGCTTCAAAACATCGCCCGATGTGAACAGGGCATTCTCTCGTCCCTCAGAAAGTACCTCATCACCAGCTACCTGCCAGGACAGGCGTGCTACAACCTGGGCGAATATCCTTGCCGCAAGCCCTGGAATCCCGGCGAATACGACGAACAAGAACTCGACAAGCTGCGGGATCACGGAATTCGGCTCATTCAAGTATTCGACGAGTGGAACGATGCGCTGGGGCTGTTCGGCGGCGACAAATATACCGCTTTGAACCCCCACGGTTTCCGTCGGTTCATCGAGATGATTCACCGGCGCGGCATGAAAGTGCTGGCGTACGTTTCGACCGGCTTCCTTGATCTGTCGAATCCCGATTTTTGCCAGCAGTGGTCTCGAAAGGGTGATTCGCTGCACGTCGGCTATTGGAACATGGCCCGCTGCTCACCTTCGAGTGCGGGCTGGCGAGCCTATGTCTTGCCCCGTATCATGGGAGTGTTGGACCACAACGAGGTGGACGGCATTTATGTCGACTGCGGCTATGTCACCAACTCGTACAGAAAGGCGCAACCGACGGAAGACGAGGTGATTGCCTTCGAGGAAACCGCGGCGCACGACGGGGCGCTGGCCGATTTGCTGGCACTCGTCTACGCCGAGGTCAAACGTCGCGGCGGTATCGTGAAGCTCCATGTCAGCGGCGCGGCCCGGCCCCATGTTGGCAACTTGCGAGTCTACGATTATCTCTGGGTCGGCGAAGGAGTGAACAACGCGGACGGACTGCGAGAAAAGGTCAAGAATCACTTGCCCTACGTGGTCCCCTGTATTGATAGAGAATTTGCCCCGATTGCCGACGAAGAGGAGCCCTATCTACACGCTATCCCCTACATGCAGTTTCCCATTCTTCAGGCCGGCCGGCCCTTTACCGGAGAACGGGCCCTGATCCCAGGCATTCCCTACCCGCCCGAGGAAAAGGACTTCTGGGTACGCCGCTGTCGTAAAATCTGGCGGCAGTACCAGGCCCACCCCGATGGTCCGTACACCTACAGCATCTGGGATTCCGTGCCCGGCAAAGCGGAAATCCGGCCCACGCACGCCCGTTGGCTCCAGCAGTATTTGCCCTTGGTGGAAGAAGGCACCTGGGCCTGGTTGGAGGTGGGCGATTCCAACTTTTTCTCGGCGCCGCTGCCCGGCAACGTCGTCGCGTCCGCCTTCGCCAATCGTCGATTGTACCTGGTCGTGGCCAACTACGGGCAGAAAACGGTGAAGTTCCAGACTTCCGATGCCTATGTACCGATGGATGACCCCGCGGCGGCCGCCACAAAACTCTGGAGTCTCGATGGCCGTTCCCTTCGCATCCTCCGGCAGCCGGCGTGATATACTCTCCAGACAGAACGGTAACCGGCAGTTGACAGCGTTCGGCGCGGACGACGGGACTCGGTTTTCGTCGATGCTCACCAGAAATCATTCCGGAGGAAACCGCCATGCCACGTTGCACGACTCTCGGGCCCATGCTTCTTGCTCTGGGCCTCCTGCTGGGCGGCTCGAAGCTTTCGGCGGCCGAGTTGACCCTGCGGATCGAGGGCGGCGACGCCGTGACCTTCGTGGGAGCCTTTCAACGTTGGGACCCCGACGGCAACCTCACCAAGCCGGTCAATCCCAAGGCCAGGATCGACCAGCCCGAGGTCGATGCCGTGGCCAAAAAAGCCGACGACGGGCGGTGGGTCTTCAAGGATTTGAAGCCGGGCAAGTACGACCTCGTGCTGATGACCGGCGAGCGGGTGCGAATCGAGGGCTGGGAATTTGCCCCCGTGCTCGAATTCGATCCCTTCCTGCCGCCGACGGCCACGGTCGAGGACCAAGAGACGCGAGAGTTCATCGTCAACGACATCAAGGGTTCGCGCCACTACGAGAACAAGGTCGTGCCGCTTTACCTGGGCGGCAACAACAAGGTGGTGCGGATTCTGATGATGCTCATCCGCGACAAGCGAACCAGCTACGAAGGCCACCTCAAGGGCGCGGCCACGATGCGTTTTGAAATCTGGGAGTACACCTTCAAGTACGGCGGCTGGGTCAAGCAGCGGCGAACCCGCGTGATGCACCGCGTGCTGTTGACCCGCGACGAGCTGCGCCGCTGGACCTGGCTCTGGGACGCCAGGCTGGGCGCGATCCAAGTCGGCGCGGACGATGCCACGATCGAGTACCGCTTTCCGCCGTTGGACGATCCCCACCTGAAGGGCTTGCGGCCGTACTGACCCGGCGGTAGGCTGGCGGCTGAGACTCGGCAGGGTGTGCGGCAAGCGGTTCGGATCGGGGAGCGAAACCATGCCACGCGGATCATGGCTCACCTGGGCCGCGCTGCTGGCGCTGGCCGGCTCGCCGGCGGCCGCGGCCACGCCCGAGGCCACGGCCACGCCGGAGAACCTCGCCCGAACGGCCAAGGTCTCGGCCAACTCCGAATACAGCTCCGACTACCTGGCCCGCTTCGCCGTCGATGGGCGGATTCCCGCCGCCGGCAGCCGGGCCGACGTGGGAGCAGCCTGGTGCGTTCGCAAGGCCACCTCGGGCGACCAGGGTGAGTTGACCCTGCAATGGGACCGGCCGGTGGCGGTGGCCCAGATCGTCTATTGGGGGCGAACCGCCTGGTTCATGACGGAATGCTGGAAGGACTACCGGGTTTTTTTGGACGACGCCGCGAGGCCCGTCGCCGAGGGCGCGTTCGACGTCCTCCACGGGCCCCAGCCGATCGAGATTCCCCCCGCCAAGGTCCGCTCCATCCGCCTCGAGTTCCTCGATTCCCACGGTGGTCCCAATCCCGGCGCGGCGGAAATCCAGGTCTTTGGCCGGCCGCTCACCAGGCGGCAACTGGCCCGGGCGGCCGCCTCCAGCGGCGCCGCCGGCGCGACAGCCTGGATCGACGACGTCGACGTGGAGGCGCTGGGCCGGTTGATCGGCCGCCTGGAAGACCTCCACGGCGCGGCCTACCGCCAGTCCGCACGGCACCGGGCCCGACTGGACACGCTCTCCGCCGCGCTGAGCAACACCAACGTCCAGCCCGCCCGCGACCACCTGCTCGACGAGCTCGAGCAACTCCAGCGCGACGTGCTCCTGTTCGACGTCGACCGGCTGCTGGTGGTCAAGCGTCACGAGATCACCGCCTCGCACGTTTACACCTATCATTACGAGGGTTTTTCCCCCGGGGGCGGGCTGTACGTGGTGCCGGTCGGCGACCCCGATGCCAAACCGCTCGAGCTGGTCTCCTCGCCCGCCGGGGAAATCCTCGATTGCGATCTCTCCTACGACGGCCGCAAGGTGCTCTTCAGTTGGCGACGCCAGCAGCACGAGGGCTATCATCTCTGGACGGTCGACATCGACGGCACCCACCTCCAGCAACTCACCGAGGGGCCGTGGCACGACTACAACGCCTGCTGGCTCCCCGACGGCGACATCGCCTTCCTCACCACCCGCTCGCCGCAATTCGCCTATTGCTGGCACGCGCCGGTGGGGACCCTCCACCGGATGAGTCCCGACGGATCGAAGCTGAGAAAACTCTCGGCCAACTATCTCAACGACTTCACCCCCAGCGTGCTCGACGACGGGCGGATTATCTACTCCCGCTGGGAATACGTCGACCGGCCCGCCATTCCCATCCAGAGCATGTGGACGATCAACCCCGACGGAACCGACCTCTCCGTCTATTTTGGCAATCGGGTGCTTTCGCCGGGCACGTTCATGGAAGCCCGATCGATCCCCGGCACGTCGAAAGTGGTCTGCACGATGACCGGCCACAACGGCCCTACCCGCGGGGCCATCGGCCTGATCGACCGCGGCCGGGGCGTCAACGCCCAGGCGGCCATCGAGAATCTCACGCCCGACGTGCCGGTGCCCGCGGTGGACCAGGGCAACGGCAACACCTCCGGCACGAAGCAGTATAGCTGCCCCCGCCCGCTCGACGGCCAGCGGTTTCTCGTCTCCATGAGGGGGCCGGTGGCGGTGCGAACCTTTTCCGGCCGCTGCCGGTCCACGGTCTTGCCCGCCCCCACCGACGGAATGCAATACTTCTGGGCCCAGCCGGTTCGCCCCCGAGCGCGGCCGCCGGTGATTGCCTCGAGTCTGGTTGGGGAGAATCCCCCCCGGGAGAACAGCGGCGCAAGCGCCACCCTCTTTCTGCAAGATGTCTACAACGGCCTGGAACCGTACGTCGCCCGCGGCGAGGTGGCCGCCATCCGCGTCGTCCGCGAGATGCAAAAGACCGTTCGCATCGACCCTCGCCTGCGGGCGTTCGGCTTCCAGTTTCCGGTGATTTCCTGCGGCGCGACCTACGCCGGCAAGATGGTGCTGGGCGACGTTCCGGTGGGGGCCGACGGCTCGGCCTGCTTCCGCGTTCCCGCCGGCGTGCCCATCTACTTCATCGCGCTGGACCACGAGGGCCGCGCCGTGCAGCGGATGCGGAGCTTCACGCACCTCGTGCCGGGCGAGGTGCAAGGCTGCGTGGGCTGCCACGAGCACCGCCGCCAGACCCCGCGCCCGCGGACGCCCGCCGCCCTGGGCCACGAGCCGCTCGACCTCCAGCCGCCCGAGTGGGGCCTGGGGGGTTTCGACTATGCGCGAATCGTTCAGCCCGTGTTGGATCGCTACTGCGCCGGCTGCCACAACCCGCTCGACGCGCCCGGCGGGGTCGACCTCTCCGGCGACCGGACCGATTTCTTCAACGTCTCCTACGATGTTCTCGCCAGGGAAAACCAGGGCCGTCGCGGCAGCCCCTATGTCAACTGGATTCCCACCTACAACGGCCAGGAGTGGAACATCCTCGAGATCGAGCCAAGGAGTTGGGGATCGTACCGCAGCGTGCTGGCCGACCTGGTTCTCTCCGGCCACCTCGACGCCGAGGGCAAGCCCCGGGTGGAGATGGACCCGGCCGGCCGGCGGCGAATCCTTGCCTGGATCGACCTCGACGTGCCCTACTACGGCTCCAGCGAAACGGCCTATCCGGAGGCGACGGGCTGTCGCCGCATTTACCCCGCCGGGCTCGACGCCGTGCTGGCCGAGGTGGCCGCCCGCCGCTGCGCCGAATGCCACCCCCAGGGCAAGCTGCCCCGCCGAATCTGGACGCGGATCACCCGGCCGCGGCTCAACGGGTTCCTCCTCGCCCCGCTGGCCCGGGCGGCCGGCGGCTCCCAGCGGTGTGGCCGGGCGGTGTTCGCCTCGACCGACGATCCCGACTACCAGGCGATCCTCCAGACCTTTACGCCCGTCGTGCAGATGCTCGCCAAGACGCCGCGCATGGACATGCCCGGCGGCCGGCCCGCGGCCGACGTCTGCCGCGATTGTCAATAGCTTCTGTTGCGGCAAGTCTGTAGGCCGGGTCGCGACCCGGCACGGCTCTCGTTCCCAAGCTCCGGCTTGGGAACGTATTTCATCGCAACCCCACTTCGGATGGTGCTGCCAACAAGCCAGACAAAGTTTGGCGAGAGCTGCGTTACGAAGCTGGAGCT
>CAYZWG010000311.1:0-6691 GCA_964481605.1 uncultured Planctomycetaceae bacterium
GGCGATCCCCCCCAGATCGATCCACATGCCGGGCTGGGTCAATCGGACCGAGCGTCGGGCCGGGTCCAGCAGCATTTTTTCGTGGCCCACCGAGCGGAGAAACTCCTCGATCCGCTGGGGCTTGGGCAATTCCTGCCGGCGCCGGGCCCGCCGCCAGAGCCGCACGATCGGCCCCACCGTCACGTCAAAAGCTCCCTCGCTGCGGCGGGCCAGCCGGTCGGAGGCCACCAGAACCCGCCACAGATCGTCGCTCACCGCCACCGACTGCCCCGTGCCGGAGGTGGCCGACAACCGGCGGACCTCGCTGGCGGGATCGTAGTCGCTCATCACCTCGTTGATTTGGTGAATCCGGGCCAGCGCGGCCTTGGCCGCCCGGTCCGCCGCCGGTTTGTTCGGCGCGTAGAGCACGATCCGGATGGGCACCGCCATCTCAACGCCGCTGTACTCGAATCGACGCAGGTCGCCGGCGGTCGCCCCGGACGGCGCAAGGGCAAGGGCAATCCATGAGATCAGAAAGAGATGGAGATAACGTCGCATCTTGCTGACCTTCCCCAAAATCCGTGACGGTCAGAGACTTTCGGACTTGCCTTGGACTCTAATCTAACGGCTCGACGGCGCAACTGGCAACGGCCCAGGTGCTCGACTGGGGGGAAGTCGGCGGGCGCTATCCGGGGGGGGCACAACGATTTGCAGCCGGGCACCGTAGACATTAGAATGCCAGCTTGATTTCGTTGGGGTTGCTCGAGACGGCGGCCGCGTGGTCGATTTGTCCCTGCCCCGGCGATGCCTTGCCACAACCGGCTTGCCTGCTTTGCCGCAGAGCAGGTCCCGCCTTCCGGCGTCGTCACGTTTCCAACAAGAGGATCGGGTTTCGATTTCTGTCCATTTGAAGAGGATTTGTTGCATGACCAAGTCAAACGGTGCGCGGTCGGTGATTCTTTGCTTCGGCCTCTTGGCTCTTGCCGGGGCGATCGGGTTTTTCGCCCGCTCGGCGGCGGCCGAGGAAAAATCGAAGCTCGGCTTCGATCCGGCCAAGGAACTGGCCGTGAAGTGGTTGCCCGAGTCGTATCCGGTGCTGGGTGCCGAGGCCAAGGATGAAGCCGGCATGAAGAAGTATACCGAGCATATTCAAAGCACGGACCTGGTGTTCGATATGGTTCCGATTCACGCCGGCAAGTTTCTGATGGGCAGCCCGGCTAGCGAAAAGGACCGCAAGGAGGACGAGGGTCCCCAGGTGGAAGTGAAGATCGAGCCGTTCTGGATGATGTCGACCGAGGTGAGCTGGGACCTGTACGACACCTGGTCGTTCAGTCTCGACATCCAGCGGCGGAAGATCTTGAAGAAGAAGGGCTCCAAGTGGGACGCGGTGGCCGACGCGGTGGCCCGGCCCACGCCGCCGTATAGCGACATGACGTTCGAGATGGGGCACGACGGCTATCCGGCGATCTGCATGACGCAGTACGCGGCGAAGATGTTTTGCAAATGGCTGTGTGCCAAGACGGGCCGCTACTACCGCCTGCCCACCGAGGCGGAATGGGAATATGCCTGCCGGGCCGGCACGACCACCGCCTACTCCTTCGGCGATGATCCGGCTGCTCTGGGGGATTACGCCTGGTACTTCGACAATTGCCCCGACGGCTACGCCAAAATTGGCCAGAAGAAGCCCAATCCCTGGGGCCTCTACGACATGCACGGGAACGTGGCCGAGTGGGTGCTGGACCAGTACATTCCCGACTATTACGAGCAATTGAAGTCGGGCAAGGTGCACGCGCCGTTTGCCGTACCTACCACGCTCTTTCCTCGCGTGGTCCGCGGTGGTTCCTGGGACGACGACGCGGATGCGTGCCGCAGCGCCGCCCGCCGCGGTTCCAGCGCGGATTGGAAAATGCAGGACCCCCAGATTCCCCAGAGCATCTGGTATCACACGGACTCGCTTTTCGTTGGTTTTCGGGTGATCCGGCCGTTGCGCGTGCCCACGGCCGAGGAGGCCAAGCTGTACGAACCCGATCCGAAGATCATGGAGGAGTACCAAGAGGCGCAGGGCGGCAAGCATTGATGAGGCTCCCTCTGGTGATTGACCAAGAGTGAGCAGGGCCGGCTGTGCCGGCCGGCATGGGACTGTTCCCGTTTTTCAGAGAGTAGGGCCGGCTGTGCCGGCCGGCATTGGACCTTGGTTGGCCATCCGGTCTTCGGCCGGCAGGGTCGGCCCTGCGTAGACGACTGTTCCCGTCTTTCAGTTCAAGGAGATAGCTGCCATGGGTAATACCAACCATCCGTCGCGTCGCGAGTTTCTCAAGGATTCGGCAACGGTAGCCACCGGGGTGGCCCTGGCCGGTGGGCTGAGCGTGGCCCGAGGTGCCCACGCGGCCGGAAGCGATATCATCAAGGTGGCCCTCAGCGGCGCCGGCGGCCGCGGCACGGGGGCCGTGAGCCAGTTGATGAACGCCGACAAGAGCCTCAAGCTGATCGCCGTGGCCGACGCCTTCGAGAGCAAGGCGACCCGGGCGATCACCAGCCTGAAGAAAAAGTACGGCGACCAGGTCGACGTGCCGCCGGACCGCATCTTCTGCGGACTGGAAGCCTACAAGCAGGCGGTCGCGACCGAGGCCGACCTGGTCGTGCTGGCCACCCCGCCGGGCTTTCGCCCGATGCAATACAAGGCCGCCATCGAGGCCGGTAAAAACGTGTTCATGGAGAAGCCCTGCTGCGTCGACGGCGTGGGATACCGCAGCCTGCTGGCGACCGGCAAGGTGGCCGACCAGAAGGGCCTGTTGGTCGGCGTGGGGTTGCAGCGCCGCCACCAGCCCAACTACATGGAGACCATCGCCAAGATCCACGACGGCGCGCTGGGCGACGTGATGTTTACCCGGGTCTACTGGAACGGTGGCGGCATCTGGAATCGCAGGCGGAAGGACCTGGCCGAGCGGCTCGGCCGGGAGCCCACCGAAATGGAGTACCAGGTGAACAACTGGTATCATTTCTGCTGGCTCAGCGGCGACAATATCACCGAGCAGCATATCCACAACCTGGATATCGGCAACTGGGTGATGAAGGATCAGCACGTGGTCGAGGCCAACGGGATGGGCGGCTGTACGGCCCGCTACCTGGGCGACCTCAAGGGCACGGGCCAGATCTTCGACCACCACTTCGTCGAGTTCACCTACGCCGACGGCACCAAGATGTACAGCCAGTGCCGCCACATGAAAAACTGCTTCAACTCGGTTTCCGAGGCCGCCCACGGCACCAAGGGCACCTCCAACTGCGCGGGGCTGATCGAGGGCGCCAACCCCTGGCGGTTTGACGGCAAGAACGTTAGCGGCCACCAGCAGGAGCAGACCGACCTGGTCGCCACGCTCAAGGCCGGCGACCGCTATAATGAGACCTATTACGGCGCCAACAGCAGCATGACTTCGACCCTGGGCCGGCTGGCCAACTACTCCGGCAAGGTCGTCAAGTGGGACGACGCCGTGGCCAGCGACTTCACCGAAATGCCCAAGAAGCTGGGCTGGGACGTGCCGGCGCCGGTCGTGAAGGACGACAACGGCGACTACCCGATCCCCATGCCGGGCGTGTTCAAGCCTTACTGAGTTGCCGCACTTCGCGGCGCCCGCCACGTTTCGGCCGGCACAGCCGACCCTACGGACCATCCGGCAGTTGACAAACCCTCGCAGGCGGTCGTGGGCGAGCCACGGCCGCCTGTACTTTTGCGCCCATCTGGCCGGGCGATTGCCTCTCTGGGGGGCGAACGGGGGACATGTTCGCTCATTGACGATCGGGCGGGAATCGATTAACTTCCGGCAGTGGCCCGCTCTGTTCGTGTCGCTGGTGGTGGGATGGTGTTCCACGTGTTCAGTCGTGCCGCGGAGCGCACGAGGTTGTTCCGCAAGGGCCCCACGATCAAGCCGTCGAAGCCCTTGTAGAAAAAACGCGGGATGAGACGGATACCGCGAAACGCCTGGCCAGCGCCGGCGGGAAAGGATGAGACCCGGGAATGAAGATGACCGCTAAGGAGCGCATGCTGACCGCTCTGGATGGCGGCACGCCGGATCGGCTTCCCGTAACCACGCATTTCTTGATGCCGCACTTCTTGAACACGTCGATGGGGGGCATGTCGGAGGCGGAGTTCTTCGACACCTGCGGCTGGGACCCGATCCTGTATACCGTGCCGCACCGCCCCGACGCGGACCGCGGCGAGTACTACGACCCAAGGCAGGGGGAACCGGGTTTCCTGGAAAGCCGGCGGATCGCGACGGACGAGTGGCGTGTCGAGTGCGAGGCGATTGCCGGCCACGAACATCCGACCACCCGCTACCGTTTCGTCACGCCCAAGGGCGTATTGACGATGGTCTTGCAGGCCGATCCCTTTACGGCCTGGGTGGTCGAGCCGCTGGTGAAGCAGAAGCGCGACATCGACCTGATGGGGGAGTATCTCACGGCCCCCAAGTGCGACGTGGAGGCGGTGAACCGGGCAGCCGAGGCGTTCGGCCGGCGGGGACTGGTCCGCGGCTACATCTGCTGTTTCGACGTCTTCGGCCAGCCCGGCACCTGGCAGGACGCCACCTGCCTGGTCGGCGTCGAGCGACTGATCATGGAGACCTACGACGACCCGGCCTGGGTCCACGAGTTGCTGGGAATTCTGTTCCGGCGGAAGAAGGTGTTCGTCGACTCCTTGGCCGGGGCCCGCTACGATATTCTCGAACTGGGTGGGGGCGGCGCTTCTTCGACCGTGATCTCGCCGCGATTGTTCGACCAGTTCGTGGCTCCCTACGACAGCCAATTGCTCGCCTTGGCACACCGCGCCGGCCAGCGCATCGCTTATCATACCTGCGGCGGGATGATGCCGATCCTGGAAGATATCGCGGCGATGGACCCCAATGCCATGGAGACGTTCACCCCACCCGGCATGGGCGGCGACGCGGACCTGGCCGAAGCCCGCCGGCGCATCCCGCAGAGCATCTGCATGATCGGCGGGTTTGACCAGTCCCACTTCTTCCAAGGTTGCACCGTAGCGCAGACGCGCGCCGAGGTGCGCCGCTGCTTTGAGGCGGCGGGCAGAGACGGCGCGTACATCCTTTGTCCCTCCGATAACTTCTTCGAGGCCGAGCCGGAACTGGTCAAGGCCTTTGCCGACGAGGCGAGGAAGTGTGTCTATGCAACGGCCAACAGCGATAAGGTTTGATGATCGCGGCGTAGGTCGTGCGTGCACAAACAAGGAGCATCACCATGTGCGCGAGTCGGATGAAGAACATCGGCGCGGCCTCGGCTGGGATGGGGGCAATGACGCTGTTGAGCGTGGCGGCATGGGGCCTGATCGGCGCCGCGGGAGTGCGCGCGGGCGACGGTCCCGATTCGGTCTTTGAGAAGCCGCAACCCGTGACCATGGCCGAGTTGGCCAGGCGAACCACGCCAGGAGTCTCTGCCCTGGAGGTCAGCGACTACGCTCCCGGCCACTACACGGGCGGATTGACCCCCAGTCCGCCGCACGCCGACATGAACGCCGGGAAGGCTGTCGTCGTCTTCTGGAAAGACCTTCCCCAACGGTTCGTGTTCAGTCACGAAGCCAGTTACTGCCCGCTGCTGGAGTTGCCCAACGGAGCGGCAATGTGCAACCAGTTCTTCGAAGGTAACATCCAGGGCAACCCCCAAAGCAACGTGGGCAGTGCCGAACTGTTCAACATCATGGGGCGGAAGGAGAGGAACAGTTTTGTCGACGTGATCCAGAGTGGGCCGGAACGCGTCTGGGTGCGGTGGAACTATTTCGCGGTCAACATGAAGGACGACAGGCAACCTCGGTTGCGCGGGACGGAGGACTATTTTGCCTATCCCAACGGACTGGTCCTCCGCCGGATGACCTACGAGAGTCTCATGCCGGACCGTACTTGTGGGTATAGCCAGCAACCGGTTGAACTCTTCGGCGTGGCGCCCGTCGGCAAGCTCATCAAGGACTTGTTCCCGCGCGACGCAGAACGGGGAGACTACCTTACGCTTGCCGCGCTGGACGTGTATAGTGATCGGCGGTACGAAATCTACTGGGGCGAAAAGGGCGAGGTTCGTCGTCGTGGCGACGACGCCACGCTGACGGCGATCTCGCGGTCGCCGGGTCGCGCTTTGGTGCTGCCGCTGAAAGACGGACTGCTGTTCGCCGTGCTCGGCGACGCCAGCGGTTTTCTCGCCGAGAAAAGCGTGTTGGTCGATCACTGCACGCCGGGCGTCAAGAGCGGCTGCGAGTGGAGACAGGGACTCTGGGACCATTGGCCGATCGGTTGGCTGAATTCGCAGGCATCCAATTGGAAACCGGGTTCGCCGTACGCCTACAGTTTCGGATCGATCGGGCAGTTCTTCGTCCCGGAGGGGAGACGATACACGTCGTTTGTGAAGGACTACTTTGGCTACGCCAAGGACATGGAACTCAACCGTTGGACGGCGCAGGGCGTGTTTTATGTGTTGCTGGGCACGGCCCGCGACTGGGACGAGGTCCGCCGCATCGGCCGAACCTGGCTAGACAAGGGCAGGCAGTGCGCGAGGCCGGAAAGCATTGCCAATCTGAAATAAGCGGGGGACCAAAGGGGGCCAGGTTCACCGCTTGACCGTCAGGCGGCTTCCGGGAAGGCCTCGCTTTCTCGTATCATCCCGATCATTCTGGATATCCCGTCTAAAAACTGGACTTTTGCAAACTCCTCCCCTCTCCCTC
>CAYZWG010000312.1:0-6680 GCA_964481605.1 uncultured Planctomycetaceae bacterium
TGGTGCGAGGAGCGCGCGGCCGCGCGCTCCTCGGGCAAACCCTTCGAGAGGTGACCGAGAGCCGGCGGGGCACCGACCTGGCCCGGGTGGCGGGCGCCCTGGCCCAGCGCGGCGGGCCGCCGGAGATGCTGGTGCTCGTGAGCGACCTTTACGACGCCGACTGGCGCAAGGCCCTGGACGTCTTGCACCTTGCGGGGCGCGATCTCCGCCTGGTCCACCTCTTCGATTCGGCCGACGCCCAGCCGGCCGCCCTGGGCGACGTGGAACTGGTCGACGCCGAAACGGGAGCCGTCTGGCGGACGACCCTGACGGAGAAACACGCCGCGGACTATCGCCACCGGTTTGAAGCGTTTTTGCGGGCGGTGCGTCGCTGGTGCGAGGGCCGGCGCGTGCCTTGCGTGCAACTCGATTGCCGGCTTTCGCCGGCCGAACTCGTGCGGCGGGCCGTGCTGGCCGGAAAGTGAACCCTGGCGTTGTCCATCACGTTGCACAATCCGAGCGGTCTGTGGTGGGCCTTGGTGGCGGTGCCGGTGGTGTTGGCTTATCTCCGCCGTGTCGCTCCCCTCCGACGAACGACGCCGGCCGGATTTCTCTGGCAGAGTGTGCTGGGCCCGCCGCGGCCGGTCCTTGCCGGAGGACGCCGCCGCTGGTGGTTTTCCCTGGCGCTGGAACTGGCCATCGTCGGCCTGTTGGTCCTGGCCGTCGCCGATCCGGCCACGCGGCCGGCCCGCCGGATCGTACTCGTGCTCGACAATTCCCTCAGCATGACGGCGACCGACGTGCCGGGCGGTCGGCTGGAGGAGGCCAAACGGCTGGCCCGCGAGATGATCGCCGGCCTGGGCTACCGCGAAACGTGCGCGGTGGTGACGGCCGGCGGCGAACCGTCGCCGCGGTGCCCCCTGGGCAACGATCCGATCCGGTTGCGGAGAGCGATCGACGAGGTGGCCCCCGCGTCCGGACCGGACCGGGTCGTGGAGGCGGTGGCGCTGGCCCGGCGGATGCTCGCCACCGGGCCCGGTGGCCGAATCGTGGTCCTCAGCGACGGCTGCTTTCGGGGTGCCGCGGCGATGGCCTCGCAAGGCGATGTGACGGGCGTGGTCGTGGGCACTCGGACGGAAAACGTCGCCCTCACGCGGTTGGCCGCGCGGCCCCAGCCGGCCCCGCCGGCAACCTGGCAGGCGTTGGTCGAGGTGGCCAACTTTTCGGACCGCCCGGCCAAACGCCGCCTGCTGGCGGTGCTGGACGGCAGCCGCGTGGCCGAGATTCCGCTCGACCTGCCGGCGGGTGGGCAAACGCAGCGGGTGCTCGACTTGCCCAGCCCACGACCGGGTCGGCTCTCGGTGCGGCTGGACCCTGCCGACCATTTCGTCGCCGACGACGTCCGCGACCTACGGTTTCCCGCCACCGCCGAAGAGCCCGCGGAACAACCCGGCCCGCGGGTTGCCCCGGCAGTCCGGCCCGTGGTGGTAGCCGCCGCCGGCGTGGACGCCCACCAGAGCGATCTCCGCCCGGACCAGACCTGGCTGGCGTCGTCGCGCGGGCCGCTGCCGCCGGGTGGTCTTCCCCTCTGGCCCTACCTGGCGGTCGCGGCGCTGTTGGCGGCGGTTGTCGAGTGGCCGGCGTTCCATCGACGTTGGACTTGCTGAGACGAAAATGACGTGGATTCTCGCACAAGTCGAACTGGTCCAACCGGCCTGGCTGGTGGTGCTGGCGGCGGCGGTGGGACTGATCGCCTGGGCAGCGTGGCGGAGCCTGGCCAACCTGGGCCGGCTTCGCGGCGCGATCGTGTTCGTCCTGCGGGCACTTCTGCTGGCGGCGTTGGTTCTGGCGTTGGGCGGTTTGCGTATCGCCCGAGAGCGAGAACGTCCGGCGGTGGTCGTGGCGGTCGACCGGAGTGCGAGCATTTCGGAGCAAGGCCGCCGGCAGGCGGACGCCCTTGTGAAAGCGCTTCTGGCGGCGTCAGACGGGCATGGCGTTTCGGTGCTCCCCCTGGCGGCCCGACCGGCAATCGGTCCGCCGGCGAAATCCCCGGCCGGCGGGCAACTGGACGCCTCCGGCACCAACCTGGCCGCGGGGCTGGAGGCCGCCATCGCCTTGGTCGCCAGGCAGGGTGGCCGGGTGGTGCTACTAAGCGACGGCAACCAGACCGAGGGCGACGCGGTGGCGGTGGCCCGCGACGCGATCGTGCCGATCGACACCGTGCCCCTGGCCACCAGGCCGCCCCCGGCGCTGGAGGTCGCTGCGGTGGACGCCCCCGGTGAGGTCCGACCGGGAGAGCCGTTCGAGGTGGAGGTCGTGGTGCGGGCCGCGAGACCGGACCACGGCAAGGTGACGCTCTTGCGGGACGGGCAGCCGGTGGCCAAGGCAGCGGCGACGCTAGCCCCGGGCGAAAACCGGGTCCGCTTCACGCGGACGCTCCTCGCCGCGGGTAACGCACGGTGGACGGCCGCGCTGGAGGGGTTTTCCGGGCCCGTGCCGCAAGGGCCCACCGCCGGCACGGTGACCCTGGTGGACAAGCCGGCCCGGGTGCTGTTGGTGGCGGCCGAGGCGGCGGCCTGGCAGCCGCTGGTCGAGGCGTTTCGGTCGGGCCCGATGACCATCCGGCGGATCGCCCCGGGGCAGCTTCCTGCCACCCCCGCCGAACTGGCCGAGACTGACCTGGTCGTGCTCGGCAACGTTCCCGCGGCAGCCCTTTCGCCCGCCTCGATGGAGGCCCTGGCTGGTTACGTCTCGCAACAAGGCGGCGGCCTGATCGCGATCGGGGGCGATCGGGCATTCACCCCCGGCGGCTATCGCCACACCAGGCTGGAAGAGGTTCTGCCGGTGATCAGCGAGGCGGACGAACAACCCCGGCGGCCGTCGTTGGCGCTGGTGCTGGTGATCGACCAATCGGGCTCGATGGAAGAGGGCGGCGCGATCGCGCTGGCCAAGGCCGCCGTGCGGAGAACCGTCCAGATGCTCGGCCGGCAGGACCAACTGGGGATCATCGCCTTTCAGGATTTCACCACCTGGGTCGTGCCGCTGGGACCCTGCCGCGACAAGCAGCGGATTCTCGACCAGGTGGATACGCTCAAGGCCGGCGGCGGCACGAATCTCTACCCCGCCCTGGAAAAGGCCTGGCTGGCATTGCGCCAGGCGTTTGCTCGCCGCAAGCACATCATCGTCTTGACCGACGGAATCTCCCACCCCGGGGATTTCGACGGCCTGGTCAAACAGATTGCCCGCGACGGGGTCACCGTCTCCACCGTGGGCATGGGCAAGGAAGCGGCGGCGCGGCTCTTGGATGAGATGGCAACTCGGGGCGGCGGGCACTACTACCGCTGCGACAATCCGGCCGCCGTGCCGCGGGTCTTCGCCCTGGAGACGGCCACGGTCAGCCGGCTGGGAATTCGGGAAAAGCCGCTGACGCCGCGACGCCGGGAAACGCCCTCGGCCCTGGACAAGTTGAACTGGCAGGATGTGCCCCCCCTGTTGGGATACGTCCAGACCCGGGTCAAGGAGGACGCCAACGTGGTCCTCTCCACCGGCCAGGGCGACCCGCTGCTGGCCTGGTGGCGGTGCGGCAAGGGGGTCTCCGTGGCCTTCACCTCCGATGCCCGGGCACGCTGGGGGCGGTCGTGGCTTGGCTGGGATCAGTTCGGGCGGTTCTGGGTCGACGTGGCCCGCCACGCCACCCGCCGGCGCCGAGACGATCGCCTGGTGCTGGTTTGCCGCGGCCAGCAGGACCGCCTCCACGTCACCTTGGACGCAACCGCCGGCGACGGCCGCTGGCTCAACGGGGCCCGGGCCACGGCCACCCTGGTCGACGCGGCGGACGAGGAACATCCGTTCGCGCTCCGCCAGACGGCCCCCGGGCGTTATTCGGGCGATGTCCGCCCCGGACGGCCGGGCATCTGCCGTGTCGAGGTTCGTTTCATCGAGCAGGGCCAAGACGTCCGCGTGCGACACGGCGGCGGGTTCGTGCCCGGCCGTGACGACGCAGCGCGGGCCGGCGGCCCCGGAGAGTCGCTTTTACGGGACATCGCCGGCGCCAGCGGCGGCCGCTTCGACCCGGCGCCCGCTGAGGTGCTGGCGGCGGTTGCCTCGGGCCGGCGGGGGTGGGCCGACTGTTGGAGCTACCTGCTGGCCGCCGCGTTGATCCTGCTGCCGCTCGAACTGGCCCTGCGGCGACCTGGAACACGCAAGTAGGGCCGGCCGTGCCGGCCGAAACGTGGCTGGCGCGGCGAAGCGCGGCAACCGGCTCCCCCGTGCCCCGCCCTCGGTCCCAAGCTCCAGCTTGGGACCGCATCCAGCGCGAAGCTCTGCTTCGCTGGGGCCGACGGCCGCACGCCACGCCGGTGGGTTCCCAAGCTGGAGCTTGGGAACCAGGTTTCCTCCCCTCC
This sequence comes from uncultured Planctomycetaceae bacterium, assembly GCA_964481605.1. Lineage (GTDB taxonomy): Bacteria > Planctomycetota > Planctomycetia > Pirellulales > Thermoguttaceae > CAYZWG01. The sequence continues at coordinate 4,383 of CAYZWG010000312.1, forward strand.
CCCCGCCCACGGCCTGCTACAACGACTCCTTCCGCTGGCCCACGGTCAGCGTGAAGGGGAAATGGCGAAAGGGAATCTCCAGCGGCGTGACGGTCACCTGCCAGCGGCCCGCCGCCGCGTCCGGCACGTCGACGCGAAAGGTCTTCGTGCCGGTTTTTTCCCGTCGTGAACCGTTCGGCCCGACAATGCTCAGCCGCAGCCTCGCCCCGCGGTCTTCAAACCCCAGAACGAACTGGAGCGGACCGCGGCGGGCGCAGTCGTAGGATCGCGTTACCGGCTCGCTGGGGGACGAGGCGCTGAGCAGGTTCCGCTGCTGGGGCGAGAATCCGCCCCGCACCATCATCCGGCGGACGTGGGTTTGTTCGCGGGCGGTCACCGTGGCGAAGACCAGGTGGTGCAACAGCTCGGTTTCGATGCGGCTGTTCTGGGCCTCGTTGTGAAAGGAAGTGAAGATCACGGTCCCGTCGCCATGCGGAAAGGTCACCAAGAGCGGCCCCTCCACGCGCTGGCCGTCGATGGTCTGGTAGGTTCCCCGCAAGAGGGCCGTCACCTGGGGTCCGGCAAAGGCGGCCGGCCGCCAGGCCCGCATCTCGAACCGCAGCGGAATCGTCTCGCCCAGGCTGTGGCGAAGCCCGGCGTCGAGAACTTCCGCTTCGACCGTCTGCTCGATACCCCGCCCCACCCGGGACCGGTCGACCAGTTCGGGAAAGGCGATGGCCAGCACGTCGAAATGAAAATCGGAGACGTAGAGCGTGCCGCCTTGGGCGACGAATCGGCGAATCGCCGCGTGGAGCTGGTCGACGATTTCCTGCCGTGCGGAAAAGATGGCCGACGCGCCCCGCTGGGCGTCGCGGAGCCGTCTGCCCAGCCAGTCGCGAGGGACGCCGCCGCAGGTGAGAAACACCACGTCGTAGGGTTCCAGACGGCCGGCATCGAGGAAATCGCCGTAGGGGATCGTGCGATAGCGATATCCCTCGCCCAGCGAGTCCAACAGCCGGCCCATGTCGTCGTATTCCGGCGGCGTGACGGCCAGGCGCAGCGGCCGGCCGACCAGCGTGGCCGAGTCCGACTCGTCCACGTCGCCGGTCTCCGCGTCGACCGGCGACGCCCCCCGCACACCCGGCTCGACCGGCCCCCGCCGGGCGTCCATGACAAAGATCAGCACCAGCGCGGCCAGCAAGGCCAGGCCCAACAGGGCATCCTTCACCAGGCGCAGGCCGGGAAAACGACGATTGCCGCGTTCAGCGGCGTCGGGCAGCGGCGGGGGACCGGAGGGCAGGGGAGAGGACATGGCGGCTTTCCACCTTGGCGAATACTCGGTTCCACGCGGCGCAGGCCGAAGTTACGTAGGGCCGGCTGTGCCGGCCGGTTGCCTCACTTCGCAGCGCCAGCCACGTTTCGGCCGGCACGGCCGGCCCTACTTACTGTCCAGCATTCTCCTCGGGCGGCTCCTCGGAGTCGGACGGTTCCGCGCGGCGAAGGCGGTGCAGGGCCTTGGCGGCCGACTCCTTGACCTGCTCCAGCTTATCGACGCCGCGCTCCAACTTCTCGCTCACCTTGTGGTAGACGCGCTCGGAAATCGCGTTGATCCGATCGCGCCAATCGCCCCCTTCCGCGGCTTCGGTCGACGCCGCGGCCGTCCGTTCCGGTAGCGGCGGCGGTCCGGCGGCCGCCGTGGTCGAAGCGGGAGCGCCGGCGGCGGCCGCTGCTTCGGGGGCCTCGTCCAAGCCGGGATCAACCGCCGACGGCGCGGTCGCGTCGGTTCGCTCGGGGGTTTCCGGTTCGCCGGTCGTCGCGGGCGGCGGCTCCTGCTCGCCGGCCACCGAGCCGACCCGCAACACCAGCAGCGTGCTATCGTCGCAGGAAATCTGCCGCTCGCCGCGCAGCGCCACGATCTCCTCCCGCCACGCTTGGCGCGATACCGTCCAGCAGGCTTCCCAGTCGAGCGGTTCCTCGCCGGCATAACGCCCTAGCACCCAGCCGGCCACCGCGTCGGTACACAAGACGAGCAGGTCGCCGGCACGGCACGTTGTCTCGTGCACTTTCAACTCGATTTGACCGTCGCGGTTCAAATCGACGCTCCCCAGCACGATCGGGCTCTGGTCGAACTGGTCGGCCGAGTCAATCGGAAACGACTTCAGCAGTTGACCGTGGCGAACGTGGAAGAGGCAACTGTCGCCCACGGCAAAGGCCCGCAGGCGGCTGGTCCCGGCGGTGTCCTCGGCCAGCGCGCTGTTATCGAGCAACTCCAGCCAAAGAAGCGTGGAGAACGCGCCCTCGCGAAGTTTCGCCCGCTGG
>CAYZWG010000313.1:0-6639 GCA_964481605.1 uncultured Planctomycetaceae bacterium
GACCCGCGCCGAACGCTGTTGACCCGCGCCGAACGCTGTCGCAACGGCCCCGCGGGGCCGGCTCAGGTGGCCCGCGTCGAGGTCCGAAGAGGCTTGCCCGGGGTGGGGATGCCACCGTGGCGGCGATCGACCGCGCCGGCGGTTTGCCCACTTCGCGCCCGCTCGACGTCCAGGTCCTCCATCAGGGTCGTGGGGTCGGCCACCGCGCCCTTGCGGCGCAACACGGACCAGGCGGTGAGCCAGAGAATGAGGGTGTCCAGCCGGAGCGAGCGGTGCTCGACATACCAGGCATCCAGTTCCAGCCGCCGGTTCCAGCAGGCGAGGTTGCGGCCGTGGACCTGGGCCCAGCCGGTGATGCCCGGCAGGACCTCGAATCGCTTGCACTCTCGCCGGGTGTAATAGGGGAGGTACCTCGCCAGCAGCGGGCGAGGGCCGACCAGCGACATTTCGCCCCGCAGCACGTTCCACAACTGGGGCAACTCGTCGAGGCTGGTTTTCCGCAGCAGCCGTCCCAGCAGGGTCAGCCGCCGGCCGTCGGGCAGGGGCCGCCCTGGGGCATCGCCGGCGTCGCGCATGGTGCGAAACTTGAGCACCACGAAGGGGCGCTTGCCTCGGCCCGGTCGGACCTGGCGAAAGAGCACGGGCCGGCCCATGGTGGCCCGGATGGCCACCGCCACGAGGATCATCGGCCCTGCCAAGACGGCCAGCGCGATCGCGGCGATGCTCAGGTCCAGGATGCGTTTTGTTGACATGGCTTGCAAGTAGGGCCGGCTGTGCCGACCGATGCCGGGTTTTTCGTAGGGCCGGCCGGTAGCCGGGCTGGTTTTCGGCCGGCACAGCCGGCCCTATCGGGTTGGTTTTCTAGGCGGCGCGGCGCGGCGTGAACGGCTGCGCCGTGGCCACGCGAAGCACCTTGTCGACCGCCACGCAGACGTCGGCGACGTCGTAGGGCGAAAGCGTGGGGTGAACGAGAAACATCAGGCTCGTCTCTTCCAACTGCTCGGCGACCGGAAACCGACGCGGCGGAATAAACGCTTCTGAGGCGAACGCCTTTTCGCGATAGATGGCCGGGCAGGCGCCGGGACCGCAGGGGATGCCCTCCGCCTGAAGGGCGCGAACAATCTCGTCCCGCGTCCAGCCGGGGGCCAATCGCCGGAGCCGCAGAAACACGTAGTATTTGTAATAGGCGTGCTCGATGTGCGCCGGCGGCCGGGCGATCCGCAGGGCCTCCAGTCGCCCCAAGCCTTCGTCCAGCATGGCTGCCAGCCGCCGCCGCCGGTGGACCCAGCGGGGAAGCTTTTTCAGGGCCGCCCGGCCGATCGCCGCCTGCATTTCGGTCATTCGCCAGTTCGTGCCGATCGACTCGTGCAGCCAGCGGAAAAGCCCGTCTTGCGATCCATGGTGAACGGCCTGCCAACTCTTGCCGTGGTCCTTGTGGCTCCAGGCCCGCTGCCAGAGGTCCTCCCGGTTGGTCACCAAGATGCCGCCCTCGCCGCCGGTGGTGAGGATTTTGTCCTGGCAGAAAGAGAACGCGGCCACGTCGCCCAGCGAGCCGACGGGCCGGCCGCGATAGGTGGCCCCGTGGGCCTGGGCACAGTCCTCGATCACCGCCAGGCCGTGCCCGCGAGCCAGCCGGCAGATGGCCTCCATCTCGCAGGGCCAGCCGGCCAGGTGGACCGCGATCACGGCCCGGGTACGGTCGGTCAAGGCGTCGCGGATCGAGTCGGCGGTGATGTTCTGGCTGTGGGGATCAACGTCGGCAAACACCGGCACGATACCCCGCACCGCGCAGCAACTGGCCGAGGCGATGAAGCTGCGGCAGGTGACGATCACCTCGGCGCCGGGCTCGATCCCCAAGGCGTGCAGGGCCAACTCCAGGGCCACCGTTCCGTTGGCCACCGCCACGGCGTGCCGGCATCCGACCGCCTCGGCAAACTCCTGCTCAAACGCTTGGGTTTCCCGGCCGGTCCAGTAGTTGACCTTTCCCGAGCGGAGCACGGCGGTGGCCGCCTCGATTTCTTCATCGCCGAAGACGGGCCAGGGTGGAAAGGGAGCCTGGCGGACGCGAGGGCCGCCGTCGATCGCCAGCGGCGAGCGAAAATCGCCGTCGGCAGCAGGCCGCATGGGGCGAATCATGGGGGAGGTCCTCCCGCAGGATGGGGATTACCCGGGGCGGGCCGTTCACCCGGCCCGGGCGACGATCGGCCGGCGATACTCGGGAAAAAACGGGCCCTCGGCCAGGGCCAGGCCTTGGCGTGCCGCCCATCCCGCGCGCCGATCGGCAAGCCGGCGGTAGCGTTCCGGTTGGATCACGATTCCCAGTGTTTCAAAGGAGAAACGGAGAGGAGAAAAGCCGGACTTGAACTCGAAGAGCGAATCTTGCCGGCCCCCCAGTCCTCCGCCCAGGTGCAGCCAGCGATATCCGTTGCGGGCACCCCAGGCACGGATGGCGTCGAGCACGATTTTTGTGCCGCCGCGGAATTTCGCCATCTCCGGGGCCGTGCCGCTGAGATGGTATTGAATGATGCGATCGCACTTGAGGAACATTGCCCCGGCAACCACGCGCCCCTCGTGCTGGGCGAACATCAACGTGACCCGATCACCCAGGTTGGCCTTGAGGGCACGAAAGTAGGGGGCGGAAAAAAAGTAGTAGTCGTCGGCCCCGGCGTGCCGCATGGTGGCGAGGTACAGTCGCCGAAACTCGTCCACGCGGCAAAAATCCGGGTCCTCCACGACCACCGCGCCCTGCCGCCGGGCCCGGCGTATGTCGTAGCGGTGGTCGCGACGCATCTCGGCCACCTGTCGCTCTTCCGGCAGCGACAAGTCGATGGCCACCGTGTGGCCCCTGCTGCTTGCGTCGGCCATGCCGTCGAACAGCCACCCGGTTAGGATGAGCGGGTTTTGGCGAACGAACAGGGCCGTGACGTCCAACTCGGCCAGGGCTTCTCGCAAGGCGAGTTGAAACCCGGCGCGAAAACTCTCCCCGCGTGGGTCCTCGCGTACCGCCGTGGTCAACAGGCCCGGGTAGCCGTAGACCGAGCCGGCGTCCACGCGGCCACAGTCTTTCAGGCCGGGGATTTCAGCCAGGCGGCGCAGCAGCAGCGGCAAAACGGCCGTCTGCCGGCCTTCGGTGTAGACAAACAGTTTCGGCTGGCCCTCGCCCTCTTGGGCCGCCAAGCGGTGGTAGCCGGCCAGGTGATAGCAGTCGTGAGGACCGCAGGCCCGAACCGCCGCGTCCCACGCCGGAGCATCGGAGATCGAGATCCAATCCGAGTCGCCCATCGGTCCGCCGCCAGGTTGCAAGTTTTCCGTGCTCACGCCGCCAGCCTCCGGCCGCCGGTCGGCACCACGTCGTGCAAGATCGCTTCCAAGCGGGTAAGCAGCTTGTCGGCGTCGAATTCGGCCTCGGCCGTGCGCCGCGCCGCGGCCCGGGCACGACGCATCCACTGGGCGTCGGTCATCGCGGCGACCAGCGTCCGGGCCGCCCGGCGATGGTCGCGAGCGTCCAAAACGAGTCCGCATTCGTGCCGCCGCAGCAGGTCGGCGATCCAGCCCTCGTGGTTGATGGCCATCGGCCTGCCCGCGGCCAACGAATCGACCAGCTTGCTGGGCGAGCAGGCCCAAAGGGCCTTGCGGTCGATTACTGTCGAGGTGGTGATATCGGCGGCGGAAAGAATGGCGGGAATCTGCTGGGCGGGTACGGGCGGCTGGAGGAAGAACGTCTCGTCCAAGACGCCCAGCGCGGCGGCCGTGCGCCGCACTTGCTCCGCCTCGCGGCCATCGCCCACCAGCAAAAAACGCATGTCGCCGTTGAGCCGGCGGACTTCCGCCGCCAGTCGGGCCAGGTACTCGCACCCGTTGACCAGCCCCAACGTTCCCGTGTAGACCACCAGGGGATGGTCTTGGAGCCAAGAGTGTTTGGCGCGAAATGCTCGCCCCGGCTCGTCCGACGTGGAAAAGCAGGAGAGGTTGACGCGGTTGGGAATGACCGATACCCGCTGGGGTGGTTGTCCGGCGGCAACGATGCCTCGCTTCGTGTCGGGCGAAAGGGCCACGATGTGGGCCGCGTGGGCGTAGGCGAAACGTTCCAGCCGCCGCGCGGCGGCAATCACGGCCGGGTTGCTCACCGCGCCGGCGGCAATGGCCGTCGCCGGCCACAAGTCGCAGACCTCGAACACCAGGGGAATCCGCTTCCGGCGCGCGGCATGAACGGCCGGCAGGGCGATCGTCAGCGGGGGGCTGCCGGCGTAGACCACGTCGCCCGGCAGGGACGCCGCCTTGCGTGCCGCCTGCCAGGCGAATTGCAGGAACGCCTTGATTCGGCGGCCGTAGCTCATCTGGTTCGAGTAGGGCACCCGGCACCAATGCACATGCACCCCGGCCTCCTCGGTCTCGGTCCATCCGCTCTGCGGCGACGACCGGTCCGAAGTGACCACGTGGACCTGGTGGCCGCGAGCCACCATCCAGCGGGCCATCTCGTAGGGAAACGACCCGCCGCTGGCCCGCGGCGTGGAGAAATATTGGTACAGATAAATGATTCGCATCGGGCTCGACCGGCCATCCTTTGCACGGATCGTATCCGGTCACCGCGAATCGGCTTCCGGCAGATACGACACGACGGACCCGGAATGGTACACAAGTCCCACCGGGGGCCTCAAGGCCATTTTCTCCAGATCGCCATGCTTTTCACGGTTCCGGCCCCTTTTTTGATCTCGGTCTCAAGCTCCAGCTTGGGACCGCATCCAGCGCGAAGCTCCGCTTCGCCCGCGTTACAGCGAACCCTTGGCCCGGCGGGTTCCCAAGCTGGAACTTGGGAATCAGCAAGCAAGTAGGGCCGGCGGTGCGGAGCCGAAACGTGGCTGACGCTGCGAAATGCGGCAACCGGCCGGCACAGCCGGCCCTACGGCAACTCGGTTTTCAAAATCGAAACCGGAAAGTCATTTATCGGCCGCCCCTTGGGGCATACCAGCAGGCTTTTGGAAAACCACGAAGTGCGCGAAGCTCGCGAAGAGAGCGAAGCAACACACGGCAGAGGCGGATGGATGGGCCTCTTTCCCCTTTCTTGTCTTCGTGACCGTGCGAAGGGTTCCCGGGAAACTTGACTCCTTTGCAACAACTTTCAAAAGCCAAGTGCCCTAGATCTGCGAGAGATTTGCCCCCAGCAATCCGACCTTGATTCCGTTCTGCCTCAGAATCTTCGTTGCCTTGTCGGTGACGACCAGTAACACGAGGAGGCCGATGCACGGAATAAGAGTCAAAATGCCGAGCAACACACCGACCCCAATGCCGTATACCTTGATGGCCAGCAAGAAAACGAAGACCGCGCCCACAAGTCCGTCGACGAGGGCGCCCAATCCGACGAGGGGTCGAAGTTCGGCTGGTATGGCGAACTGACCGATCACTGCGATCAGGTAAATGAGAATACAGACAAGGATTCCCTTTTGGTACTGTGCCACAAACGCCCTTCTTTTCCCGGTACTGCGGCAATGGCCGGCGCCTCAACGGAATGAACCGGACCCGCCCGTGTTGGCCGGGCCCTGCAATTCACCCACTGAAATGTCGGAATACCCTTTTGAACACAGGATTCCAGGTTCGGCTTCGCGCACTGCAATCCTCAATAGGTTAGGCACCGTTCGACCCGCCAACTGGAATCGCCCCCATCATTTCCTTGATTTCTTCAATTGTATATGGTGGATCGCGAAAATGAATAACGGCGTGACAATTGGGACAAATGGGCCGTAGATCTTCGATCGGATCAACTTCGTAGTCAGCGGCAATCCGCGAGATAGGCCGCAGGTGATGGACATGAATGAATCCATCGGCAAAGTCGCCGTAAACGTGACGAAAGTTGAATCCACAAACCACACAAGATGGACCAAAGTGATCGACGCACACTTTACGTGCAACGGGATTTCGTTCGTAAGCGTTTACGCATACCTTTCGAACGGATCCTTCACGTAGGGAAACGGCGCCAATCACGTCATCCGGAAAGATGCAGTTTTCGGGACTTTGGAATACTGGCCAGATTTCGGAAAGTCGTCTCTTGTTTCTGTTTTGCTGAACGGTGTCGCGGTCGGCGGATGCCGTTGAGGATGACAAGACCTTGAGGGATGCAGTGGCGTACGAATCCCAGATGCTCGGTGAGGCGACAACATCGCGAATGGACGTAGGCGACGATGAGTGCGCCCACGTTAGAGATGCGTCGGAATGCTTTGTGGATTTTACCGGACGATATTCGAGACCATCGATGTTGGGCGGATTCTCATCAACGAGCAACCAGATCCATTTATCATTGCCCGATCGAACCAGCGCGGCGAGGAAGATGCCCCCAACGACGAGGCTTGCGGTTTGCGAATGGATGCCAAACCACGCATGACTGGGGCAACGAGTATGACTGAACGCGCGTTGGAAGAACAACACCGCGTCATCGGCCAAATCGGAGACGCCGACTCGGCGACGCTGTAGCCAGGCGCGAACGTCGTGTTGCCACGTATCGGTGTCCATCGGATGTGTTTAGCTGCGTAACGGTTGAGCTATCCGGGCCGAGAGTTGGCGTAGCTGAGTGCGGTGCGTAGGACCAGTCGACAGGCGATCTCACGGTTTTTCCCACGCTACCCGCCCGAGGGGATGGCGCCAACC
>CAYZWG010000314.1:0-6599 GCA_964481605.1 uncultured Planctomycetaceae bacterium
CCGCAGGCCGCGTCGATTCGGTCGCCCTTGCGATAGCGCACCTTGACCTTCAGCCCAGCCGACTCGAGTAGCTCGACAAACCGCGCCGTGGCTTGCGGGCGCGGTGCCCGGTAGGGCAGCCCGGCGACCGGGTTGTAGGGAATCACGTTGACCAGGGCGGGCCGGCCCGCCAGCCGGGCGGCCAGCCGCCGGGCGTGCCGCGGTCGATCGTTCAGCTCGGCCAGGAGCACGTATTCGAACGTCACCCGCCGGCCCGTCCGCTGGAAAAAGTCGTCGGCCGCGGCGAGCACGGCGTCGATGCCGATTTTTCGGTTGGCCGGCACGAGTTCGTTCCGCAGCGGGTCGTCGGCGGCATGGAGCGAGACGGCCAGGTGGTAGCCCGCGCCCGCATCGGCCAGCCGCCGCATCGCCTGGGGCAGCCCCACGGTGGAGATGGTGATCCGCCGCACACTGATTCCCAGTCCCTGGGGGTCGGCGACCACGGCCAATGCCGGCAGCAGGTTGTCGAGGTTGGCCAGCGGTTCGCCCATTCCCATCACCACCACATGGCTGAGCCGTTCGTCAGGACCCAGCAGGCTTTTCAACCGGAGTATCTGTTCGAGGATTTCCCCCCGGGTGAGGTTGCGCTCGACGCCGTCGAGCCCGCTGGCACAGAACACGCACCCCATGGCGCAGCCCACCTGGGTACTGATGCAGACGGTGCGGCGCCGGTCGTCGCGTAACAGGACGCACTCGACCCGCCGGCCGTCGGCCAGTTCCAGCAGCAGCTTTTCCGTCCCGTCGGAAGCCTGGCGATGCCGCACGACGCACGTGGTCTGGAGCCGAAACGCCTTGGCCAGCCGGACGCGCAGGTCCTCGGGCAGGTCGGACATGCGATCGAAATCGCCGGCCCGCGAGGCGAACACCCAGCGGCACACCTGGCCCGCCCGATAGCGGGGAAAACCCTGCGCGTCGAGCCAGCCGGCAAGTTGTTCGCGGGTGAGGTCCAGCAGGTGTTGCACGGGCAGGATTCCCTCGGTTGGAGTGTGCCGGCGGCACCGGCCGCCAGCCCTTGAGGATACCCCCGGTGGCATCCTGTTGACAACTCGCGGGGGCGGCCGGAGAATGACCCGCGTCGCGGCCTGAGACCAATACTGTTGAATTAGACAATGCCGACACGTTGTGCGAGGGTCTCCCGACCCCGCACTGAATTCGACCGATGGTCTCCCATGTCAACCGCTTACGTAAACCAAGAGAGACCTTCGGTCAGGCCGTCGGCGGGGTCGGCAGCCCCGCGCCGAACGCGGAGAATGACTCGCGTCGCGGCCTGAGGGAAAACGGGCAGCGACCGGGCGAGGTCCCTCGTTGCCGAGTTGCTTGCGGAAAGGGGTTGCTAATGTCGGACGTTCCTCCACCGCCGTCGACCTACGGTCCTTCACCGTCGCCGTCGCCCCCCCAGCCGCCGCAACGACAGGGCATGAGCACGGCCGCCAAGGTGCTGCTGATCCTGGCCGGGCTGGGCGGCGTGGCAGTGCTGCTCTGCTGCGGCGGGGGAATCCTCATGATGTACTGGGGCAAATCCTACATCAAGGATGCCGTCACCGAGGACCCGGCCAAGATCGCCGCCCGGGCCGAGAAGATGCTCAGTCTCGATATTCCCCAGGGGTTTCGCCCGCAAATGTCGATGGACATGACGATCCCCTTCTCCCACCGGAGCATGATGACCTGGGTGGCGTACGAAGAGGAGAAAACCAACAGCACAATCACGCTGGTGACCATCGGCCAGGCGTTTCCCCAACAGAACCGCGATCAGATGTTGCGCGAGGTGCAGCAATCGCTTCGCCAGCAGGGCGTGGGCGCCCGGCAAGATACGTCGGGTTGGACCACGCAGCAGAAGACCTTCACGGTGCGAGGGAAAGAGGTCACCTTCGCCTACCGCTGCAACGCCCAGGACGACCAGGAACCGACCCGCTACGAGGTGCTGGGCTGGGTGCCGGGCAAGGATGGCCCGGTGATGATCAACATCTCGGCCGACGCCAAGACACTGGACGAGAAGGCGATCGACCGGCTGATCGAGTCGATCCGCTGAGATGGGTCAATCGATCAGCGGCTCACTCCGCCCGCGGCCGCCGCCGACCTCGGCGATTCGCCGGGCCAGCCGGCCGTTTTCCAGCGCGGCCTCGAACGCCGCCACGTCGTCGAATCGTGCGTGGCTGAGGAACTTGATCGCCCAATTGTGCCGCATGGGGCTGATCGTGATTACCGCCGCCCCGTGGGTGTAGGCCTCCCACATTTCGATCGCCGTGCCCATCGAGGCCTCCGGCACGAAGGCCACCAGCACGTCGACCCGGCGACACATCGCGTTGTGATCGAAGAACACGGCCCGGCCGGTCGCCTCGTCGTAGCCGATCGAATCCTGGTGATCCGCCCGCGGATCATAGACTTTCGAGTGGGGGAAGTGCTTTTCGATCAGCCGCGTCAAACGGGAGCGGTAGTCCTGTTGGTGGAGCCGTGCCTGGGTGTGCGAGCCCTGCATGATTCCGGCCAGGAAGAAACGCATCGGCTGCCTTTTCCATCAACGAGCCGCTCGGCGGCCGCTTGTCCCGCCGCGGACACCAGGTACGATAACAAGGAACATCCAGGATATCGGCCTGGCAAGGTTTCGCAAGACGTGAGGAGATCAGATGCCCAGCCGTTCACGCCGAAAGCACACCTCGCACGAGCCTCCGGGCGCGGTCGACGCGCGGCGCCTGCTGCTGGGGCTGTTGAAGATTCCCGGCCCCAGCGGCCGCGAGCGGCGGGTGATCGAGTGGATCGTCCGCAAGCTGCGGGCCGCCGGCGCGCCGGAGTCGGCGATTCGCATCGATCGGGCCGAGCGGCGCAGCCCGCACGGCGGCCAGATCGGCAACCTGGCCTTCACCCTGCCCGGCACGTTCCGCGGGCCGCGGCGGATGCTGATGGCCCACGTCGATACGGTGCCGCTGTGCGAAGGGGTCCGGCCGGTGTTGCGGGAGGGATGGATCGTGCCGGCCGACAAGCAGACCGCGCTGGGGGCGGACGACCGTTGCGGGGCGGCGGTCGTGTTGGCGACGGCGCTGGAATTGCTCGGCGGAAAGGCGGCCCATCCGCCGGTGACTTTTTTTTGGACCGTGCAGGAGGAAATCGGGCTGCAGGGCGCGCGGTACGCGAGGCTGGGGATGCTGGGCGGTCCCCGGCTGGCCTTCAACTTCGACGGCGGCTCCGCCGAGAAGCTCAGCATCGGCGCCACCGGCGGCTACCGGCTCGACATTCGCGTCACCGGCCTGGCCAGCCACGCCGGCGGCGCGCCGGAGGAAGGCGTCAGCGCGATCGCCGTCGCCTCGCTGGCCGTGGCCGACCTGCACCAGGGCGGCTGGCATGGCCGGATCGAGAAGAACGGCCACACCGGCACCAGCAACGTGGGCGTGATCCGCGGCGGCCGGGCCACCAACGTGGTGGCCGAGCGGGTCGATTTGCACGCCGAGGCCCGCAGCCACGATCCGGCCTTTCGCAAGAGAATCGTGGGCACCATTGAGCAGGCTTTTCAAACGGCCGCGCGGCACGTGCGGAACGTCGACGGGGTGTGCGGAGAAGTGGAAATCAGCGGCCGGCTGGACTACGAAGCCTTCCAACTCGACCACCGCCTGCCCTGCGTGCTGGCCGCCGAGGCGGCCGTGCGGGCGGCCGGCGGCAAGCCGGCTCGGGCGATCTCCAACGGCGGGCTCGACGCCAACTGGATCACCGCTCGCGGCATTCCCACGGTCACCCTGGGCTGCGGCCAGGTGAGCCCCCACACCACCGCCGAGCGGGTCGAGCTGGCCGAATTCGATCGCGCCTGCCGGGTGGCCCTGCGGCTGGCCACGGCCACCGAACAGTAGGGTGTGTGCTCCGCACGCACGCGACGGGGTCAGGAGACCCGCGCCGAACGGGGGCACGCGACGGGGTCAGGAGACCCCCGCTCTCGTTCCCAAGCTCCGGCTTGGGAACGCATTGCATCGTAGGGCCGGCTGTGCCGGCCGGTTGCCGCACTTCGCAGCGCCAGCCACGTTTCGGCTCTGCACAGCCGAACCACGGCGCTAGGCCGCGTAGCGGATCGGGCCGGCGGGGCCCTTGAGGTCGAACAGGGCGAAGATTTCGCCCTGCGTGAGGCCCAGTTTGCGTCCCTGCCGGGTACCGGAGAAAATCGTCTCGAACAGCTCCCGCTTCTCTTCCAGCACCCGCTGGATTCGCTCCTCGATCGTATCCAGCATGAGAAAGCGGGTCACCGTCACCGAGCCATCGACCCCAATCCGGTGGGCGCGATTGATGGCCTGGTCCTCCACGGCCGGGTTCCACCAGCGGTCGAAGAGGAAGACGTAGTTGGCGAATTGAAGGTTCAGCCCCACGCCGCCGGCGGCGTAGCTGATGAGCATCACGTGGCAATCGGGCGACCGGCGAAAGCGCTCGATCACCGCCTGGCGACGCTTGCCGGGGACCTTGCCGTGGAACTCCAGGGGGCCGAACCGCTTGAGGTGGCGGGCCAGCCGCTTGAGCGTGCCCACCCACTGGCTGAAGACCAACGCCTTGCGGCCGCTGGCGGCGACCTCTTCCAGGTCGGCCTCCAGTCGTTCGAGTTTGGAGCTGGACAAGGTGGCCGGATCGAAGTTGCAGATTTGCTTGAGCCGCAGAATCAACTCGAACACGTGCTGGATGGAGATTCCCTCGCCCAGCCGGCCCAGCCGCAACACGCCCTCGTCCTCGGCCATCCGGTAGCTCTCCTGCTGTTGGGGCGATAGCCTCAGTTCGGCATCGCGGAAGAGCTTGGGCGGCATCTCACTGAGCACTTGGTCCTTGGTGCGGCGGAGGACGTAGTCGCCCACGCTGCGGCCCATCCGGCCGGGCTTCATCTGGGGCGAAAGATAGCCCGGCAGGAGAAACTCGAAGATTCCCACCAGGTCCTCGGCGCTGTTTTCCACCGGCGTGCCGGTGAGTGCCCAGTTGCGGCGGCGGCCGATCGATTGGGCGATCCGGCTGGTCGCGCTGCGGCGGTTCTTGATCCGCTGCGCCTCGTCCAGCACGGCCAGGTCGAACAACAGCCGCGGGTGGCCGCCCGCTTCGGTCCCCTCCAGCAAATCGCGGTCGCGCAACAGCAATTCGTAGTTGGCGATTTTCACCGGCACGCCCGAGAGCCGCCACTGCCAGCGGCGCTTGCCCTGATCGCCCTCGATCACGGCCAGCGGAATTTCCGGAGCCCACTGGTCGAATTCCCGGCGCCAGTTGGAGACCAGGGGCTTGGGGCAGACCAGCAGCACGGAGCGGATCTCCCCGCACCGCAAGAGCAGCCGGATCGCCGTGATCGCCTGCATCGTCTTGCCCAGGCCCATTTCGTCGGCCAAGATGGCCGCATGGCGGGCAAACAGAAAGGCGATTCCTTCCATCTGGTAAGGAAAGGGCGCAAGAGGGAATTCAAGCGACCGCTGCGCGAGCATCGCCTCCAGCGAGGGTTGAAGCAGGAAGCGAAGCCGATCTTCCAGCTTGATCACGTCGGCGGGGGGGGAAATTCGCGTGGAGCCGCTGAGCTTGGCGATCCTGGCGGGCCGGGGTCCATTTGGACTGGGCCCCACGGCCGGCTCTTCCGCCTCGGCAAAGCGAAAACTCCGTACCCGCAGCGAAGGGTCGCGGATAGCCACGGAAATGACCACCGGTGGCGGACAGACGAGCGAGATCGTCTCCAGCGGCACCTTCTCCACGCGGCCCAGCGCCCGGTTCCAGCCGGTCGCGAAGGGCCGCACGAGCAGGTCCAAGTCGACACGCCCCACGTGCGGCGCCGGCTCGGCCTCCCAGCGGAGCCCGCCGCCGGCCGTCGGTCTGAACCCGTGGCCCATCACGTTCAGCGCCCCCCGCCGCGAGCTTCCTCGATGGCGGCGCGAATCCGCTCGAAGGGCTCGGCCAGATCGAGGGCGTCGCCCAGGGTCCGCAGCCGTTCGGCAACCGCCTTGGCCGACGCCTCGCCATCCTTGCCCGGCACGGCCAGGCGATTTTGGCCCCAGTGAAACGTGTTCCACGGCGGGCCGCCCGGGCTGGGTGGGTCGATTCTCAGGCTTCGGCCGTCGGACGCCGCCAGCGGCCGGCTTGCCGGTGGGTCCGTCGCGGACGCTTCGTCTGGCAAGAGCAGCGCGACCGGCACCCGCACGTGCCGGCCCAGGGCCAGCACCGGCTCGCGATCGGTGAGCACCACGGCGGGGGTTGCCGCGGCGTGCTCGAACAGGGTCTGCCCAATTTGCTCGCCGTACAGGTACGCCCTGAGGGTGGGCCCGTAGAGGATTTCCTGGGCCCGGGTGGGCTTGATGGGGGCGGTGCAGTGGAACTCCAGCGGGCGGCCCGCGGGATTGAGCACCAGGTAGCCGCCGAACAGACCGCTCTGGTGGTCCTCGACCACGGTGAGGAATCCGAGATGGAGGTCACGGTTGCCGGGCACGTTTTTCACCCAGGCTCCTTATTTCGCTCAGAAACTGCAAGTTGCCGATTTTGCCGGGCGGCGGCCCCCGTTGCTTGCCGGTCTCCAGGTGGATCGACCGGGAAACGTTGCGACTTTAGCCAAGTTACCGGGCGGGAGCCGAACG
>CAYZWG010000315.1:0-6571 GCA_964481605.1 uncultured Planctomycetaceae bacterium
TTCGTAAGGACTTGCGGAGAATCGCAACGAACAACCCTGCGCAGTAATATTAAACCAGCCGACAATGAACTTGCCGATTTGCCGGGCCGCGTTTCACGGCGGCCCTCGGTTTTCGAGATCGAAACCGGTACGTTGTTTTTCGGCCGTCCCTTTGAGCGAGAAGGATTGATGAGCGAGACCACCACGGCGGACAGCGAAGCCGGTGCTTATCGGTACGAGCGGGAGTTTCTGCTGGGACTTTACGAGCGGATGTTCTTGATTCGCGCCTTCGAGGGACGGATCAAGCTGCTCTTCCTGGAGGGCTCCATGCCCGGCACGATCCACCAGGGCGAAGGCCAGGAGGCCTGTTGCGTGGGGGTCTGCGCGGCGTTGAATCCGGACGACTTCATCACCTCCACCCACCGGCCCCACGGCCACGCCTTGGCCAAGGGGCTTTCGCCCCGGGAAATGCTGGCCGAGCTGTTCGGCCGCCGCACCGGCTGCTGCCGGGGCAAGGGCGGGTCGATGCACATGGGGAACATGCAGAAGGGGATGGCCCCGGCCATCGCCATCGTGGGGGGCGGCATTCCCTTGGCCGCGGGCATGGCGTTGGCTTTCAAAATGAAGGGAACCGCGCAGGTGGTGGCCTGTTTCTTCGGCGAGGGGGCCAACAACGAAGGGGCTTTTCACGAAGGGATCAACCTGGCCGCCATCTGGGACCTGCCGGCGGTGTTCGTCTGCGAAAACAACCTTTACGGAGCGTCCACGCGGATCGACCTGGTGATGAAGCCCAAGCACGTCGCCGACCGGGCGGCGGCCTACGGCATCCGCGGAGAGACGGTCGACGGCAACAACGTGCTGGCGGTTTACCAGGCCGCCAAGGAGGCGGTCCGCCAGTGTCGCGACGGGCGGGGGCCGGTGCTGCTGGAATTGCTGACCTACCGCCGCTCCGGCCAGTCGCGTCGCGATCCGGCCCACTATCAACCCCGGGAGGAGAAAGAGCACTGGTTCGGCCGCGATCCGCTGGAGATTCACAAGCGGGCGATCCTCCAGCGCGACGACATTGCCGAGGCGGATATCGAAGCGATCGAGGCCCGGGTGAAGCAGTCGCTGGAGCAGGCCGTGACCGCGGCCCGCGGCGACCCCCAGCCCACGCTTGCCGAGTTGACCACCGACGTGTTTGCCTGAACCACCGGTCCGATGGATGAGGGGAAGAACTGCCCGATGACGCGAGAATCGATTGCCGAAGCCCTTCGCCACGGCATCGCCGAGGAAATGGAACGCGACCAGACGGTGTTTTGTCTGGGCGAGGACATTGGCATTCCCGGCGGCTGGGGCGGGGCCTTCACCGTGACCCTGGACCTGGAAAAGAAGTTTCCCGGACGGATACTCAATACGCCCATCGCGGAGTTGGGCTTCTTCGGCGCGGCCGTGGGAGCGGCGATGATGGGCATGCGGCCGATTGTCGATGTCCAGTACGGCGACTTCATCCTCCTTCCCATGGACCAGATCGTCAACAACGCGGCCAAGTTGCGATACATGTCGGGCGGGATGGTGAGCGTGCCGCTGGTGATGCGGGCGCCGGTGGGCGCGTCGGGCCGCAGCGCCCAGCACGCGCAGAACATGGAGCGTTTTTTTCTGGGCGTGCCCGGCCTCAAGCTGGTGGCCCCGTCCAACGCCTACGACGCCAAGGGGCTGCTCAAGGCGGCCGTCCGCAGCGACGATCCGGTGATGATCTTCGAGCACAAGCTGCTCTACGGTTCCAAGGGCACGCGGGCCGAGTCGGACAGCATCGACGCGGGGAGCGAGATTCCCCCGCAAGACTACATCGTGCCCTTGGGCAAGGCGGCCGTGGGGCGCGAGGGCACCGACGTGACCATTCTTTCCTGGCTGTTGATGCTCCACCTGTCGATGGTTGCCGCGGAGGAGCTGGCCGCCGAGGGCATCGCGGCCGAGGTGATCGATCTCCGCAGCCTGGCACCGATCGACTACGAAACGATCGGCCGCTCGGTGGAAAAGACCGGCCGCGTGGTGATCGTGGAGGAAGGCCCGAAGACGGGCGGCGTGGGCGCCGAACTGGCGGCGAGCATGATGGAACGGTTCGGCGAGTTCCTCTTGGCCCCGGTGCGGCGGGTGGCGTCGGCCGACGTGCCGGTTCCCTTTACCCCGGTTTTGGAGAATGCCTATCGCCCCGACGCAAAGCGGATTTGCCGGGCAGCCAGGGAAGTGGTCGTGATGTGAACAAACAGAATCAGTCCCGCAAAGGGGGGAAACATGAGCAACATGCAGCCAACCATGCGATCGGTGAGGTTTCGTTTCGGCAAGGAAATGCTTCGGGCATGGCGATCGGTTGCGGCGGTTCTCCTGGTGGCCGCCGCAGTGGGCTTCCCGCCCGGCGCGGTCGCCGTCGAACCCTCCGCCGGCGCGGCCGAAGCGAAGGCCACGCAGACCTTCTGGTTCATTCCGCACACGCACTGGGAGGGGGCGGTGTTCAAGAACCGGGAGGAATATCTCCAGATGGGTCTGCCCCATATTCTCTCGGCGCTGGAATTGCTCCGGACCGACCCCGACTATCGCTTCGTGCTGGACCAGGCGTGCTACGTGAAGCCGTTTCTGGAGCGGTATCCCGAAGAGCGGGCCACGTTTCGGCGGATGGTGGCCGAGGGACGACTGGCGATCGTGGGGGGCACGGACGTGATGCCCGACGTGAACATGCCCAGCGGCGAATCGTTCGTCCGCCAGATTCTCTACGGCAAGGGCTACTATCGCCGCGAATTGGGCCTGGACGTCACGGTGGGCTGGCAGTTGGACACCTTCGGCCACCACGCCCAGATGCCGCAGATTCTCAAGCTGGCCGGCTACAAGTCGTTTTGGTTTTTCCGCGGCGTGTCGAGTTGGGAGGTGCCGTCCGAGTTTCGCTGGCAGGGCATCGACGGCACGGAGATTCCCGCCTTCTGGCTGCCTCAAGGCTATGCCGTCACCTATGGCTCGCCCAAGACGCTGCCGGAGTTCAGCCAGTTTTTCCGAAAGCGGTACGAAGGGCTGACGCCCTTTTCGCGGGGGACGGACCGGGTGGGGCTGGCCGGGGCCGACGTGTGTGAGCCGGAGGGGCACGTGCCGGCGCTAGTCAGGGCGTTCAACCAGCAGAAGGATGCCCCCTTCAAGCTCCGCATCGGGGTGCCCACCGATTTCGAAAAGGTGGTCGCCCGGCGGGACAAATTGCCCCTGATCCGGGGCGAGTTGAATCCCATCTTCCAGGGCGTCTACAGCAGCCGGATCGAACTGAAGCAATGGATGCGCGGCTCCGAGCGATTGCTCTCGACGGCGGAAAAGCTGGGCGTTCTCTCCCACTGGCTGGGCCAACCGTTCGACGACCACGCCATCTGGCAAGCCTGGGAGCCGGTGCTGTTCAACCAGGCCCACGACCTGGCCTCCGGGGTGATGACCGACCACGTTTACCAGGATACGCTCCGCGGCTACCGTTTCGCCCAGCGCGCGGGCGACGCCTTGGTCGAGGCCGGGCTGGGGACCCTGGTCTCGCGGATCGACACTCGGGGAGAGGGAATCCCGCTGGTCGTGGTCAACACCCTGGGCTGGCCGCGGACCGACGTGGCCCAGGTGGAGGTCGGTTTCTCGCGGGGGGACGTTCGCGACCTGAAGCTGCTCGACCCGGCCGGGCAGGCCGTTCCGTTGCAACTGCTGGACGCCCAACGTTATGACGGCGGCGGACTGAAAACGGCCAAGATTCTTTTCCTCGCCCGGGATGTTCCGTCCCTGGGGTACTCCACCTATCGCCTGGTTGCCCTCGACGCGCCGGCCCCGTCGCCCGTCCAGGGTGGCAAGCCGGTCCCCGGCGACTCGATCGAGAACGAATTCTGCCGCCTCACCTTCGACCTGCCCAGCGGCGCGATGACCGGCTTGCTGGTCAAGTCGCCGCAGTGGCAAGTGCTGGCCGGGCCGGCCAACGTGGTGACCTGCCAGCACGACGCGGGCGACTTCTGGGAACTCTACCGGCCGCTGGACGGCGGCAGCCGAATCGCCATGAAGGACCGCCAACCGGTCCCCCAACCGGACGACAAGACCGGGCTCAGCAACCAGTTTGCCGCCAAGGCCGGGTCGCTGCTGGCGGGTGCGGTGTTTTCTCGGTACCAGGTGTCGCACCCCTTCGGCGAGAAGGGCAAGTTCGCCACCACGGTGAAACTCTACGCCGGGCTCCGCCGGATCGAAATCCGCACGGAAATTGTCAACCAGCGGAAACACGTTCGCTACCAGGCGCTCTTTCCCACCTCGATCGAAGGCGGCCGGAGCGTGCATGAAATCCCCTTCGGCGCCATCCGGCGGCCCGAGGGGATCGAGTTTCCCGCCCAGAACTGGGTCGACTACGGCAACGACCACCGGGGGCTGGCCCTGCTCAACCGCGGCCTGCCCGGCAACGTGGTGACCGACGGCACGATGATGCTCTCCCTGGCACGGGCGACGCAAATCGTGGCCTACGGTTTCGGCGGCGGGTATGAGCCGGGGATGTCTTCCGATTCGGGATTCGAGCTGGGCGTGCCGCTCGTGCTGGACTACGCCCTGGTTCCCCACGCGGGCCGCTGGAACGACGCCGCGGTGTGGCGACAGGGGCTGGAGTTCAACAACCCCCTGATCGTCCGCAAGGCGGCACCCCACGAGGGCCCGCTGCCGGGCCGTTGGGGGCTGCTCGAGGTGTCGCATCCCGGCGTGGTGGTCTCCGCGCTGAAGCCGGGTCCCCAGGGGACGGCCATCCTGCGGGTGTACGAAGCGGCCGGCCGGCCGGCCACGGCGGTGACCATCAAGTTTCGGGCCAAGGTCGCCTCGGCCCACGAGGCCAACCTGATGGAAGACCCCGGCCGCCGGCTGGAGGTCCACGACGGCACGCTGGAGTTCGACCTGGCCCCGTTCCAGATCAAGACGTTCCGCCTGGTGGGTGAAATCCCCCATTCCGCCAAAAAGTGAATCACGGCCATGAAACATCTCGCAGGACTGTTGATTCTGGCCGGGCTGTGGTGCGGCGCCGCACGGTCGCCGGCGGCCGTGGCGACGCCCGCGCCGGCGGCCCAGGGCACCATCTCCGGCACGGTCCACGGAGGGTCGGGCATCGTGGTGCCCAACGCCCAAGTCGCCGTCACCAATACTCGCACCCAGGCGGCGACACGTGTGACGGCAACCAACGGCGGCAGGTTCGAGCTGCCGGGGCTCGTGCCCGGCCGGTATCGGGTCTCGGTGGTGTCGATGGCCGGGTTCCCTCCCGTTTCGGTCGAGTTGGGCGCGGGGCGGACCGCGACCGTCGACCTGCGGATCGGGCGAAAGGAGATCTCGCCGCGGTTCGCCAGGCCGCCGCCTCTTACCATGGCCCAACTTCGTGGCACCTCCAGCCGGGGCGTCTCGGTGGCGGAGGTGTCGGACTATGTCTACGGCCACTACCAGGGCGACTTTCCTTCGCCGCCGCACGCCGACGGAAACCCCAGGAAGGCCGTCATCATCTTCTGGAAGGACTTCCCCTTCCGCTTTGTGTTTTCGCACGAAGCCAGCTACTGCCCCTGGTTTGAACTGGCCTCCGGCGCCGCGCTGAGCTACCAGTTCTTCGAGGGCAACGCGGGATGGGCCGAGTTGTTCAACGACCAGGGACGCAAACAGCGCAACAGTTTCGTGGAGATTCTGGAAGCGGGACCCGACCGGGTTTGGGTCCGCTGGACCTACTTCGGCATGAACGTCGAGGGCGGCCAGCCGGCCTATCGCGGCAGCGAGGACTTTTGGGCGTATCCCAACGGGCTGATCGTGCGACGGCAGGCCTACCACACGCTCCGCCCCGGCGATCCCCGGGGGTACGCGCGGGAGCCGATCGAAATGATCGGTATCTGCCCCGTGGGCAAACGGTGGTTCGACGTGCTGCGGAAAGACCCCGCCCACGGCGAAAGCCACGCGCTGGCGGTTTTGGACCCCTTCTCGTCGAGGCGTTACGATGTTTATTGGAAGCGTCGGCCGGGCACCCTCTGGGAGGCCACCGCGCGGCGATCTGGCGCCGACTGGAAGCAACTGGACGATGCCGCCGGGGTGGTGCTGGTGGTGCCGATGAAGGAGGGGGCTCCCTTTTGCGTGTTTGGCGATGCCTCGGGCTTTGGGCACGATTTCACCCGCATCAAGGAGCACAGCCACACCGACACCGGCGGCCTGGGCTGGGTCTCGCAATGCTGGGACCACTGGCCGATCGGATGGCTCAACAGCCAGGGGCATCCCGTGGACGGCACCACGCTGGGCGTCTATCCCAACCATTTCTCGCCGGCGGGAATGGACTTTTTCGCGCTGCCCGACGAGGAAGTGGAACGGGGCACGTTCTATTCCTTGATCGGCGTGGGCGGGGAGAACCTGGAAGACATCCGCCGGATCGCCAGGCAGTGGCTCGATCCGGGGCCGGAGGGGACCACCCGCCCCGCCAGCGCCGCGGGCTTGCCGGCGCCGTTCGGACCGATCGGGCATGAGGGGGCGGCCGATAAATAACTTCCCGGTTTCAGCTCCGTAGGGCCGGCCGTGCGGAGCCGAAACGTGGCTGGCGCCGCGAAGTGCGGCAACC
>CAYZWG010000316.1:0-6570 GCA_964481605.1 uncultured Planctomycetaceae bacterium
GCTCTTCGTGTTCTTCGCGGGCTTCGTGGTGAAATGGTTGCAGAACCCGCGTTGATCGCGGGCAGTGTTCACCACGAAGCCCGCGAAGAACACGAAGAAAGTAGCGCAGGTAGCGTGGCGTTTGAGTTTTTCCAAGCCGTGGAAGCATGAGGAGAATGCAAGGCGAATGGGCCGGGTCGCCACCTCCGCAGCCGCTCTGGGCAACCCATTTCCCCCATCGTTAGCTGCCGCCTTGCAAAAAAAGTCCGTTCCTGCCCCCGGGAGGCTGGCGAAAATGATCGTCTGGCGGCCGGGGTCCCGATTAAATCACGCCGGCGTTATACTTGAACTGGTAATGAAGCCCGCGGTACGCTCCCGAGGCATTGCGATGCCGATCGACCACGATGCGACCAAAAAGCGACCCCATCCGGCCGGCGGGGAGGTGGTTCTGGCGGAGGTCCTGCCGGAGGAGCCCAGCCCCACCGAGCGAATGGCCGAGAGTCGCTGGCAGGTGCTGGTGATGCTGTTTCTTGCCCTGGGGCCGTTGGCCTTGCCGCTGCTGTTCCGCAGTCCGAGGTTTTCTCGCCTGGGGAAGGTGGTGCTCACCTTTCTGGTGGGGGTTCAAACGGTGCTGGTCGTGCTCCTGGTGTGGTGGTTTGCGGCGTGGTGCGTGGGCGAGTTGGGAAAGTATCAGTGACACGCCGGAGTTGGCGAGGTCGGGAGACCCGCGCCGAACGCGAGACTCACATTCACAGGATCGGCCATTAAGAAGTCCAGGCAAGAGCAACGCGAGACGGCGCCCGACCTGCGACCGTGGCTGGCCGCGGCCGTGGTGGCCCTGATGGTCGTCCGCCCGCTCTATCCCAGCGAGTCGGCCGGAGTGGAAGGCGACGGGCTGCCCGTGGTGATGCTCTGGATGGTGCTGGGGTGTGCCTGGGCGGCGACAGTCTTTTGGCGACGCGACGCGAAGGTCCGTTTCGGCTGGTCCGAGGCGGCCATGCTGGGGCTGGTCGGATGGCACGCAGTGGCCGCACTGGCCGCAGTCCGCCACGGCAGCCCTCGTCCGGCGATCAACATGCTCTGGGAGTGGGCGGCCGTGGCCGTGGGCTTTTTTTTGGCCCGCCAGGTGTTCGTTTCCCGCCGCGAGATTCGCTGCGTGACGCTGGTGATGGTCGCCCTGGCCGTGGCGTTGTCGTCGTACGGGCTTTACCAATACTTCTACGAGTTGCCGGCCACGCGGGCCCTCTACCGGCAGGACCCCGACGAGGCGCTCCGCCAGGCGGGCCTCTGGTTTCCGCCCGGCTCCGCCGACCGCGAGGCCTTCGAGCAACGGCTGGAGAGCGTGGAGCCGCTGGCCACGTTCGCCTTGACCAACTCGCTGGCCGGCTTGCTTGCCCCCTGGTTGGTGATGACCCTAGGAATGAGCGTGCTGGTCCGGAAAAAGGGGTCGGGAACCTTTCGTGCGAAGCACCCGGAGGGCCTTTCGGGCAAAAGGTTCCTGACCGCTTTTTCCGGCCTGCCCCTTTTTTCCGCGGGGGCTTGCCTCTCGATCGGGTCGTGTCTCGTGCTGACCAAGAGCCGTAGTGCCTACCTGGCCGCGTTGGTCGGCGTGTGCCTGCTGGCCGGAGCCTGGTGGCTGGTCGCCGCGCGACGCCGCGGAAGAGTCCGGCGGCTCGTGCTCACGGTCGTGTTGGCCGGGGGGCTCGTGGCGGGGGCCATCGGCGGCGGCTTGGCCGTGGGGGGGCTGGACGTCCAAGTGCTGACCGAAGCCCCCAAGTCGCTCGGCTACCGGCTCGAATACTGGCGTTCTACCTGGGCAATGATCGGCGATCACCCCTGGCTGGGGTGCGGGCCCGGCAACTTCCAGGCGGCCTACACCCAGTACAAGCTCCCCCAGTCGAGCGAAGAGATTTCCGACCCTCACAATTTTCTGCTGGAAGTCTGGGCAACCGCCGGCACGCCGGCGCTGGCCGCACTGGTGGCGGCCGTGCTGCTGCCGTTGGGGTTTTCGTTTCGCGGCTTGCTTGCCGGCGCCACGGGGCCAGACGGCGCGGGGGACGATGGGAAACGCCAGACGGAGACTTGCAGCGGCATCGGTGCCGTGCCCGCGATCCTCCTCGGCGGCGGATTGGGCTTCGCCCTGGCGGTGCCGGTCGGGCTGATGGCGGCCGCGCCGACCGCGGCGGTCGTTCTACTGTGGATGGCGCTGGTGGCCGGGATCGCGGTGGCGCTGGGTTTCGGCTGGGTCCGAGACGGCCGCATCGAGCCGTGGCTGCCCGCGGTGGCCGCCGTCACCCTGGCGGTTGACCTGCTGTTTGCCGGGGGAATTGGATTTCCCGCGGTGGCCGGCAGCTTCTGGCTGCTGCTGGCGTTGGCGTTGAATTGCGACGCCGCCCAACAGGCTCGCCCGATCGCCCGGCCGATCGCCGCCGCCACCCTGCTGGCCGCCCTGGCCCTGGCGGGTGCCTGCTACCTGAGTGCCTACGCGCCCGTGTTGCGGTGCCGGGGAGCGTTGCGGCGGGCGATTTCCGATCCGGCCAACGCCCCGCGACACCTGCAAGCGGCCGCCTGGGCCGATCCGTGGGCGGCCCAACCGTGGGAGCAACTGGCCGACCTTGCCCTGAATTGGGGGGGAGGTCACCCGCAACACGAGGATTTTCGCCGCTTTGACCACGCCGTCGGCATGGCGATGCTGCGGATGCCGCAATCCGCTTCCTCGTGGAACCACTTCGCCCACGGCTACCTGAAGATGTATCTGGAGACCGACCGGCGGGACTCGGCGGTGCTGGAGAAGGCGGTCGAGGCTTTTCGCCGGGCCGTGATCCTGTACCCCACCAATTGCCGCTACCACGCCGACCTGGCCGAAGCGTTGCTGTTGGCTCACGACGCCGAGGGCTTTCGCCGGCATCGCGACGAGGCCCTCCGCCTGGACCGGCTCACGCCGCACGCCGACAAGCGGCTGGACGAAGAACAGCGGAGCCGCTTGAGGCGTAGTTTGTGAAGAAGCACGCCGCTGCGGGCCCCTTGCCCCGGGGCGGAGCCACGATCCTCATCTTGTGGGGGGTTTGGACTGGTGTTTCCTCGGCGGTTGCGACCCGGCCGGCGGCAATTCCTCCTGTTGTCGGCCGGTTTGGCGCGATTGCCGTTCAGCGAGGGCGGGGCGCCGTGTTATATTCGGAAGGATACGGCTGGCCGGCGGCGCCTGCCGAAAGGGACAGCCCGTCCGCGAGACCACGCAGGACGATCCTTTTGGTCACATCCCACGAAGATCCTTCAGCTTGAACGACCCCATCATGAAAACTTGGCTTTTGATCGTGTTGACCGCGGTTCTGGGATTGAGTTCGGGCGTGGGATTGGGACTGGCGCGGTACGGTTCCCGGCCGTGGGAGCCCCCTGCGGAACTCACCGGCGAGGGGTTTCAGCCCAGCGCCGCTGCCGCCGTCAAACCCCGCTCTGGCAGTGCCAAGGTCGTGGTCGACGACGAGACCTACGATTTCGGCGTGATGGACAACCAGACGCAAGGGCGGCACACGTTCGTCTTCACCAATGAGGGTGATGTTCCCCTCACCTTGCAGCCCAGCGGCACCTCGTGCAAATGCACGGTGGCCAAGATCACCAGGGAAGAGGTTCCGCCCGGCGAGTCGGCCGAGGTGGAAGTGGAGTGGAAAGGCAAGGAGACCCTGGGCTACTTCTCCCACACGGCCAGCTTCCGCACCAATGATCCGCAGGAACCCCGCGTTGTTCTGAAGATCGTGGGCGACATGACGGCCCCGGTTCGCGCCGTGCCGGAGGAGTTGGTTTTCAGCACGGTCACCGCCGGCCAAGCCCGCAGGGCGAGCTTTCGTGTCTACGGATATCGCCAAGACCCAGTGGAAATCACCGGTTGGACGGTGGCAGACCCCGAGCACTTCGACGTCGAGTTGACTCCTCTCGGCCCGGAGGAGGTCGCCAAGGAAAAGCACGCCACCAACGGCTACTTGGCGGAAGTGACGATCAAACCCGGGTTGCCTTTGGGACGATTTGAGACCAGAATCACCCTCGACACGACGGTGGAGAAACCGGCCCAGTTGGAAGTTCACGTCCAGGGCATCATCGGCAGCGAGATTGCTATCCTCGGCCCGGACTGGAACGAAAAGACGAACGTTCTCACGCTGGGGAGTATGCGGTCGGACAAAGACCACAAGCGGAAGCTGCTGATTCGAGTTGGCGGGATCGATCCCGAGGAGATTCGCTTCCGGATAGCCGAGGTGACTCCCGATCTGCTCCAGGTGAAGCTGGGCGAGACCCACCTCACCGGTGCCGGCCGGATCGCCGTCACACCGCTGGCAATCAACATCCCCAAGGGTACCCGGCCGGCCAACTATCTCGGCCCGGGAGAGGAAAAGTACGGTCGCATTCGCATCGAAACCACTCACCCGGAAGCACGCGAAATCCTCATCTACGTGCGGTTCCTGGTTCGCGATTGACGCCGCGGTCCGCCGGCCGCGGCGGAAGCCGACACGTGCGGCGGGAACGGATTCCGGCAACAGTTCACTCCATTGAGGACAAAGGAATGTTCACCTCTGGAACCCGTCGAGGGGCCTGCCTGGTCTACCTGATGTTTTGTGGAGCGTTGATCGCCGGTTCGGGCTGCGGGCCGGGCCAGTCGCCTTCGCCGGACGCCGATCGGCCTTCCCCGCCCCAGGCCTCCGCCCCCAAACCGGTCTCCTCGCCGGTGCCTGTCGACGACCACGCAGCCGAAAAAACCGCCACGCCAGCGGCGGGGTCCGAGGAGCAAGCGGTCGTGCCGGGTCCGGGCACCGGGGCTGTCCCGCCGCCGCGGGCTCTGCCGGGTCCGGCCGCCTCCGCCGAGCCGATGCCCACGGGGCCCCCGACCGGCGCCGCGGGGCCCGCGACCGATTCGGGCGTCGTACCGCCGAAGAGGCCCGGGCCTGCCGGTTCGCCCCAGCCGCCGACACGGAATCCGCTACGGCAAGGCTCCACGGACTCCCGGCCCCGCGACGCCGACCCGATACGTCCGGGCAAGACGCCCGGAGCCGTCACCCCGGGGCCTCAACAACCGGCCGCCGAGTCACCACGGTCCGAGCAGGAGAAACCCGCGCCGGCACCGGCGAAAAAGCCGTTCGCCGGGGGCAAACACAGCGGCCGGCCCTTCGATCCGATCAAGGAGAACGGGACGATCTTCGAGGGCTGGACCAGGCCCAAGCTGGCCCTGGTGATCAGCGGTCGCCAGGAGGGATATCTTGAGCCGTGCGGATGTGCGGGTCTGGATCGGATGAAAGGCGGCCTCAGCCGGCGACACACGATGCTCAACCAGCTCCGCGCCAAGGGCTGGCCCCTGGTCGAGTTGGACGTGGGCGGATTGGTCAACGGGTTCGGTCGCCAGGCCGAGTTGAAGTTTCAGACCACGGTGGAGGCGATGCGACAGATGGGCTACGACGCCATCGCCCTGGGCAAGACCGATCTGCGGTTTCCCGCCGCCGAGTTGCTTTCCGTGGTGGCCAGCCTGCCCGAGACGCCCAGCCCGTTTGTTTCGGCCAACGTGGCCGTGTTCGGGTTTGACGCCGGGCTGACCGGCAAGTCGCGGGTGATCGAGGCGGGGGGCATGAAGATCGGCGTCACCTCGGTGTTGGGCATGAAGTGGCAGGCGGAGATCAACAACGCCGAGATTGAGATGGCCGACCCCAAGGAGAAGCTGGCCGAGTTGCTCCCCCAACTCGAGCCGCAGTGCGATCTGCTGGTGCTTCTGGCCCATGCCACGAAAGAGGAGTCGATCGAGTTGGCCAGGGCCTTTCCCCAGTTCGACGTGGTGGTTTCCGCCGGCGGTCCGCCGGAACCACCGGCCCGGCCGGAGC
Source organism: uncultured Planctomycetaceae bacterium (assembly GCA_964481605.1). Taxonomy (GTDB): domain Bacteria; phylum Planctomycetota; class Planctomycetia; order Pirellulales; family Thermoguttaceae; genus CAYZWG01. The sequence continues at coordinate 5,835 of CAYZWG010000316.1, forward strand.
CGATCGAAGGGCTCAAGCCCCTATTGGTCGAGGTGGGCGAAAAGGGGATGAACGTCGTGGTGCTGGGGCTGTTCGACGATTCGGCCCGGCCGATCCGCTATCAGCGGGTGCCGCTGGATTCTCGTTTCGGCGCATCGGACGAGATGAAGCTTCTCATGGCCCAGTACCAGGATCAACTCCGCCGCGACGGCTTCCAGACGCTCGGCATCCGCGCGGTCCCCCACCCGCAGAAGGACTTGCTGGGCGCGTTCGTGGGCTCGAAGAAGTGCGCCGACTGTCATGAGCCGTCGTACGACGTGTGGAAGAAGACGGGACACGCCAGGGCGTGGGAGACGCTCAAGCAGCTTGACCCTCCCCGCAACTTCGACCCCGAGTGTATCAGTTGCCACGTGATCGGCTGGCACCCCACCAAGCATTTCCCCTACGAGACCGGCTTCTGGAGCGAGGACACCACGCCCGCGCTGACCGACGTCGGCTGCGAAAGTTGCCACGGACCGGGCAAGAACCACGTGAAGGCCGAGATGGGCAGCGACCTGGAACTCCAAGAGAAGCTGCAAAAGGCGATGGTCGTCACCAAGCAGCAGTCCCGCCAGTCGCAGGTTCACTGGTGCTTGAACTGCCACGACCTGGACAACAGTCCCGACTTCGATTTCGACGCCTACTGGCCCCAGGTCGAGCACCACGAGGACTTGTGATTGGTGAGGGTTGATTTCCGTCGTTTCCGAATGCCGGCTTG
>CAYZWG010000317.1:0-6567 GCA_964481605.1 uncultured Planctomycetaceae bacterium
GCGAAGAGCACGAAGAGCTGGTTCCACGATGCCGGCAGCGCGACCCGGCCTACAGGCTCTTAAAACCTTCCACTTGAAACCGCCACCTCAAACAACCTCCAGAAGTCCGTTCCTGCACCCAGCCCGGCAAGATCGCCCTTGCCGCGTGGCGTGCGGACGGAGAGAATTGGATCGGATGGCAGTGATTGGGCCGGTTCAGGCCACGGCCGTTGGGGGGCACGGGCGGTGAACCCTGCGGCTGCGCTGATCGTACTGCGATACCGGTTGTCTTGGCGGGGGGAGAGACCGAGTCGAGTGCCGCGACTGCTGCCCCCTCGATTGGGGGCAGGTGCGGCGCGTTTCGACCGCGTGCCGGAAAAGAACGCTGGAATCCAAAGGAAAAACGGAAAGGAGATTATCGAATGCACCGTAGGAAACGATACGCAATCGCCAGGGTCTTGCCGGCCAGGTTGTTGGCGGCGGCCCTCGTGCTCAGTGTGTGCGGGTCGGCCCTGGCCGAGGACGAGGCGGCGATCGCCCAGGCCAACAGTCTGTCGCGAGCTTTCCGTTCGGCGGCCCGGGCGGTGGTTCCCACCGTGGTCACCGTGCGGACGACGACCAAGCCACGCGCGATCAGCCCGCGGTCGCATGGTCGCAACCCTTTTGAAGGGACGCCATTTGAGGATTTCTTCGGCGACGATTTTCCGGGTTTTGGGGGGGTGCCGAGTCCGGAGTCGGGCATGGGGTCGGGTGTGATTATCGACCCGTCCGGCGTCGTGTTGACCAACAATCACGTGGTGGAGAAGGCCGACAAGATCACCGTGGAGCTTTCCGACGGTCGCCGATTTGACGTGGTTGACGTGAAAGTGGACCCCGACACCGATCTGGCCGTGTTGCGAATCAAGGTGGGTGAGCCGTTGCCGGCGGCCAAGCTGGGGGATTCCAACGCCCTGGAGATCGGCGATTGGGTGATTGCCGTGGGCAACCCGTTTGGACTGGAGCAGACCGTTTCGGCCGGCATCATCAGCGCCAAGGGCCGTTCGCTCGATTCGGTGCGGAGGGGCCAGTTCTTGCAGACCGACGCGGCGATCAATCCGGGCAACTCGGGCGGTCCGTTGGTGAATCTGGCCGGGGAAGTCGTGGGCATCAACACGGCGATCTTCTCCCGCAGCGGGGGCTACCAGGGGATCGGCTTTGCCATTCCCATCAATGTGGCTAAGTGGGTCACCCCGCAATTGGTCAAAAGCGGTAGTGTCCAGCGGGCCTACCTGGGCGTGGCGATCGAACCGATCACCGCCGAGCGGGCGGAGGAGTTGGGCGTGCGGCCGAACCAGGGCGTGGTCGTCAGACAAGTCTACGAGGGGGCCCCGGCCGCGGCCGCCGGCTTGAAACGCAACGACGTCATCCTGGACTTCGACGGTCGACCGATCCACAAGGTATCGGACTTGCAGGCGATCGTGGAACGTTCGACCGCCAGTTCGGCTCACAAGTTGCAGGTGTTGCGCGACGGAAAGCCGCTCACGCTGGAAGTCAAGGTCGAATCGATGCCCGAGCATTTCGGCCTGGCCAAGGGCCCCATGGGCGGTTCCTCCGAGTTCTACAACGATCGCCAACTGGGACTGGTGGTGATCGAGATGAGCGACTACTGGGCCGAGCGGCTGGGCTACAAGGACACGGACGGGGCCTTGATCATGCACGTCGACCGAAGCCGCATCGCCGCGCGGGCCGGACTGCGTGACGGGATGCTGATCCGCCGGATCAACGACCGGTCGATCCACGGCGTGGAGGACTTCAAGGCGGCCATCAAGGCCGCTTCGCTCGAGCAGGGCATCGAGCTTCAGGTGCAGACGCCCAAGGGGTCGCAAACGATCGTCTTGAAGAGCAGCTAACGAGTTTCTGTTGCGGAAAGGGGATGTTCGTGCGCAGGCGGGAGGGCGAGGCTCCTGCCGAGCCGGGAAATCAGGGTGAATGCCGCCCCCACGGCTCGGCGGGAGCCTCGCCCTCCCAACTTTCCGCAACAGAAACTAACGAGGCTTTGCCTCAGACCGTCCAGATGGTTCCCGAGTGCGGCCGCAGTCGGCAGCCCCTCGCCCAACGGCGGGCAGCCTCGCGCCCAGCGCGGAAACTCGACTCCTTGGGGGCAACTTGGGGCATACGAACAGGCTTTTGGAAAACCACGAAGCCTCGCGCTGCCATTTGCGACGAAGCCCAGCCAACCGGCTGCGGCGGACCGTGCCGCGTTTTCGTCCAACCAGGCTGGAGTTGCCCTTTCCCTTGAACTCCCTTGTTGGGGACCCGCAAGCCGTGATGGTCGTTCGGCTGCTGTTGCGAAATTGGCTTTCCGGCATTGCCGGGCGGAAGGTCCGCGACACGGTAGAGGAAGCCGCGCGGCAACAGTTTGCCGCCGCCGGGGACGAGCCGCGGCCGGCGGCCGCCAATGACGAGGAGGAGATCTCCTGCGAGGTGGGCGTGGTGTTTGCCTTGCCCATCGAGGCCGGCGGATTGGAAGACCGGCTGGCCGACGCCGTGGGCATCCGCGGCCGGCGATTCCGCGTCACCCGGGGAACGCTCCACGGGCGGCGGCTGGCGGTGGTTTGCTCGGGTGCCGGGGTCGAGGCCGCACGCCGCGCCACGGAGGCCCTCATCGAGGGGCATCACCCCCAGTGGCTGATCTCCGCCGGATTCGCCGGCGGCCTGAGTGCCGATCTCGCGCGGCACGACGTGCTGATGGTCGACCAGGTGGTTGATCCGGCGGGAAAGCGGTTGAGCATCGACCTCAAGGTGGACCCCGCCGCCCTGGCCGCCGCCAGCGGCGTATCCGTGGGCCGCCTGCTCACCGCCGATCACCTCATCCGCACGCCCCACGAGAAGAAGCAGTTAGGAGAAACACACCAGGCACTGGCCGTCGACATGGAGACCTTCGCGGTGGCCGAGGCGTGCCGCCGGCTGGGCGTTCGATTGCTGGCCGTGCGGATGATCATCGACACGGTGGCCGACGAGTTGCCGCCCGACGTGGAACGGCTGATGAAGCGCCAGCCGGCGGCAAGGAAGCTGGGAACCGTGCTGGGAACGATCTGGAACCGGCCCGCCAGCGTGAAGGACCTTTACACGTTGAAAGAGAACGCGCTGGTCGCCTCGAACCGTTTGGCCCGCTTCCTCATCTCCATGATCGATCAGTTGACGCCCAGGCGGGAAGGGCCCAAGTGAGCGCCCCGCCGGGCCGTTTCACTCGGCCAGGGGCCGAAACAGCGGCAGATGTCGATAGTAGACTTCCAGCATCAAGAGGTTCAGGGTGGTGACGTAGTGGCGGCCGCCGGCCTGGGCCCAGCGGTCGCGAACCGGTGCCTGGGGGTCCCAGCTTCCCGCCAGCGGTCCTTCCTGCTTTTGGGTCGATTTCAACAGCGGCTGCAGCCGCGCGTTCCAGGCCTTCCAGTGTTCACCCTGCATCTGGAACATCACCTGGGTGGCGTAATACCAGTAGTAGACGTCGCGGCGGGGCTGCCCGGTCGTACCCATCTGGGGCAGGTTCAGGGCGAGGCGGTCGGCCCCGGCCTGAATGGCCGGATGGGCGCGGTCCCAGCCCAGGTAGATCCGCATCAACAGGCCCTCGGCGGTCATCGCCAGGTTGGGGACACGGCCCTGGCGCTGGGTCTGGTTGTCCATCGCATAGGGATTGTATCGGTAGCGTGCGCCGTTGTCCGACTGGGCCAGGTCGAGCCAGCCGGCCACCCCCGCCAAAACCTCGTCCGGTATCTCGAACCCCGCCATCTGCGCGCTCTTCAACGCCATCAGTTGCCAGCCGGAAACCGACGTGTCCGATTCGCGATTGGGGTGATAGCGCCATCCACCACGGGTGGCGTGCTGCGAATCCACGATGAACCGAATGGCCCCGGCAACCGGCTCGCGGAGATCGGGGTCCCAGGTCATGCCGTAGGCCTCGCCCAGGGCGATCGAGGCGATGCCGTGGCCGTAGAACTGGGCGTAAACGTCGCGGTCGGTCTGGTCGGTGAAGAGCCGGCCGTCGGCCTGCTGGTTGGCCACCAGCCAATCCAGTCCGGCACGCACCACGTGGCGATACTTGTCGTCGGTGTGGGTGTAGCCCGCCCCCAAAAAGGCCAACAGCGCCAAGCCGGTGGCAGCCGTGTCGGCGTTCATTTCGCCCAGGGTGGAGGCAGCCTGGTCCGCGGCATCGCCCGGCGGCAACCGATCCAACGCCCAGCGGCCGTCGGCCAACTGGGCCCGGGCGAGGTAGTCCAGCCCCAGTTCCACCGCACGTTCCGTGGCGGGGGACCCGCCGTGGCTCTGGGCCACCTGGAGCCGCGTGCTGGGGTCGCGCTGCCGGAATGCCTGGGAGGCATCGCGGCGAACCCGGGCGTCGACATCGGCGCGGCCCGCCGCCCGCTGCAACACGAACCGGCCGACGACGGCGTGAACGATCTCGCTTTCGGGCCGGGCACGGCGGCTGGGAATGCCCACGTCCAGCGGAATGCCCGGACGAAACGCCGCGGCTCCCGGCGGCGTGGCTGTCGGCAGGCGAGGGCCGCTCAGCGATCGGGCGGGAAGTCCGGCCAACGATTCGAACCGGGCAGCGGTGGAGGGCTGGCCGGCACCGGCGGCGCCGGCAGGCTCGATCAGCCGCGGCATCCCGCCGACCAATGCACGGGGAGGCGTCTTGGCCAAGAGGTCGCCTTTTTCGGCCGGCGAGGCAAGTTGGGGCGGCGCGGCCGCATCGGCCGCGAGTCGACGCGATCCCACGGCGGCCGCCGGCACACCGGGGGCCAACTCGCCCGCCGGTGCGTCCAGTGCGGCGCTACCGGGCACGTTGGCCGGTCCCTCGGATTCACGCAGTGGACGGGTTGCCGCCGCCGTCAGGGACGTATCGCCACTGGCCGGGGCTGCGTCGCCGGCCGGGTTGGAACCGGGCTGGACGGCCATGGCCGGCACCGCGGTCGCGACCCTCAGCGCCGGGGTCCCACCGGACCGGGCAAGGGCGGACGCGCCCGGCCAGCCCGGGGCCAGCGCCGGCATGGGCCCACCGGCGGTCTTGCGGCTGGGGGTCGCGGTAGCCGCGGCTCGGGCCGCGACGTTCGGTGCGGCACCAAGTGAGGGCGGTCCGGCCGGCTCGAGAACCGGCATGGCCGAGGCATGGCGGGCCAGCCGTTCGACGTTCGGCTCCAGCGGCACCCCGGGCTGGCCCGTCGGCGTGGGCTCACCCGTGACGGCGCTGCCCGGCATGGCCGACTCCGCGGACGCCGGCAAGGCGACTTCCGGCCGCGACTGCAAGCCGGCCCGGGCGATCGACGTGGCCGACGGCGACCCCAGCGAGGGTCGCCCGACCGCGGTCGAGGGGGCCGGCTCCGCGGCGACGATCGCCGCCGCCGGAGTGATTTTCGGTGGGCCGGACCCGGCGGCCGATTTCAGATCGGCCGCGGTGGTCGCCGGGGCGTGGCCCCCGGCACTTCGCACGCTGGGCGCGACTCGCGAACGAACCGGGTCGGGCTCGAGTCGGGCCGGGCTGGAGCGTAGCGGCTGGGGCGGCGAGCGAGGCACGGCAGCCGCAGTGGCCAGTTGCTCCACGGCCGGGCGGCGGACCCGATTCGGTCGTGACGCCGCGCTGGGCTCGATGCGGGGGCGATTGGCGGCCGATCGCTGGGCCAGCCGAACCGCCTGCCGTTGGGGCCGCGGCAGCGTTTCCGGCCGGGCCGGCGCCGGCAGCGCGGCCGGGGCTCGGTCCTGCCGCCGCTGAGCCGGCTGGGCGCGGGCCTGGGCAGTCGGCGCCGGGGAGGGTCGAGCCGGCTCGATCCGGGGCTGCCGAAGCGGCGGACCCGCTTCGACCGCCGGGCGGGGCTCTTGCCGGCTGATCTCGATCGCCTCCGGCTCCAGGGCCCGGCGAGGGACCGCCGGCTCGGCCCGATCGAGCGCCGCCGGGTCGGGCGGCTCGGTCCGGGAGGGTTCGTCCGCCGGGGCCGGTTTTTCCAGCAGCGGCTGGTGGGCCAGCGACTGCTTTTGCGGTGCCAATTCGATCTGCTCGGGCGAGGGCGTTTCGACCGGCTCCTCGAAGCCCTGTTTCGACTCGCTCGGCTCGATCTGGGCGAGGTTGTAGTCGGGCACGATCAGCGGTTCCGGCTGCTTCAGCAATTCCGCCCGGCGGGCGTTTTCCCGCTCGACCAGGAGGGCGAGAAACTGATCGTGCAGGTAGAGCCCCAGCGCCAAGTGGGCCACGAGTCCGATCAGCACGCAAAACAGGACGCGGCGGGCCATCCATCGCTGTAGCCAGAGCACGGCGGCCAGCGCCACGCTCACCAGGGCCAGCACCACGCCCAGCCGGGCCCAGCCGGTGGCCAGCACGGCGGGATCGGTCCAGTCGAGGCTGCCCGGGTCGGGAAAGGTGGACCCGGCCGCCACCACCCCGGCGACACACCCGGCCACCGCCACCACGATGGCCATGATGGGCCAAAGCTGGTCGTCAAAATCGGCGGCGGCCGACCGGTGAGTGTGTCGGGATGGGAAAGACGAGTGACGGGCCATGGGTCCTCTCTCGGCGGGGTCGGGAGACCCGCGCCGAACTGCTGTTTCTCTCTCGGCGGG
>CAYZWG010000318.1:0-6556 GCA_964481605.1 uncultured Planctomycetaceae bacterium
TCTAATTCAACGGCTTCGGCCCTTCGACGTTGGAGGGAACTGGCAAACGAACTACAATACGGCGGACTCAACCGAGCGAGACACTCATGCGGATTCTCGCATCTGGTTGACCTGGATCAAAGCCCCGGGCAGATGCCGGAGATAGGATTCTGTTGGAGAAAGCGGCAGTGCCGCGCGAGTGGGGCCGGGCAAGATTCCCGCCCCCCCCTGTTGGAACCAGAAGGAGCGGACGGTCATGGTCAAGCGAGAGATTGTCCACATCGACGAAGAGAAGTGCGACGGCTGCGGCCAATGTGTCCCCTCCTGCGAAGAAGGGGCAATCCGGATCGTCGACGGCAAGGCGAGGCTCCTTTCCGAGGTGTATTGCGATGGGCTGGGGGCCTGCCTGGGCCATTGCCCCCAGGGGGCCATCTCGATGATCGAGCGGGAGGCCGACGGTTTTGACGAGGCGGCGGTCCAGCGGCACTTGGCATCGTTGCGGCCGGAGGCTTCTCGCCCGCCGGCCGGCGGGGGCTGCCCGGGGGCGGCGGTCCAGGACTTGGGCCTCCACGTGCTCGGCCCGACGGCCCCCCACTCTCGTCTGGCCACCATCCAGAAGTCGGTCTCGGAGGATGACGGCGATCGCGCTTCGGCGCTGCGTCACTGGCCGATTCAGCTTTCCCTGGTGCCGCCGGGGGCACCGTTTCTGGCCGGCGCCGATCTGCTCTTGGTGGCCCAATGCGTGCCGTTTGCAATGGCCGATTTTCATCAGCGATTCTTGCAGAACCGGGCGGTGGCCATCGCCTGCCCCAAGCTCGACGATTCCCAGGCCCATTTGCAAAAGCTGGTCGCCGTGCTGGATGCCTCGCCCATCAAGAGCCTGCGAGTGGTCCACATGGAGGTGCCCTGCTGTACGGGGCTGGTGCGGATCGCCCGGGCGGCGCTGGCCGAAACCGGCAAGGACATTCCCCTCGGCGACGTGACCATCTCCGTTCGCGGTGAGGTGCTCGACGAGGCGTAGGGCCGGCCGTGCCGGCCGGCATCGAGCTCGGCGACTTCTCGTCGCCGTGGGCTACTCTTTCGCGGCGTCCGCCGGGGCGGTCTCCGGCGAGGGCTTTTCGGCCTTGGCCGGCTCGGCAAACACGGGCGTGCCGTAGGGCACGGGCGGCTTGACCATTTCGGCCGCTTCGATCGACGCCACCGCCCAGCCGCCGTCCTCTTCGGCCAGCAGCATCCGCTGGGTTTCGTTGCGGTCGGCGAAGATCAACTCCACCTCCAAGGCCACCATGCCCGCCGGCGCGCCCGGGGCGCGACTGACCACCGTGCCCTTGATACCCGCGGTCGTCCCCGCCAGCCCCCGGCCAAAAGCCTCCGCCCCCTGCTGCGAGCGATCGTAGTCGAGTTGCTTGCGGAGGTCGCCGGTGGTCAAGTTGAGATAGGCCCGATCATCGCCGTCCCGGGCGGCGTCGAAGAGGGCGTTGACCGTGTCTTCCGGCGTGGCCGGCAAGCGCCGTCCGCCGGAGCGAAGCAGCAAGGCCACGCCCACCAGGGCCACCACCACGCCGGCCTGCAAGGCTCGTTTCTTCATCCTACCGGTTCTCTTCGATCAACCCCAGGTCGATCGTCTCGGCGGCGTCTTCATCGAGCACGATCTTCTTCAGCCGGGGGAGCACCTGTTCCATCGTCTCCAGGATCAGCCGCTTGAAGGTCAGTTCGCGGCCCCGGTCCAGCTCGGCCGCCATCGCGGAAAACCGGTCGGCGTCGCCGGCGGCCAGGGCCGTGATCTGGTGGGCGTAGCCCTGGGCCTTTTGGATCATGCCGTCCGCGTCCGCCTCGGCCTGCTGCTTCAAGCGGTTGGCATAGCCTTGGGCCTCGCTCACCGCACGTTGTCGATCCTCCCTTGCGGCCGTCACGTCGCGAAAGGCCTGGCGGACTTCTTGCGGCGGCTCGGTCCGCTCGTCCAGCAACACCGAGTTGACCCGCACCCCGGCGCCGTACTCGTCCAGGCGTGCCTGGCTGCGCCGCCGCACTTCGACCTGAATCGCCTCCCGCTGGGCGGTGAGAATGTCGTCCACCTCCATCGAGGAAATCACCGAACAGAGGGCCCCCGCGGCCACGTTCTCGACCAACGCCGGCACGTCGCCCACGTTGAACAAATACTGGTCCACATCGGCAACCTGGTATTGCACGTTGGCCGACAAGAGAATCACGTTGCGGTCGCCCGTCAGGCACTCGGTTTGGCGGGGCTCGATGCGGCGTCCCAGCACGCGGCTCCAGCGGCTCATCCCCACCCCCGCCTGCTTCTGCTCCAGGACCTTGACCCGGCTGACGCGGTCCAGCCCATAGGGCAACCCCAGGTGCAACCCGGGTCCCCGCGTTTGCGACAGCGCCTTGCCGAACCGCCGCACCACCGCCCGCTCGTTCGGCTGCACCGAGTAGAGCCCGGTCAAGGCGTAGACCACGGCCAGCCACGGCAATAGCCGCCGCCAGCGAATGCGGCGCTCGGGAAGCTTGGGGCTGGGATGATAGGCTCGGTGCATCGTTTCCCTCGGACTATTTCTTTTCGCCTTCGGGTTGCCCGGCCGCGTCGGCCCCCCGCGTCAAGAACTTCAACAGGTCCGAATCGGCCGAAAGCAGCACGGTCGTCTTCTCGTCGAGGAACTTCTTGTAGGCTTCCAGCGTCCGCACCAGTTCGTAGAACTCGGGGTCCTGCTGGTGGGCCTGGGTATAGGTCCGCGTGGCCTCGGCCTCGGCCTTGCCCTGGATGCGTTCCGCCTCCGCGTCGGCCTCGGCCAGCTTGATCGTGCGGTCCTTGTCGGCCGACGCGCGGATCATCTGGGCCTCCTTGTCCCCCTCGGCCCGATACTGCCGGGCGATTCGCGCCCGCTCCGCCCGCATCCGTTGAAACACGCTCTCGCGCACTTGCGCCGGCAGGCCGATCCGCTTCAGCCGCACGTCGACGATCTCCAGCCCGTAGGCCGCCTTGGCCTTCGCCGCGCAGGCCGCGGCGACGGTTCGCTGGATTTCGTCGAGCTGGTGGGTCTGCCCTTCGGCCGAAACCAGCGCCTCCAGCGGCTTCGTGCCGACCGTGGCGGCAAGCTGCGACCAGACGATATCGTGAATCCGGGCCTCGGCCCCCGCCTTGTCGTTGACCGTTTCCAAAAAACGCTGCGGCTCTTCCACCCGCCAGCAGACGAACACGTCCAGGTCGACGTTCTTCTTTTCCGCGGCCAGAAACTCCGACGGCCGGGGATCGTAAATCTGCAGCCGCCGGTCGATGCGAATGGCCGACTGCCAGGGCAGCTTCCACTGCAACCCGGCCTCGAGGTAGGTGGCCACCGGGCGACCAAATTGCGTCACGATCACCATCTCCGTCTCGTCGACAAACAGCAAGCTGCGGTAGGCGGCCACCGCCCCCACGGCCAGCAGCAGAAAGATCACGAACTTCCATCTCATCGGCGCTATTCCTCCTGGTAGGATTGACCCTCGGAGTACGCCGCTTCGGCCGGTGCCTTGGGCGGCATCGTCCAAAGCCCCCGAGGACCGAGAAAGAGCCAGCGGTGGGCCCCGCTGCGGGGATGATCGACGATCACCTTCCGCCTGCCCGAAAGAATCTTCTCCGTGGTCTCCAGGCGGAGTCGCATCCGGTCGACGACGGGTCCTTCGCGGTGGGCGACGGCCACGTCGATGAACCGCTGGGCTTCGCCTTCGGCCCGCTGGGTGCGATCGGCCGCCAGCCCTTCGGCCTGGCGGCGGCGCTGGTCCGCCTCGCCGGTGGACAGGGCCTCGGTCTCGAACTGGTAGGCCTCGGCATCGTTGATCTTGGCCTCCTTCTCCTCCAGCGCGCTGGCCACCTCGCGAAAGGCCGGCACCACCTCCAGCGGCGGATGCACGTCGGCCAGGCCCACGTCCTCGATCTCGAAGCCCGCGCCGTACTCGGCCAGCGCTTGGGAAAGCCGCCCCGCCACCTCCTGCTCGATCGGGCGACGACCGGTGGCCAGCACCTCGTCGGCAACGCGACCGGAAAGCTCCGCGCGGAGACTCGCCTCGCCCAGCATCCGCACCAGCCGGTCCCACTTGCTCGACCCGTCCGGCTCCGTGGCCCCCACCACGAACAGCGATGCCAGCGGATCGGCAATGCGGTATTGCACCACCATGGTCACGTCGGTGAGGCTCTCGTCGCCCATCAGCACGGTCGATTCCTCCGCCCGGGCTTCGAATCGCCCTCCCCGGTGCTGCACGTTCCACTCGTAGGCCGGCGGCTCGGCGAACTGGCCGGGCAAGGTGCGAAACCCGATCTCCACGCGGCGAACCTGGTGGGGGCTGACGACCTGGTGACGGCCCAGCGGATAGGGCAGCCGGTAGTGGCACCCCGGCGGCTCCGCCGGGCGAACGATCCGGCCGAAACGCTGTACCACGGCGACCTGCCCCACGCCCACCACGTGCACGCCGCTGCCCACATAAGCAGCCAGCACCAGCAGCACGGCCCCGCCCACCATCACCCGTCGTCGCCGCCGCAGCATGGCCCGAAAGTCGGCCATCCGCTGCCCCCAGCGGTGATAGTCGACCAACAGCCGCATCGAGTTGAGCACCACGGTGAGCGAGCCGACCTGGTGCAGCACGGCGGCGGCCAGGGGCGAGATCCACCCCAACGACGCGGCCAGCACGGCCAGCACGTTGAACACCACGGCGAACCCCAGGATGTTCTGCCAAATGATCTTCAGCATCCAGCGGCTCAACGTGACGGTCTCGGCCAGCCGCCGCAGATCGTCGCTCACCAGCACCACGTCGGCCGAGGCGATGGCCACGTCGGTGCCGATGTCGGCCATCGCCACGCCCACGTCGGCGGTCACCAGCGAGGGGGCGTCGTTGATGCCGTCGCCCACCATCACCGTGGGCCCGGCCTCTTTCTGAATCTGCCGCACCGCCGCCACCTTGTCGGCCGGCAACAGCCCCGCGCGAATATCCTCGATCCCCAGCCTTCCGGCCACGCTCCCCGCCGCCGCGGCGTTGTCGCCGGTGAGCATCACGATCCGCTCCACCCCCAGGCCGCGAAGCCGCCCGATCGCCTCGGCCGCCTCCCCCCGAACCGTGTCTTGCACCGCCACGGCGCCGATCGGCTCGGTGTCGCGGGCGACCAGCACCACGGTCGAGCCCTGGGCGGCCAATTCCTCCACCCGCGACCGCAGCCAGGGCGAAACGGCGATGCCCGACTGCTCCAGAAACCGGGGGCTGCCCACCCGCACGGTGGCCCCTTCCACCCGGGCCTCGGCACCCAGGCCAGGGTGGGCGAGAAACTCGGCCGACGGCGATGTTTCCACCCGGTCGGCCGCCGCCCGCTGGACGATCAGCCGCGCCACCGGGTGCTCCGAGTGGCGTTCCACCGCCGCCCCCAGCCGCAGCACTTCCGATGCCTGGTAGCCCTCGGCCGCCACGATCCGATCGATCCTCAGCCGCGCCAGGGTGAGCGTGCCGGTCTTGTCGAACACGATCGATCGCAGCTTGCCCAGCTTTTCCAGCACGGCCCCGCCCTTAATCAACACCCCCCGCCGCACCAACGCCCCCATCGTGGCGGCGATTGCCGTGGGCGTGGCCAGCACCAACGCACAGGGACACGCCACCACCAGCACGGCCACCGCCCGAACCAGGTTGCCCGAAAGCCAAAACGTCAGCCCGGCCGCCACCAGCACGATCGGCACGAACCAGGTGGCGTACTTGTCGGCCAGCCGTTGCGTGGGCGCCTTGGCCGCCTCGGCATGCTCCACCAGGTGGATGATCTGCTCCAGCGCGGTGTCCTCGCCCAGCCGCTGGACGGCCAATTCCATCGCCCCGTGGAGGTTGATCGTGCCCGCAAAAACCTCGTCGCCCGGCACCTTGTCGGCCGGAAGCGACTCGCCCGTGATGGGGCTCTGATCGACCGACGAGCCGCCCGAAATCACCCGCCCGTCCACGGGAATGCGGTCGCCCGGGCGAACCACGATCACGTCGTCGGGCTGAATCCGCTCCACCGGCACCACGTGCTCGTGGTCCCCGTGGCGGACCCTCGCCGTCTCCGGCCGCAACGCCAGAAGCGCGGCGATGCCGTCGCGGGTGCGGTCGATGGCGAAGTGCTCCAGGGCCTCGCCGATCAGCATGATCAGGATCACCTCGGCGGCGACCAGGTACATGTTCTCCGCATACTGCCCGGTGTAGCCCAGGTAGAGCGCGGCGAAGGCTGCCAGGCTGACCGCCAGGTCGGCGGAAATCTGCCGCCGGGCCAAGGCCGCCACGGCGCTGGAGTAGATGGGAAATCCCCCCACCAGCGCCGAGAGCATGGCCAGGTCGAAGCCGTAAATCGACCGGACCGTCCCACTCACGTAGGCCACCAGGGCCGCGGCGACCAGCACGGTCAGGGCGCGGTGCCGCGCGTGAGAGTCGGTGAGAATGGCAAACATGATGGGCAGAATCGAAAAAGAAGGCTCTTCCGAGTCTCGAATGGGCGTCACCCGGGCGTCCCCAACCTATCCAGGATAGTCGGCCCCCTGGGGGCGTGCAAACGGACGAGCCTCGGCGCGTCTCCCTCGGTCCCAAGCTCCAG
>CAYZWG010000319.1:0-192 GCA_964481605.1 uncultured Planctomycetaceae bacterium
TCCCAAGCCGGAGCTTGGGAACCAGGTCGCGTGTGCCGGAGCTTGGGAACCAGGTTGGATATACAGCGTCTAGCGTCTCGGTCCCAAGCTCCAGCTTGGGACCGCATCCTTCGCGAAGCTCTGCTTCGCTCGCCCGTGGGTTCCCAAGCCGGAGCTTGGGAACCAGGTCGCGTGTGCCGGAGCTTGGGAACC
>CAYZWG010000319.1:292-6543 GCA_964481605.1 uncultured Planctomycetaceae bacterium
AGGTCGCGTGTGCCGGAGCCTGGGAACCAGGTCGCGTGCGCCGGAGCTTGGGAACCAGGTTGGATATACAGCGTCTCTTCCTTTTTCCTTATACGTCGACCGAAGGGAACTTCTCCTTCCACTTGCGGCGGAGAACCGGCGAAAGCTGCTGGTGGAACTCGGCGGGCATCTCGTACGGCTCGCCGTCCCGATACAGCGTGATCGTCTTGCGGATGTTGTCCACCACGATCTGGCAAGGGCTGCAACCCTTCAGGTGGTCCTCGAACGACTCGCAGACGGCGGCGTCCAGCTCCCCGTCGACGTATTCGTTCAAGGCCTCGAGCAGTTCTTCGCATTTCATGGTTTGGACCTCCCGGCCGCGGCATCTACCGTTTTCGATGCACGGCGGGCCAAAAGGGTTACACGAGGTCCCTTGCCGCCGCGGCCCCCGGTCCACTCCCCCCGGCCGGCCCTGGCAACGAGGTGCCCGTGCCTTTCGGCAAACATCCGTGGCGTTTGGGCAACGTTTCTTCGCCGGCGAGTCGCTCGCGGGGAATCGCGGAAACTCTCCCCGGCGATCCTAAACCATACCACAATACCGGGTTGCGGAGAATACCCCGCGCCCTGTCCGAGTTCATGCCGGATGGCACACCGCTTGCCGAAACTTCCCATGCACCAAGCCATCGTTTGCCCGCGGCGTGCGTGCCGAGCACGCCCCCACGATCGAGTTGGAGAAAACCATGCTGTGCATCGCCCTCGAAGACCGACCGGACACACCCTGCCAACCCCCTCCGGCGAGTGGGGCCCACGGCACGACGGCCATCAAGGTGCTACACGTCATCAATGGCGAGCACTATGCCGGGGCCGAGCGGGTGCAGGACCTGCTGGCCGGGCAACTCGGCTCGCTGGGATATCGGGTGGGACTGGCCTGCGTCAAGCCGGGTCGGTTTCCCAAGCTCCGCCAGGCGGCCGACGCGCCGCTCTACGAACTCCCCATGCGGGGCCGTTTCGACCTCCGCCCCGCCGGGCGGCTGGTGCGGATCATTCGTCGCGAGGGATACCAACTCCTCCACGCCCATACCCCTCGCACGCTACTGTTGGCCACGCTGGCCTCGCTCGTGGCCGGCGTGCCCGTGGTCTACCACGTCCACAGCCCCGCGTCGCGCGATTCCACCCGGCCGCTTCAGAACTTCGTCAATGCGGTGATCGAGCGGTTTTGCATGATGTTTGCCTCGGCGTGGATCGCCGTGTCGCAAAGCCTCGGCCGGCAGGCCGCCCGGCTGACCGGCTCCGGCCACAAGGTGTTCGTGGTCCACAACGGGGTGCCCTGCCGCGAAGCGACTGATCGGCAAGGTGCAAGTGCCGCCTGCCGGTGGACGCTGGGAACCGTGGCCTTGTTCAGGCCGCGGAAGGGAACGGAAGTGCTGCTTGAGGCACTGGCCCGGTTGAAAGCCGCCGGGGTTGCCGTCAAGCTGCGGGCGGTGGGAGGTTTCGAGAGCGACGACTACCAACGGGAGATTCTCGCCCTGGCCGACGCATTGGGCGTTGCCCACCTGGTCGAATGGGTCGGGTTCACCCGCGACGTCGACGCCGAACTGGAGCGGATGGACCTGTTCGTGCTGCCCAGCCTGTTCGGCGAAGGACTGCCGATGGTCGTGCTGGAAGCGATGGCGGCCGGCGTGCCCGTGGTGGCCACCCGGGTGGAAGGCGTGCCGGAGGCAATCCGGCACGGTGTCGACGGCCTGATCGCCGAGCCCGCCGACGCCCAAAGCCTGGCGGAGGCGATCGGGCGGATCGTGGCCGGTGCGATCGACCCGGAGGCATTGCGACGGCAAGCGAGAGAACGTCAGCGAGAGCAGTTCTCCGACCGCAGCATGGCCCGGGGAGTGGCCCGGGTTTACCGCCAGGTGCTTTCGCGCAGGGCGAGGAAGGCGGGCTGAGGTGTCACCCTTGGGCGCCGGAGCCGACCAACTCGGGCGACTCGTCCCGCGTCGCCTCGGCGGCACGGTGGCCGGCGGCCTCGGCAGCTTCCACCCTGGCCGCCACGGCGTTGAATTGCTGGGCGAATTCCTGCCAGAAGTCGCTGTCGCGAAACTGCAGCGGTTCGACCGGCTCGCCGGCGGCCAGTGCCCGCATCGAACGTCGCAAACGAAACAGGGGGCCGGCGAAACGGTTGCTGAAACGAATCATGTCGATCACCACCATCGGCAGCAGGATCAACGAGGCCACCAGCGCCGGACCGTGGAAAAACCAGAGGTCGCCCAGGTGCGTGTAGAACAGCCGCGCCGGGCCGGTCACGATTTGCCAAAGCAGAAGCATCAAGGCCACCGTCACCAGGCAGGTCAACCAATAGAGGACCACCCGCACGGCCAGGGCACCCTGAACCTTGGGGTCGACGTAGAACCGTTGTCGAGGCGATTTCTTGTTTGCGGTGCGCGACATGGCACATACCTTCCCGGCGAATGGCGTTCGCGGCGACCCCCTGCGGCAAGCGGCGCCCCCGTGGGCCTTGATATCAATAGCTTACCCCGCGAAAAACGGCGTTGCGTGGGGAGTTCCCGGGTTCTCGGCGGGGTCGGGAGACCCGCGCCGAACGCCGGGACCCGCGCCGAACGCCGGGACCCGCGCCGAACGGTGTTTGTTCCGCCTGGGACGATCCGATCGACTGTGCCGATACCGCGGATGAGGAGAACTGAGCCATGGCAATCTTTGTTCGACCGGCCGTTTGGAGCTACGACCTGGCGCTGTTTCGCCAGGCGATTGCGGACGACCGGCAACTGGAGGCCCTGATGGGGGCCGTGGCGTTGGAGGAGGAGACCCTGCTGGTGGCCGAATGCAACGAAGTGCCCTCGGCCTTCGCCTGGACGAGGACGGTCGAGGGAATCCGGCGCACTGAGCAACTCTACGTGACGCCCGGACCCGAGGAGCGTACGCGTCGCTTGGCCGCGGCGCTCGCCCAGCGGCTGAAAGAGGAATCCATCTCCGCCGCACCGGACTAACGGCGGGGTGCAGAAACGGACAGTTATTGAGGGGCGGCAGCTAGCGATGGAGGTTTTGCTCGAGCGTTGGGGGGGAAATGGAGTGCCCAAGGCGGCTGCGGAGGTGGCGACCCGGCCCACGCGCCTCGCATTCTTCCCATGCTTGCTCGGCTTGGAAAAACTCAAACGCCACGCTACCTGCGCTACTTCCTTCGTGTTCTTCGCGGGCTTCGTGGTGCACACTGTCCGCGGTCATCGCGGGTTCTGGAGTAATTTCACCACGAAGCCCGCAAAGAGCACGAAGAGCCAGTTCGACGATGCCGGGTCGCGACTCGGCCTACAGCTCTCAGAATCTCCCATCTGAACCACTCCCCCGAACCACGTCCGGAAGTCCGCTGCTGTACCCCGGACGGCGGCTCGGGGCGCTTTACTCTCCGCGGTCGCCGGGCTATCATCGCCGGGTAGAAATCGGCGTCTTCCCACCCGGAGAGGAATACCATGACGCGGCTGGCAAGAACACGGCGGCATCCGCCGAAAGGATTGCACCCTCTCGTCCCGCCGGCGGCGGTCGTCCTGGCGGGCGTGCTCGTTGCCGCGGCGGCGCAAGCCACTCGTGCCGCCGGCACGGCCAATCCCGCCCGGCCCACCACCATTCGGCTGACCGGCCACGTGCTGGTGGCCGAGACGACGCGGCTGGGAGTCAACCTGGGCGGCGACACCTACTACTCCGGCGCCGCCCTGGTGAAGAAACGGGCACGGGAGAACTTCGAGGGCACGATGTATCGCCAGTGCCACTTCGGACCCGGCGGCGATCGACAAGGGCTTGCCACCTGGTTTCGACCCAGCGATACCTGGCGCGAACTGATCACCGGCGGCCGCTACACGATCCTTTCCGGAAAATCGAAGTGGACCACGGGCACGGTGAAGGAGGTCTTGGAGAAACAGTACCGGCACAACGGGCAAATGGAGCCGTTCGCCTACTTTCTGCTCGACCATCCGATCAGCCAGCCGCCGCAGGGCGGGAGAATCGGGATCATGGTCGAGCGGGACCGCACCGGCGATGGGTGCTTCCGCCCCCTGGACGGCTATTGGACTTCGCCGCAAAACGAGATCGCGGTGGGCGATGTGCCGGAAGCGACTTTCGGCTCCGCTGTCCTCCGCCTGAAGGGATCGGCGAAAGCGGCCCACGTCCTCTTCGCCACGCATTACCAGCGCTACGGCCAGACCAACGGCCGCTGGCACGTCCGCTTCTGGGCCAAGGCCAAGGCGGGCGATCCGAAATTGACGGTTGCCGCCGGACGCGACTGGGGCCAGTCCGTGGAAATTCTCCCCCCGCGGCAATGGAAACGGTACGAGGAGATTCTCACCGTCGACCGGGTGCCCGAGCCGACCGGCCCCAAGGACAATCCTCACTTGCTCTTCGTCTTCACCGCGGCGGCGGGAGACGCCCTGCTGGACGACGTGGAGATTTGGATGGAAGGAGACGAGAACCCCACGGCCTTTCGCGACGACTGCGTGGCCACGCTCCGCCGCTATCGGCCCGGCGTGCTTCGCTATCTGCAAATGGGCGGCAGCACGGTGGCCAACACGATCGCCCCGCCGCTGGAGTCGTTCGCCTACACCAGCCGGCCGAGCGCCAAGCTGGGTCCCTATGCCAGGCCCAACCGCGATCCCTGGGGCCTCGACGAGATGTACAAACTCTGCGAATACCTGGACTGCGACCCCTGGTACTCGCTCCCCGGCACGCTGACCCGGGAGGAAATGGCCCAGTTTCTCGAATACCTGGGCGCGCCGCCGGAGGTCGGCATGGGACGCCGCCGCGCGGCGCTGGGGCATCCCCGGCCCTGGACCGAGGTGTTCCACCAGATTCACGTGGAGTTCGGCAACGAGGCCTGGAACAACGCCGCCGCCTACAAGTGTGGAGGTTTCAACGGACCCGACTACTGGCACGACCTGATCGCGGTGGGCAAGGCGTCGCCCTACTACACGCCCAAGATCATCTTTCACGCCGCCGGCCAGGCGGCCAACACTTGGCTCAACCGCTCGCTGATCGCCAACACACCCAACGCGGATCGCTTCTCCGTGGCCCCCTATATCATCCAAGGTTTTTCCCGGCAGGAATACAGCAAGTATCTCGACACGGACGAAAAGCTCTTTCGCTGGGCCTTTGCCTGGCCGATCCATCGCTCGCGCGACCCCCAGGGGGCCATGTTTCAGAACGCCCAGCTTGCCCAAGCGGCCGGGCAGGAACTCTCCATCTACGAGATCAACCACCACACCACCCACGGCGACGGCCCGCTCGCGCCGCGAAACAAGCTGGTCACCTCGATCGGCGGCGGGCTCAACGTGGTCAACACGATGCTGATGATGCTCAAACAGCACCACATTCGCACGCAGTGCCTGTTCTCGCTGATTCAGCACGGCTACAACGCCCGCGGCGTGGGCGAAGTGCGCCTCTGGGGAACCGCGCTCTCCATGCGTCAGGGCCACCAGCGCTACCGGCCCACGTTTCTGGCCTGCGCCACGGCCAACCGGGTACTGGGCGGCGATCTGGTCGAAACCGTCCACGAGGGGGCCCAGCCGACGTTCGACGCCAGTGGGGTCTTTTCCAAGCAGAAGGGGGCACAAACCCTCAAGGGGTTGCCCGTCCTCTGGAGCTACGGCTTCGCCGAGGGCGACCGCAGGGGGCTGATTCTGATCAGCCTCGACACCTCGCGGACGCTGCCCGTGGCGATTCGTTTCGACGGCAAGGTATCCGGGCGGCGGGCAACCGGCTGGCTGATGACGGCCGACCGGATCGGGGCCAACAACGAGTTTGAGCAACCTCGGCCGCAGGTGGAGATTCGCCAGCGGTCGATCGAGGGATTCCAAAGCGGCTGGCGGTACGAAATGCCGCCGTTTTCCATGCTGGCGATGCAGTGGCAGGTCGCCTCGGGGCAGACGCGGCCCTAAGAGCCCCCATGCCGGATCGCGATCCGGCCTACCAACTAAGAACTCCACGGGTGGCCCAGGTTCTTGAACCTGGGCCGGCGGCAGCCGGCAAGAGGTTGGGCCGGCGGCGATTCGGCGAGAGTCTCCCGACCCCGCCTTCGATGGGCGGAGTGATTTGCCCCGACCTCTTGTGGCCACAGCCACACCGGTTCAAGAACCGGTGCCACCCACGACCCGAAGAGCTCCCCTGCCGGATCGCGATCCGGCCTACCAACTGCGAACCCAGCGACCGGCCCGCACAGCCCCCATGCCGGATCGCGATCCGGCCTACCGGCTACGGCTTGTCGAGGGGCACGAGGCGGA
>CAYZWG010000320.1:0-6521 GCA_964481605.1 uncultured Planctomycetaceae bacterium
CCCTACGCATGGCTCCCGAAAAAAACCGCATGAATGCGGTCACTACGAACGCCGGCCATCGTAACCCGAAGCGTAAGCGAGGGAAAATCGCCAGCCTGGAATCCCTCGCTTACGCTTCGGGTTGCGGTTTGCGAGTGTCCAGCGGACACGGCTCAGAATCGCAGCCTCTTGGGCACCAGGCTCTTCAGACGGCCGACGAACCCGGTGGACTTTTTCGTCTTGGCCACCGGCTCGGGCTCGGTGTGGGGCGGCTCGACCGTTGGCGAGGGATTGGGGGCCTGGGCAGCAGGAACGTAGGCCATGAGGAAACGGGGCCAGTAGCCTTCCAACAGACGCATACAATCGGCCACGCGGCCGTCCTCCAGGTGGTATTCCGCCGGAGAAATCAGCTTGACCAGCGGCACGAGCTCCTCTCGGGAAAACTCCAGGTCGCAGAGGCGGACGTCGTCGATCCAGACCTCTCCGGGGCCGGTCAGGTCGAATCGCAGCCGCATCGGCCCAAGGCCTTCCAGGGGAAGATCGTCCAGCGGGGCGATCACCTGGTGCCAGTTCGGACCGACTTGGGGAATGGCCAGGTCGAAGCTGTGGGCGCCTTGACCGCCGAAAAGCGTCATCTTCAGCGGCGGGGGAGCGCCAAGTTGCTCGCCGCGGAGTTGAACGCGGATGGTCAGCCGCCCGGTGGCCGGAGGCCGAAACGGCTCACTGATTACGGCTGCCGCCGGTCCCGTGCTGGCCAGGTGGAGCGATTGCCGGCCTTCGTGACGGTGGGCGGTGTCCAGGCGGACCGTGGCGCCCGGAGACGTCTGCACGACCCAGCCGGGAATCTGCCCAGGCGGGCCGGCCGCCTCGAACCCGGAATTGTCCAAGACCTCCAGTGGGGGCGGATCGCGGAGCACGGCCATCCGATTTTCCAATTGTTCGATCCGCCCGGCCAGACGCCGCTCGACCTCGGGCGACCAGAAGACCTGGGGCGAATGCAGTCGTGCCTTGGTCGAGCTGAATCGCACCCCCACCGCGTCGTAAGGCTCCAGGTCGACGGTCCAATAGGTTCCCTTGGCGTCGCCGCGAAGCGGTGCCATCTGCCGCCTGCCGGTCAGTTCCTCCAGGCGGCAGCCCTTGGGGGCCGAAACCCGAACGCGGGCCGTGACGGGAAACGGCGCGTTGTTGAGCACATAGGCATAGGTGCCGTCGGGCTGCCCGGCCCAGCGGAACGTGACCGGGCCGCCCTGGGGGGAATCGTCGACGGACTCGAACCGCACGGCCGGAAGCTCGTGCCAAAGGGCCACCAGGTCGCGAATGGAATCCTCCTGGCCGAGAGGAAGCTGCCAGCTTCCGTCGAAGAGGACCTCCGGGTCGAGCATCGCCATGGTGCGGAGGAAACGGCGTCGATTCTGTGCCCCCGCGGCCATCGGCGTGGTGGCCAACCAGGTGTAGGTCGGCTGGTAGGGGCTCTTGGCGTCGAACGACTTGACACGGACCTCTTGGGGCTCGTGGTAAAACACGGCGCCGGTGACCGGCAAATCCCGCCAGGGGTGTTCCGCGGCGGACATCCTTCCGATCTCCAGACGCACGGCCTGCCGGGCCAGCGACCATTGCGGCCCGATCGTTTTCCCTTCCAGCAGCACCGGGCCACCCCGCTGACGATAAAGCCGCGGATCAATGCCCACCCGAAGCATGGCGCCGGCCAGGCTGATCCGGTTGGATAGCGGGGACTGCGGATGGGCACCCCCGCGGTGCAGGGCGTCGGCCAAGCCGGTCCGGTGGGTCAGCGACGGCTTGAGCCAGCGGCGCATCGCGTCGCCTTCCAACATGCGTGCGGTGGCCAGGTAGAGGCGGTCGTCCGGCCGGACCTTGGAAAGCTCCTCTTGCAGGCGATGATAGAATCGGCCGACTTGCTCGGCTCGCCAAGCGAGCCATTGGGGCAACCGCCGGCGACTCAAGACTTCCGCCCGCCGGGCAAAACGCTCCGGCCCCGAGCCGTCCAACTCGACCTGCGTGTCCTGCTCGAATCGGGCGATGGTGGCGTCGTCCATGCCCCACTCCGGCCCGGGCAATTGGGCATAGCCGTCGGGCGACAAATGAACGGCCAGCCCCGCAAACGAAGGATGGTGGGCATATCGGGCGACCAACTCGCGTGTCACCGCCAGCATCGCCTCCTGGACCCGCGGATCCAGCAGGTTGTAGTAGGGGGCCTTGCCGCGGCGAGTGGGGTGGACGTCGAGCCAGGCGCGTCCCTGGGGGCCGATCCAGGCGATGCCTTCCGCCTCCGGCCCACCCCGCCGAAGAATCCGCTCCAGCTCGGGCAAGGGGGTAGCGAACTCGACCGCGGCGATCATTTGCAGGCCTTCCCGGTCGAACATTCGCAGCAGCATTTCCAGCACGTCCTTGCGGACGGGGTCCTCTCCCGAGGCCAGGAACGTGCCCGTGTCGTACCGCGGTGTGGGCTCCAGCAGGCGGCTGGGATAGATCGTGCTGCCGTCGGCCAGCACGGAGATCATCAGCCCGCCGTAGCCCACGTGATTGAGATATTCAACCAGCCGCGTTGCCCCCTGGTAGAACGTGAGCCAGTCGTCGACGCCCAAATCGTTGGCCGGGGCCGTTGCCTCTTCGGCGGAGAAGTTTTCGGGGAAGAGGGGGCGGTCGAGGTAGGCCGCAAACAGCCGCCGGGGGTGGTCTTCCGGGGCGGGAAAGGCCCGGGGCAGATGGCTCCATCCGGCCAGCACGCGGATCGATCCGTACAGGGCCGGAACGTCCCGCCGACGATTGGTGATGAGCACCAGGGGGGCCTTCGTCTTCGGCCAGAAGAGCACGCGGTGCCGCAACCAGCGGGCCGGCTGCTGGACAGCGGCGATCTCGTCGAAACGTCGCAGGCCGGAGTCGATCCCCAGGGGATAAAGTGCCCCCGCCGAGTTCGGTTCCAGGATGCTGATGCCCAGCGTCTGGTCCACGTCGCTGGGGACCATCACTTCCAGCACGTGCGGCTTGCCCGGTTGCTTGATCGGCAGCGTGTACGCCTCCCAGGGAACCTCGTCCGCCTTTTCACTGGGGCGAAGTCGGGCCAAGCGTCCCAGGGAATGCTCAATCACGTCCAGGTAGCCGTTGCCCAGCGGTCCTTTCCAGAGGCGTTTCAGCCGCGGGGGTTGGGGCACCTTCGACAGCCGCTCCCACCATCTCGCATTGGTGGGGTCGATCTCTTCGACGACCTGGAGCGAGGATTCCGCCTCCTGGGGAACCTCGGGACGCGCCGGATCGATCACCGCCAGTTGAATCTTTCGCCGCCCCAGCCCCCCCGCCGCACCAAGCCTGGGCCGCGCCGCCTTGGGCAGTCGAAGCCAGGAAATCTGCGTGGCCGTAATCACCAACTCGTAGACCCCTTCGCCCACGGCAAGCGGTACGTCGATGCGGATCAGCTCCTGGGCGGGGGCAACGACCGTCTGTTGATCGGACCAAAGCGCCCGGGCCTGGCCCGGCCACCGCGGGGCCGATGCCCGGGCGGCCACCAACTCGGTCCTCAAGCGAACCTTGCTCCCCGATTCGACGGCAAGTCCACGCAGGTCGACGGTCAACCCCAGCCGCTGGCCGGGGGCAAACACCAGGGCGTCTTGCTCCAGGTGCACCGGGAGGCGGTCGTTGGGCGCGCGGGCCGCCATCAGCCGGTTGCCCGCCGGATCGAGTTGCCGGTCGAACTCCCCGGCGCGGAGTTCTCCCAGAGTGATCTCGACGGGTGTTGCCGGCGCCGGTTGGTCGAAGCCGGACAGCCGGATGGTGAGCTTGGAGGAGTCGGTGCCGGTGACGGTCAGATCGACGCCGTCGTAGGTGCGGCCGCTCCGCTGGCGGATCATCAATCGGCCGTCCTTTAGCCACATCGAGCCCGGCTCGTCCGCCTCGATCCCCAAGGGGACCGGATCGGCCAGTTGGGCGTCCACCGCCTCGATCGTGCCCTGCCAGCGGCGGGCCGTCTCGCCGCCCCAGGAAATCCGAACCCGCATCGACTGGGCCGATGCCGCCTCGGCGGCCATCAGCCAAGCCAGCGCAAGGGCCAACGCCCACCCCACCCGGCGGGAAGGGCGCGACGCCGGCGACCCTGAGAGCCGACCGGGAGGCGATCTGGTCGGACCTCCTTGTCCGAACATACTCGATCAGCGTTTTACGAGGTGGACGACAATCCGTCCGGGCGGAAAACATGCCGGGCGAGGATTATAGCGACAAACGGTGGCGGGTCACCAGAGCGAATCTTCTCCCACCGGCAGCGGGGAGAAGGTGGAGGGGAGAGGGCGAATAGGGGGGCCGTAGGCCGGGTCGCGACCCGGCATGGTAACGCGTAGGGCCGGCTGTGCCGTTAGAGGCCTGGGGTCAGTTCCGTAGGGCCGGCTACGACCCCGTGAACGGTTACGTCGGGGATTTGTGCCGGAACATGCTTTCCCCTACCGTACCCTTGACGGAAACCAGGGGAGGCGGGAGACTGGGGACTTGCTTCTTGCTGCCAGGGTTTTTCAGGGGTCGCCTTGGTATGGCGGAGGGCAGGCGGAAGCTGACTCGGCCCGGAGCGTAACGGCGTGCGGACGTGGCCTTCGGCCCCCGCGGTCATCCGACGGAGTGGAAATCGTCGCGGTCGCCGGCGAAAAATCTCTCCCTCGACTCGGCCATGGAAGACCGGATGATCCCGTTCGCGGAGAAGATCGCCACTCCGCGCGGTGGGCACTCGTCCGGTCTTCCGGCACTCGTTTCTCCCCCCGGCCGAGTTCCACCCACCCGCCCTGCTCGCCGGAAAAGGCCCGGGCTTGGTGGTCCATCGAGGAAACTATTGCGGAAGGCGCCCCCATGAGCGGACCCATGGAACAACAGGTCGAGGATATCTGCCGCACGATCGGTCCCCGGCGGTGGCGCCTGATGGACATCGCCCGCGCGGTGCAGGCCCGCTTCGGCCGCGTGGACGGTGCCGCCATGGAGACGATTGCCCGGCAACTGGGCATCCACCGGGTCGAGGTGGAGGGTTTTGTTTCGTTCTACGCTTTTCTCTCCAGCCGCCCCCAGGGCAAAGTGGTGATCCGGCTCTGCAACGACGTGATCGACCAGATGAAAGGGTCGGCGGCGGTGGCCGAGGCGTTTCGCCACGAGTTGGGGATCGATTTCGGCCAGACCACCCCCGATGGCAAGGTCGGCTTGGAATGGACGCCCTCGATCGGCATGAGCGACCAGGCTCCGGCGGCCCTGGTGGGCGACGTGGTGGTGACCTATCTGGGCAGCGACCAGGCCCGCTCGATCGCCCGACAACTCCGCCAGGATTCCGACCCGCAGAAGTTGGTATCCCGCCTGGGCGACGGCAACAACGCCCACGACCTGGTCAAGTCGATGGTGCAGAACAACGTGCGGCTGGCCGGCGAGGTGGTGTTCGCGTCGATGGAGCCGGGGGCGGGTATTCGCAACGCCTTGCCCATGAGCCCGGTCGAGGTGATCAACGGGGTGAAGACGTCTCGGCTTCGCGGCCGCGGCGGGGCCGGGTTTCCCACCGGCATGAAGTGGGAGTTCGCCCGCGCCGCCGAAGGCCACCGGAAATACGTGATGTGCAACGCCGATGAAGGCGAGCCCGGCACGTTCAAAGACCGCGTGATCCTCACCGAGCGGGCCGACCTGATGTTCGAGGGAATGACCATCGCGGGGTATGCGATTGGGGCGGACACGGGGATCGTCTACCTGCGGGCGGAGTATGCTTACTTGCGTGCGTTCCTGGAACACGTGTTGGACCAGCGCCGCGATCGGGGGCTGTTGGGCAAGAATATTCTCGGTCGCCAGGGCTTCGATTTCGACGTCCGCATCCAGATGGGCGCCGGGGCCTACGTCTGCGGCGAGGAGTCGGCGTTGATCTCCAGTTGCGAAGGCCGCCGTGGCGATCCCAAGAACCGCCCCCCCTTTCCGGCGCAGAGGGGGTTCCTGGGCGGGCCCACCACGGTCAACAACGTGGAGACGTTTTGCAAGGTGGCACGAATCCTGGAGCGGGGCCCGGGCTGGTTTGCCAAGATGGGCAGTGCCGGCTCGAAGGGAACCAAGCTGCTGAGCATCTCGGGCGATTGTTCCAAGCCGGGGGTGTTCGAGATTCCCTTCGGGATCAAGTTGGCCGAGGTGCTGGAACTCTGCGGCGCCGGCGAGACGGGCGCCGTGCAAATGGGTGGTCCCAGCGGCCAATTGCTGGGGCCCAAGGACTTCTTCCGGCCCGTCTGCTACGACCACCTGGCCACCGGCGGCTCGCTGATGGTGTTCGACTCCAGCCGCAACGTGCTGGAAATCGCTTCCAAGTTCCTGGAGTTTTTCGTCCAGGAGAGTTGCGGCTACTGCACGCCCTGCCGGGTGGGCAACGTGTTGTTAAAAGAGCGGTTGGAGCGGATTCTTGCCGGCCGCGGCCGGCCGGACGATCTGGACTACCTCCGGCAGTTGGCCGGCACGGTCAAGTCGGCCAGCCGCTGCGGCCTGGGGCAGACGTCGCCGAACCCCGTGCTTTCCACGCTGAAGAACTTCCCCCAGGC
>CAYZWG010000321.1:0-5288 GCA_964481605.1 uncultured Planctomycetaceae bacterium
CTCGGTTCCCATCCCACTCGGTTCCGATCCCACCTGGTTCCCAAGCTCCGGCTTGGGAACCGACCGGCGGCGAGGTTTGGCTCGGGGGGAGGCGGAGCGGAGGTTTGCGGAAGTGCGGTCCCAAGCTGGAGCTTGGGACCGAGGCAACATCCCACCTGGTTCCCAAGCTTCGGCTTGGGAACCGACCGGCGGAGACCAACGTGCGTGATCGCGCGCACCGTACCGTTATTGTTCAGACAGGGGCATTGGCCGTGTGCGGCATCGCTGGAGTCGTCCATTTCGATCGTCGGCCGGTCGACCGGGAACTGGTCCGGCGGATGGTGGCGCAGATTCGGCATCGCGGCCCGGACGCCAGCGGCATCTGGATGGACGGGCCGGCCGGACTGGGCCACGCCCGGCTGAGCATTATCGACCTAGCGGGCGGGCGGCAGCCGATGCCCAACGAGGACCAGTCGTTGTGGATCACCTTCAACGGCGAAATCTACAACTTCGTGGAACTTCGCCGGGAGCTTCGCCGGCGGGGGCATCACCTGGCCACGCAATCCGACACCGAGGTGATTTTGCACCTCTACGAAGAATACGGCGACGCCTGCGTGGAGCGGCTCAACGGGCAATGGGCGTTTGCCCTCTGGGATCGGCGGCGGCGGCGGCTGTTTGCCTCGCGCGACCGGTTCGGCATCCGGCCGTTTTACCACACCAGCCTGGCGGGCGAGTTCCTCTTCGCCTCGGAAGTCAAATCACTCTTCGCCCACGCCCAGGTTCCCCGGCGGATCGACCCACGGGGAATCCACCAGGTGTTCACCTTTTGGTCGCCGCTTGCGCCGCGGACCGTGTTCGAAAACGTCTGGGAGCTTCCCCCGGGATGCTGCCTGGAGGTGGAAGGGGGCCGCGTTCGGACCTGGCCCTACTGGCAGTTGAAGTATCCGGCCGACGGCCGCGGCAGCCCATCCCACCATGCCGAGCGGCTGCTGGAGCTGCTGGAAGACGCCACCCGCCTGCGGCTTCGCGCGGACGTTCCGGTGGGGGCCTATCTCAGCGGCGGGCTGGATTCGACACTCACGGCGGCCTTGGCCAAGCGGGCGACAGGGGGTCGGCTGCGGACCTTTTCCGTGGCCTTCGACGATGCGGAGTTCGACGAGAGCCCCCATCAGAACCGGGCGGTCGAGTTTCTCCAGACCGAGCACGTGGAGATTCGATGCAGCCGGGCAGACGTCGGTCGGGCCCTGCCGGAGGTGGTTCGCCACGCCGAGCGGCCGATTCTTCGCACGGCTCCCGCTCCCTTGTTTCTGCTCTCCGACCTGGTTCGCCGCGAGGGCTACAAGGTGGTGGTCACCGGCGAGGGGGCCGACGAGATGTTTGCGGGGTACGACATTTTCAAGGAGGCGAAAGTCCGCCGCTTCTGGTCGGCCCGGCCGGAATCGTCGCTGCGGGGACTATTGCTGAAGCGTCTCTATCCCTACCTGCCCAGGATTCAGGCCCAACCGCCGGCCTACCAAAAGGCGTTCTTTCACGTCCGCCCGGGCGACCTTGCCAGCCCCTTGTTTTCGCACCTGCCCCGCTGGCGGTTGACTTCGCGGCTGGGGCTGTTTTTCAGCGACGAGTTGAGATCGGCCCTGGGCGATCACGATCCCGTGGAGGATTGCCTGGCAGCGCTGCCGGCGGAGTATGGCGACTGGGCTCCCTTGTGCCGGGCGCAGTTCCTCGAGTCGACGATGCTCTTGCCGGGCTACATCCTCTCCTCGCAGGGCGACCGGATGGCCATGGCCCACGGCGTGGAGGGCCGCTTCCCCTTTCTCGATCATCGGGTGGCCGAGTTTGCCGCCGCACTTCCACCGCGAATGAAAATGAAGGGACTTTGCGAGAAGTACATTTTGAAAGAGGCCGCCCGGGGACTGGTCCCCGAGTCGATTCGCCTTCGCCACAAGCAGCCCTACCGCGCGCCCGACGCGGCCAGCCTGATGGGCTCACCCCAGCGGCCGCTCCACCTGGACTACGTCGAAGAGCTGCTCTCGGCGCGGCGGATTCGCCTCGCCGGGCTGTTTCAACCGGAGGCAGTGGAGCACCTGGTTCGCAAGGTCCGCGCGGGCCGGGCGATGGGGGTCAAGGACAACATGGCCCTGGTCGGCATCGTCACCACCCAACTGCTGGTGGACCAACTGATCGAACATTTCGAACCTCGGCCGGCCGGCCCCGAAAGCGAACCCGCCCTCGCGGCGGTCCACCAGGCCGACGCGGAAGGGCTGCCGGTGGCGTAATGAAGCATGGCAATCCACAGCAAGGGATAGACAACCACATGGACACGATCCAGCAGCGTTTGCGGCGTTTCGTTTGCGAGAACTTCCTTTTTGGCCAGGGCGGCGATTTCTCCGACGACGACTCGTTCCTCGAGCTGGGAATCATCGACTCGACCGGCGTGCTCGAACTCGTCGCCTTTCTGGAAAGCGAGTTCGCGCTGTCGATCGCGGACGAGGAGTTGGTGCCGGAGAACCTCGACTCGATCGAGAACCTGGCCCGCTTCATCGAGCGGAAAAGGTCCGCCCAGTCGCCGGCCACGGCCGCGGGTGTTTAGTTTCTGTTGCGGAAAGTTGGGAGGGCGAGTTGCCGTAGGGCCGGCTGTGCCGGCCGGTTGCCGCATTTCGCAGCACCAGCCACCAACGGTTTCCCGTGGGTTCGCACGGGTGGGGCGCGTGGGCGTGGTAGTTCTCAAACCGTTCCTCCACCGGCACAGGGCCGGCGAGGAGGAGCCTTAAGTGGCGCTGTCCAACTAACGGAGACCTCTCGTGCAAGTCGAATCCTTTCTGGAAACGAGTGCGGCGAAGTGGCCGGAAAAACCGGCGCTGGTCTGCGGCGATCGCCAAACCAGTTTCGCCGAACTGGAAACCGCGGCCAACCGCCTTGCCACCGCGCTGGTGGCCGAAGGCGTGGCGAGGGGTGATCGGGTGGCCATCCTGCTGGAAAACGGCGTCGAGGCCGTGGTGGCGATCTTCGCCGTGCTCAAGGCGGGCGCCGTGCTGATGATGGTCAATCCCACCACCAAGGGCGAAAAACTCAACTTCGTGCTCAACAACTCGCGGGCCTCGGCGCTGGTGGCCGACGCGCGG
Organism: uncultured Planctomycetaceae bacterium; assembly: GCA_964481605.1. Lineage (GTDB taxonomy): Bacteria > Planctomycetota > Planctomycetia > Pirellulales > Thermoguttaceae > CAYZWG01. The sequence continues at coordinate 3,102 of CAYZWG010000321.1, forward strand.
CGGCTTGCCCGGGTTGCTCCCGCGGTGGCGGATACACCCCACTTGAAGCTCGTCGTGCCCGTGCCGGACGCCGGCCCCGATCGCGAACTGGCGGAGAAGAACCTGCGCGGCTACGACGATCTCATCGAGCAATACGCCCGCTGCCGGCGACCGCCGCGGAAGCAAGCCATCGACGTCGACCTGGCGGCGCTGGTCTATACCTCGGGTTCGAGCGGCAACCCCAAGGGCGTGATGCTCACCCACCGAAACCTGGTTTCCGTGGACACCTCGATCATCGCCTACCTGGAAAACACCGAAGACGACGTGATTCTCAGCACGCTGCCGCTGTCGTTCGGCTACGGGCTGCACCAGGTGCTGACGGCGATCAAGGTCGGCGCGACGGTCGTGCTGGAGCGATCGTTCACCTATCCGCACGCCGTGTTGCAGCAGGCCGTGGCCCGCCGGGCGACGGGTATTCCGCTGGTTCCCACCATGGCCGCCATTCTGCTGCAACTCGACCTCTCTCGCTATGACCTCTCCCGGCTCCGCTACATCACCAACGCGGGCGCGGCCCTGCCCATCGAGCACGTTCGCAAGCTGCGGACGCTGCTGCCGCACGTTAAGCTCTATTCGATGTACGGGCAGACGGAGTGTACGCGGGTGACCTACTTGCCGCCCGAGCAGATCGATCTCCGCCCCGACTCGGTCGGCCGGGGCATGCCCAACGAGGAGGTTTACCTGGTGGACGAGGAGGGTCGCCGCGTGGGGCCGGGCACGGTCGGCCAACTGGTGGTGCGCGGCGCCAACGTGATGGCGGGATACTGGGAGCTGCCCCAGCAAACCGAGCGAGCGTTGCGGCCCGGTCCCCTGCCGGGAGAACGCGTGCTCTACACGGGCGATCTGTTCCGCAGCGACGAGGAGGGTTTCCTCTACTTTGTCAGCCGTAGCGACGACATCATCAAGAGTCGCGGCGAAAAGGTCAGCCCCAAGGAAGTGGAGAACGTGCTCTACCAGCATCCCGCCGTGGCCGAGGTCGCCGTGGTCGGCGTGCCCGACGAGATTCTCGGCCAGGCGGTCAAGGCCGTGGTGGTGCCGATACCCAGCAGCGAGGTTTCCCCAAGCGACCTCCTTCGCCACTGCAAGGCCCGCCTGGAAGACTTCATGGTACCCAAGATCGTCGAATTCCGGGCCAGTCTCGCCAAGACGGGCAACGGAAAGATCGACAAACGCCAGCTTCAAGGAACCCCCGCATGACGACGGTAACCCAGCAGCCGTTTTCGCTCGCCGCGCTGGATCTCGACTGGGCCGCGGCGGTGGAAAAGATTGTCGAGTCGGTTCGCCACCAGCTTTGCCGCCGATTGCGCCGCAAGGGTTGCGTGGTGGGGATTTCGGGCGGAATCGACAGCAGCGTGTCGGCGGCGCTCTGTGCCCGCGCGGTGGGGCCCGATCGGGTGTTTGGGATTCTCATGCCCGAGCACGACTCCTCCGACGACAGCCTCACGCTGGGGCAATTGCTGGCCGACCATTTCGGCATCCCCACGGCCGTGGAGGATGTGGGGGCGATGCTCCAGGCGGCCGGCTGCTACCGGCGGCGAGACGAGGCGATCCGTTCCGTGTTTGCCGAATACGGGCCGGGCTGCAAATCGAAGATCGTGCTCTCCAGCCTCTTCGGCGAGTCCGCCTACCGGGTTTTCTCCCTGGTGATCGAGCTGCCCGACGGCGAGGTGCGGCGGGCACGGCTCCCCCTGGAGGCCTACCAGACGATCGTGGCCGCCACGAACTTCAAGCAGCGGGTGCGAAAGATGGTGGAATACTACCACGCCGACCGCTTGCGCTACGCCGTGGTGGGCACACCCAACCGGCTGGAGTACGACCAGGGGTTCTTCGTCAAGAATGGCGACGGCGCGGCCGACCTCAAGCCCATTGCCCACCTCTACAAAACCCAGGTTTACCGCGTGGCCGAATACCTCGGCGTGCCCGAAGCGATCCGCCGCCGCCGGCCCACCACGGACACCTACTCCATGCCGCAGTCGCAGGAGGAGTTCTTTTTCTCGCTCCCCTACGAGCGGATGGACGCCTGTCTCTATGGCAAGGATCACGACGTGCCGGCCCAGCAGGTGGCCGATGCGATTGGGCTCTCGCCGCGGCAGGTCGATCGGGTCTACCAGGATATCGAAGCCAAGAGAAAGGCGGCGGTCTATCTGCACG
>CAYZWG010000321.1:5388-6502 GCA_964481605.1 uncultured Planctomycetaceae bacterium
CGGAAACCTCAACGAGAACACGCCATGAGCTACCTCATTTCGGAACCGGAACCGGCCGCCTGTCGCGACGAGGTTCTGCGGCTGTGGAACCGGAATCTGCCCGAGGGGTCCGACCAGCGCTACGACTGGCTCTACGGCCGGGGCCGCTGCCGCAATTGGCTGGTGCAATCCGACGACCGGTCGGTGGTGGGGGCCAACGGCCTGATGCACCGAGAACTCCAGATCGGCGACGACCTGGTGCCGGCCGGCCAGTCGGTCGACCTCAACATCGACCGCCGGCATCGCACCATTCTGGCGGCCTTGACCCTGCAGCGGGCCGTCACGGAAACGGTCCAGAGCGGCCGGCTGGGGTTGATCTACGCGCTGCCCAATCCCCAGGCGGAAACCGTGCTGCGGCGGATCGGATATCGGCTCGTGGGCCCCGTCACACGCTGGGCCAAGCCGCTTCGCGCCGGTCGCTGGCTACCCCCCTGGATTGGCCCGGCCGCGGCCCGAAAGGTCCTTGCCCGGGGGCTCGACCCGCTGCTGTTTCTCTGCTCGCGCGAGCCGTTCGGGCGGCGCCCCGCCGGATGGCACGCCGAAGTAATGGACCGGTTCGACGCCCGGTTCGATCTTCTCTGGGAGCAGGCCCGATCGCGGTTCGGCGTGATTGGCCGGCGAACCGCCGCATTCCTCAATTGGCGTTTTGCCCAAACGCCCGGTGGCCCCTATCGTGTGTTTTGCCTGGCGGATCGCCACGACCGACTGCTGGCCTACCTGGTCTTCAGCGTTCGGCAGGGGACCGCTTACCTTGCCGATTTCCTCTTTCTTGAATCCCGGCAGTTGCGCTGGCTGTTGAGGGAATTCTTGCGTTACGCCCGCTGCCAGGATTGCCACGGCGTGGTGGTCGAGTTCTTCGGCTCCGCGGCCGTTACCCGCACGTTTTCCCGCTTCGGTTTCTGGAGCCGGCCGTCACCCTGGAACCTGCTGGTGTTTGCCGGCGATCGTCTCGGCAGCCGGCAGCGCGAACAGGTCTTTTGCCCACAGGCCTGGTTCTTTACCCGGGCCGACGTCGACACCGACTTTGCTTGACGGTTGCCCGCCCAACCAGTGGCTCGGTCGGGAGACCGGCCAC
>CAYZWG010000322.1:0-6478 GCA_964481605.1 uncultured Planctomycetaceae bacterium
CCGCCAACCGCCCTCACCCTAACCCTCTCCCGGAGGGAGAGGGGACCTTGTGAACTCTCTCCCGGAGGGAGAGGGGACCTTGTGTCGCCATTCTGCAAAAGTCCAGTGATAACTCACCAGGCTCACCGACCATGCCGCGCACGAGCGGCAGTCCGGCACGCCGCAATCCTCGCCTCTTGTGCCTGCGGCACCCCGATAGCGGAGCTATCGCGGCCACCCGCGGTGGTCAGGGGTTGGCCACTCCCAACGCGGCCTGCGTCGCGGAGGCGTTGCCGGCGGCGGGTTGGGGGGGCGATTCGGCCGGCTCGATCTGCTTGCCCACCGCCTCGGCCACCCGGCGGCAGAGGGTCATGGTTTCCTCGAACTGCCCGAAGGTGAGCGACTGGAAGCCGTCGGAGAGGGCCTTTTCGGGGTCGGGATGGACCTCCATGATGAGGCCGTCGGCCCCGGCGGCGACCGCCGCGGCGGCCATCCGCGGCACCAGGCTGGTGTGGCCCGTGCCGTGGCTCGGATCGACCACCACCGGCAGGTGCGTTCGCTCGTGAAGGTAAGGGACGCTGGCCAGGGAGAGCGTGAAGCGGGTGTGCGACTCGAAGGTGCGAATGCCCCGCTCGCAGAGCATCACGTCCTGGTTGCCGGCGTTGAGGATATACTCGGCCGCCAGCAGCAACTCGTCGAGCGTGGCCGAGGGACCGCGTTTCAAGAGCACCGGCTTGCCCACCACGCCCACCGCTTCCAGCAGCCGGTAGTTCTGCATGTTGCGGGCGCCGATCTGGAGCACGTCGGCGTAGCGTGCCAGCAGGGGGACGTCGGCCGCGGCGATCACCTCGGTGACCACCGGCAGGCCGGTCTCGGCCCGGGCGGCGGCGAGGATTTTCAGCCCTTCGTCCTTGAGCCCCTGGAAGCTGTAGGGGCTGGTTCGCGGCTTGAAGGCCCCGCCCCGCAGGGCGGTGGCTCCCGCCGCCTTGACCGCCCGCGCCGTGGCCAGCGTCTGCTCCTCGCTTTCCACCGAGCACGGTCCGGCGATGATCCCCAGGTGGCGGTTGCCGACCGAGAGCGGGCCAGTGCGAACGACGGTCCGTTCCGGCTTGACCTCCACGCTGGCCACCTTGTAGGGGGCCAGGATGGGCACCACCTCGGCCACGCCGGGACCGCTTTCCAGCGACTGGCGGTGTTCGTCCCGTTTGTCGCCGATGGCCGCGATCACGGTCCGCTCCGTGCCGTAGATGGCGTGCGATTTCAAACCCAGTTCCTCGACTCGCTGGATCATGTGCTCGATCTGCTCCCGGGTGGCGCCCTTTTTCATTACCACGATCATGATGAAGTCTCCTCCGTTTCCGCGGGTGGGGGCCCGCCCGCGGCCGCGACGCCGCCGGGGGCCTATTGATCGTTGCATTGCCAATGATCGGTCGTTCCGGACCGATGCCCGGGAATCCGGGCTTCCGTTGGAAGCCCTCCGTTCATTGGCTATGCAAGCGTCAATAAGTTATTGCCGAGTTTCCGCACAAAAAAAGCCCCGAGACCTTGCCGGGTCTCGGGGCTTTTGGTTGCTTGTTCAGCCTATCTGGTGAGCCTACAAACCACCTCCGGTCCCGCCACCCGGCGGGCAAAAATAAAACCAGAAGTCGTAGGTCCAAGCGCGATTCATATTCTCGCTTTCGTCCGGGGAAGGGGTAAATCTCTTCCTCTTGCGTCCATTTTCGGTGATTTCCGCGGAAAGGCAAGAGGAAAAACCGAAAAAACGCCACCAGCCGCCACCTGGCCGCCGGCCGGCAGCCGGTTATTCCCCCGGGGCGTGTTTTTCGTCGGCCGCCAGCCGCGCCAGCAGCTTTTCGACCTGCACCTGGACCGGCTGGGATTGGAGCACCAAGAGGCACCGCGAGGACGGGTCGCAATGGATCACGCCCGGTCCGCCCGCGTCGTCCCAAGTCGGGCCGGCCACCTCGGCCTTGATCCGTTCCAGCAGTTCGGCCGGGTCGCGGTCCCGGGCCACGAGTGGGGCCAGCGGATAGAACTCCAGTTCCAGATGATTTTCCACGGCTTGGCGGGTGGTGACCTCGATGGTCTGTCGGTCGACCACGCGGTAGGAAAGCCCCAGCGGCAGAAGCAGCCGGGCCAAGGCCTCGCCCAGGGGCGTTCGGTCGGCGCGAAGCGTCGCTTTGGCGTCGGCCGACTTGCCCTCGGCGGCCAGTGCGATCCAGTTCACCGCGATCGTGGCCCCGCCCGTTTCGGCCAGGTCGCCGAGGGCCCGCTCCAGCGGCACCTCGCCCAGGTAGTTCAGCGTGACCGGCGTTTCCAGCAGGGCCGCGGCCCGGTGGACGCGAGAATCCAGACGAAACCGATCAGGCTCCCCGCGGCTGGCCAGTGGCAGTCCTCGCGCGGTACGCAACTTTTCGCAAAAGCGGATGATCTCCGCATGGACCGCGTCGGTCTGAACTACCCGCAGCACGCCGCCGCCCGCCTCGATCGTGCCCCGGCCGCCGGCTGCGCGCCAGGTCTCCGGGGCCACCAGCCGCACCACCAGCCGGGCCAGCCCGGCGTCGCCGTCCGGCGTGCCGTCGGTCAGGTCGGAAACCGTGTAGGGCGTTTGCCGCAGGATGTCTTGCTTGCCGGCCAGGCTGGTCACCAGAAGTTGGTTGTCCTGGACGACATAGGTCAGCCCCCGCTCGGCAAGGATGCGTTGCAGGGTCTGGCCCAGCGTCGAGCTCTCCGTTTTCAGCCGGATCGGGTCCGCCAGGCGGACGCCCAGGGCCGCCATCGCGTCCAGGTCGAAAGTGGCCCGAACGCCACTTACCTCGGTCAGCAGCCGGATCGCCTGGCCCAGCGGGACGCCGGGCAGATCGAGTCCGCCGATCGAGCCGTTCAGCCGGGCTTCGACGTTCACCGGCACCGGCCGCGGTGCTTCGTCCGTCTTTACCGGCTCGACGTCTTCGGTCCGGGGAGACGTATCCGCCGCCGGGCCGCTCGGCTCCCTCGCGCCGGAGCCCGCCTCGGCCTGGCTCGACGGCTTCGGCACCGGACCGGCTGGACCGGCCGGCGCGGGGCTCGTGAGCGTGGGCCTGGCGGGTCTGTGGCGAACCAGCGCGGCCGGGTCGATCCGTTCGCCCCCGCCGGCGGTGGCCAACTGTTCCAACACGGTGGGGTCGATGTCGCGGGAGAGGAACCGCACGGAACCGTCGGCCATGCCCACGAACATCCCGTCCGGCTGACCGCTGCCGAAGCCGTCCGGCCCGTTGACGTAGGGCCGCTGGGTAAAGGAGCGGACCGTCGGCTGGCCCCCCGCGGCCCAGGCCCCCAAGCGATGGGCAACGCCCACGGTGGCGATCGTATTGCCGGCCCCGTCGGGAATCTCGTCCAGGCGGCGTTTCCAGCCGAAGCCAAACACCCCGGCCCGCTTGTCGCCGGGCGGGAGCGTGCCGGCCCGCGGCCCCAGGCCGGCGCAGCCCACGTAGTGGGTCAGCGGAAAGCCGGCCTCGCTGCGGCCGGGTCCCAGCGCCGGGTTGATCACCTCGGGCAGTTCGCGGCGGGTGACCGAGCGGTTTTGGGGGCCGTTCCAGGAATAGCCCGGCTCGAGCTGGCGGTACCACTCGCGGTAGCCCAGGTAGGGGAGCATCATGGCGATCCAACTCAGCCGGGTTTGGGGAGCCAGGATTCCGCCTCCCCCCACGGCCGCGGGAAAACTTCCCTCGGCCTTGTGGTGGGCCTCCAACGCGGAGAGAAGCTGTCCGTGGCGGGCTTCATCCCGCGAGGCGGCGGCGGCCAGCCAGTCGGAGCGGATGGCCGCGCGGCTGTCCAGCGCCGCCCGGGCTGCGTCGTTGAAGTCCTCCCCCCAATCGGCCCGAAGCCAGACGGTCTGGCCGACGACCTCGGAGCGGGCGCTCTGAAGGGCGGCCGTGGCCCGGGCCAGCACCGTTTCGTAACGGTCCGCCTCGTCGGCCGCGAGCACGCCGGATCGCACGCCGGTCGACAATTGGCCCTTCCTCGCCGGCAGGCTCTCGGTGGCCGCGGTCGTCAAGTCCTCCACCGCCGCATGGACCTTCTCGGCCACTGTCCGGCCGTCGCAGATCCAGGCCGTCTCGCTCCGTGTCCAGCGGTCCCGCCGCAGTGCGATCCCCAGCCCCACGGGCAGCTCCCACAGCGTGTGCCACGAGGGCCTCGCCCGGGGCCAGACGTCCATCCACGCCGAGGGCAGCTTCCAGCCACCCGCCCGGGCGGAGTCCAAATCGAGCACCGCCAGCAGGTCCGCCTCGGCGGGGGCCTCGACGAGGAAGCCGGCCAGGGCCGCCGGCGGCGGGGCAGGTCCGGTCCGCTCGGCCAGCCGACGCAAGAGGCTCTCTTGCCCGGTGAGGATCGTCCGCGGATTGATCACCGCGAACGGCCGTTGCCGGCCGGCGCCGTCGCGCCGCCGGCATTCGACCCCATCCAGGCGGAATCCGGCCGGCCGGCCGGTGGAAAGAAACACGCCGGCGTCCTGGCCTTCCTCCAGCTCGATCAGGGCGACCGAGGCGGCCGTCCAATCGGCCAGGTCGGTCGACGACCAGGTGAGCCGCCGTACGACATCCGCTCGCAAACCGAAGGCGTCCAGCACGCTGCCCACCGACGCCTGCCAGGCCGGCTCGGCCGCCCCCCGGAGGCAGTCCAACTCGCCCCCGGCCGCCAGCCGGGAAAGCCGGACGCTGAAAACGAGTTTTGCCTGCTCGGGCAGCCAGCGGGGATCGATCGCCTGGGCGTGGTTCTCGGGGCCCGGCTGCGGCGGCGCCGGCGCCTCGGCCCGCGGAGCTCGATCGGAGGGTTGGGCCGGTTCCGGCTGGGGTGGGGGAACGGTCCGCGAGGGGAGCAGCGACCAGACGCCCACGGCAATCACCGTGGCCGCCACCGGCACGGCCGCCAGCGCGAGCCACTTTCTCAGCACGGTTTCCATGGGCGAGGCCCAGCCGCCGGGCGAAGCCGGCAGGGCCGCCCCCGCCAGGACGGCCGTCTCGGCGGTGGCCTCGGCTGCCGGTTCGGATTCCGCCACTTCCGCCGCCGGGGGGGAAGATTCCGCTGCCGCCGGTGCAGGCCCCCCGCCGGACGCCTCGCCAGACGTCCCTTCGGACGCGGCCGGTGGGCGGCTCATCTCCGGCCCGGGCTCGGCCGCCGATTCCGGGCTGGATGGCTCGACCGGAGCCGCCTCCTTGGCCGCTCCGCTCGGCCGGGATGGCCCTGCGGGAGTCGAGGTGCTGGCGGCCCGCTCGTCAGGGGCGGCGCCCAGGGGGGACGTTTTCCCGGGGGCGTCCCAGCCGGGCGGGGGGGCCACCTGGACCATGCTCTCGCACTTGGGACAGTTGAGGATCGCCCCGATCGCCGCCCGATCGCGGACGCTCAGCCGGGCGCCGCAGGTCGTGCAGGTGATGTGGAAAAGGATCCGCGGCACGGCTCGATCAAGCCCCGGCGAGCGAAAACAGAAGCGAAGGCGGACAATCGACTCTCCTTAATTGTAGGCCGCCGGCGCAGGCGTGTCATTTCCGCGGAGGCGATTCGGCACGAATGGTCACTCCCCGGCAGCCAGAAACAGCCGCTCGACCTCCCGGCAGCACTTGTCGAAAGAAGCGGACCGCCGGCGTGCCGCCTGGATATTCAACAGGGCGGTCAGGGCGGGCTGATCCAGGGTTTCGGAATAGGCACGACTGCCCACCATGTGGCGCGTGATGATTCCCTTGGCGTCACGCAACGACTCGGGATGGTCGATCGCGGCGAGTTCCCCCCCCAGCCCTCGCCGGCCTGAGAGCTTGTCCAAACATGCCAGAAACCATGCCTCGTACTCCCGAGTTGCCAGAACGATACCGGTAGGTACGTCGGGGCGAGCTTTACGGGCACGTTCAAGCAGCACCGGGGCCAACTGCGCGGGACAATCGTCCTCGGCGTGGATGAGAATGAGGATCGCGCGGGGCCGTGCCAATTGCCTTGCGGCCAGCTCGATCGTCCGCTCCAGCTTCCCCTCTTTCACAAGCTTGTAGCGTCCGCTGCGAATCGGACGCCCGAGCTCCAACTGCAAGCGAGGATTCATCTCCTGGTGCAGCCTCCGCAACAATACGGGAACGGCTCTTGTCTCTCCGTGCCCCTCGACGATGGATCCCAGGTTCAGCTTCATGTCTTGGACGGAAACAAGGGGAGAGCCTCTTCCTCCTCGGGCGAATCGGCCGGAGGCGTGGGGGCGGGCGCCAGTTGGTTCAGTCTGAGAAGCTCACCGGCCGTGCAGAGCCGATCCCGCATGGCGGACTTGGCGGCCTCGTGGGCCGGTGCCGCGGCGGGGCCCTTTTGCCGGACGGGGAAAGCGTGCACAATGATGATTCCGTTACGCCTGCGGGCCCTAATTCGTTGCTGGTGCGGAAAAGGGATATTGCTGCACAGGTGGGAGGGCGAGGCTCCTGCCGAGCCGTGGGAGCGGCATTCACCCTGATTTCCCGGCGGGAGCGGGAGCCTCGCCCTCCCACCTTTC
>CAYZWG010000323.1:0-3526 GCA_964481605.1 uncultured Planctomycetaceae bacterium
GGAGCCGGAGCCGGCCGACGTGGCAGCGGCCCCTCTGCCCGAGAAGACGGAAACCGGCCAACCGGAAGCGGAAATCTCGCCCCAGCCCAACGCGGCCGAACGGCTCAAGGAAGTGGCCGCCTCGGCGGGCCGGGCCGACCAGACGGAGGATCAACCCCTCTCGTGGACGCAAGGGGGCTACTCCGCCGTGGCTCTGCGGGGCACCTGCCTGACGGTCTGCCTGGTGACCGCGGTGTTCGTTGCGTTGGGAATCTGGCTGCAAATGAAAGGGTGGCTGGCCGGATGGACGGGAATCGCCTGGGGGCTGATCCTGTTGGTGCCGGTGGTGCTTTGGATTCGGCTGGGATGCGTCTACGTCTATCGGGTGTGGACGATCAAGTATCGCCTCACGCCCCATTATTTCTATCACGAGGAAGGCATCTTCCGCCGCGTGCGGAACGTGATCGAGGTGATCGACATTGACGACATCCGGCGAGAGCGGACCCTGGTGGACCGTCTCATCAACGGCGGCGTGGGCACGGTGACCATTCTCTCCAGCGACCAGTCCAGTCCGGTGTTGACGTTGCGCGGACTGGCCGAGCCGGATAAAGTGTTCGAATCGCTCGACGAGGCGCGCCGCAAGGAACGGGCCGCCCGCGGTTTGAAGTACGTCTGAAGGAGGTGGGGGCGAGGAGCCTGAGGACCGGCGTTCGGCGCGGGGCTGCCGACCCCGCCGAGCTGCGGTCCCAAGCTGGAGCTTGGGACCGAGGGGAACTCGACCTGGTTCCCAAGCTCCAGCTTGGGAACCCACCGACCTGGAGTCTGGCGGCGTTCGGCGCGGGTCTCCCGACCCCGCCGTGGCGGCCGAATGGCCCCTCGTTCGCCGCCTACCCGCCCGCTTTGGCCGCCGACCAGTCGCGCCGCTGCCGCGAGCTGGGAATGTTCATCGCCTTGCGATACTTGGTCACGGTGCGGCGGGCCACGGTGATTCCGTGCTTGGCCAGTTGGCGCATCAGTTCCTCGTCGCTGAGCGGCTTCGACTTGTCTTCGTTGTCCACGATTTCCTGAAGTTTCAGCCGCACCGTGTCCCAGGCGACCTCCTCGCCGTCGGCGCTGACGGTTCCGCCGCAGAAGAACCGCTTCAAGGGGAAGATTCCCCGCTGGGTTTGAATCCACTTGTCGTCCACAGCCCGGCTGACCGTGGTCACGTGGACCCCCACCTGGTCGGCGATCTGCTGCATTTTCAAAGGCTCGATCGCCTCCGGACCCTTGTCGAGAAACTCGGTCTGATAGTCGACGATCGCCTGGCTCACGCGGGTGAGCGTGTTGCGGCGCTGGTTGATCGAGTCGATCAGCCACTGGGCACTATTGAGCTTCCGCTTGATATATTCGCGGGTCTCCGGGGTGGCCTGGCCCGAGGAGAGGAGCTTTCGGTAATAGGGGCTGATGAACAGGCTGGGGGTGCGGCCGTCCTCCAGTCGAACCCGGTAGCCGCCGCCCTCGACCGGTTCGATGAACACGTCGGGCGTGACCGTGGGTACGACCGTCTCGTTGAATGTCGCGCCGGGCTTGGGGTTCAGCTTGCGCAACTGGGCCACCGTCTCTTGAATCGTCTCGATGGAATAGCCGGTCTTCCGCGAAATGATGGGAATGCGGTTCTGCTGGAGGTTTTCCAGGTGGTCGGAGATCAGCGTGCGGAGCTCTTCCCGGTGGGGCGTGCCCGGCACGAGTTGCAGCAGCAGGCACTCGCGCAGGTCGCGTGCCGCCACACCCGGCGGATCGAGCCCTTGGACCACGTCCAGGGCTTGCTTGATGAGGGTCCGTTCCCGTTCGCCGGCGTCGGCGCCCAGCAGGTCCTCCAGGCCCGTTTGCAGATAGCCGTTGGAGTCGAGGTTATAGATGATTCGATCGGCCAAGGCGCGGACCTGGGGATCGAGATCGAACCATCCCAACTGGTCGTGGAGGTAGTCCTGGAGCGACTGGGGCCGGGCGGCCATGTTGGCCATGGCGTCGTGTTTGCGCTCGCCCTCCTCGGCCAACCGATTGCTGGAAGGTCGGGCCCGCTCCTCGAAGTGGTCGGGCCACTCCTCCTGCATCTTCAACAGCCGCTCGAAATCGTCTTCGTTGTCCGAGCCTTCGTCGATCACCAACTCGCGTTCTTCCTCGGTGGGTGAGTCGGGCGACTCCCGGTCGTCTTCATCGGCCGGCAGATCGGGATTCTCCTCGCTGATCTCCAGGATCGGGTTCTCCTGCATCTCCTGCTCGATCCGCTCCTGGAGGGCCAGGATCGGCAACTGCAAGATCTCCATCGACTGGATCATCCGCGGAGCCAGAATCTGTTTCTGGGCCAGCCGGAGTTCTTGTCCAAAAGAAAGACGCATGGAACGACCGTTTCCAGGAAAAAAGAGCCGAAGTCCTGTTCTTGGCGGGGTTGCCAAGGTTGGCCGGGACCGAGCCTCCGCCACGGGCTCAAAACTCTTGTCGACCGGCCAGCGCGTCGGTCAATATCTCCTTGTTAGCAAATTCTAGCACACTTCCGGAAGTGATCCCCCTGGCGAGGCGGGTGATGCGGACGTTGGTTTCTCCCAGCAGATTGGAGATGTAGAGGGCCGTGCCGTCGCCCTCCACGGTGGGATTGGTGGCCATGATGAGCTCGCGGACCCCCCCTTGGCGGACCCTGCCAACGAGGGCCTCGATCGTCAATTGTTCCGGCCCGATCCCTTCCAGCGGGGCGATCCTGCCCAGCAGCACGTGGTACACACCGCGATAGGTGCCGGTCTGCTCCAGGGCGATCAGGTCCCTGGGCTGCTCCACCACGCACAACAGGCCGCGGTCCCGCATGGGGTCGCGGCAGATGAAGCACTCCTCTTCCTCCGCCAGGTTGTAGCAGTTCTTGCAGTAGCGGACGTTGAGCTTCACCTTGCGGATGGCCTCGGCCAGCCCCAGCGCTTCCGACTCGTGAATCCGCAAGATGTGGTAGGCCAGCCGCTCGGCCGATTTCTTGCCGATGCCCGGCAGCTTGGCCAACTCGTCGATCAGCGCGGCAACGGATTCGGTCAGTTCCGGCACGATTCGCTCATCCCTGGGTAGTGGGCATGTCGTTCTCCGCGACTTGCCTTACCGCGTGTTCGGCTCCGGCGGCTGTTGCTCGTGGGGGGGTTCCTCGTCGTCGGGCGGTCCGGCGGCGCCGAAGAACTTCCCCATGGCCTCGTCCAGTCCGGGCAGTTCCATGCCGCCGGTGAGCGACTTGATCGCCTCGGCGTGGAGCTCCTTGGATCGCGCCACCGCCTGGTTGATCGCCGCGGCGACCAGGTCCTCGAGCAGTTCGCGGTCGCCCTGTTTGACGAGGCTGTCGTCGATGCGGCAGCGGAGCACCTCGACCAGGCCGTTCACTTCGATCTCGACCAGCCCGCCCCCGGCCGACCCGGTTGCTCGCCGGGAGCGCAACTCATCGTTGAGCCCTTGCATTCGCCCTGATATCTGCTGGGCATGCTTCAACAGCGAGCCGAGACCGGCAAGACCTTTCAACACGGGTGGGGCTCCTCTT
>CAYZWG010000323.1:3626-6474 GCA_964481605.1 uncultured Planctomycetaceae bacterium
CTTCAACAGCGAGCCGAGACCGGCAAGACCTTTCAACACGGGTGGGGCTCCTCTTCGCTACGTTGGACAATGCTTCTCAGGGCTCCTCCCCGCCGGCCCCGTGCCGGTGGGGAGGAGCCCTAAACGGCGCTGTCATACCTACGTCGATTGTTTCGTCTTGGGCGGCTCGATCACTTCGGTGGGCGTGGCGCCGAACAATTCTCCCGCCTTGCGGATCATGGGGTGCTTGGCCACTTCCATCAAACGCTGATGGGGGGAGACGACCGGCACCGGGCGAGGCGACTCGTGGGCCTGCGGTTCCTGCTGGGAAACGGCAAACTCCAGCTTGATCTTCCGGCCCGTCGCTTGGGCCAACGCCTGCTCGAACCGGGCAAGCTGCTGGGGACGCTCGCAGAACGATTTGGAGAGAGTATACCCCGACGCGAAGGTCACCACCAGCCGGTTGGGCTGCTCCAGTGCCACACGTTCGAATTGTCGGGCGTGATCGGCCGCCACATCCGACATGCCGGCCAGCACCTGGCTCCAGACCGCCTGGGCGTTGGCCTCGGTCAAACGGGCAGTCGGCGCGGAAGGCGGGGCGGCCGCTGGCGGCCGGTGGGGTTGCGCAGCCTGCTCGGTCGAGGGGGGGCGACGGGCCGGCCGGGCTGGCGCCGAGGGCCGGGCCGCCGGCGGCGAGGCCCGGCGCGCGTTCGGCGGCGAGGCCGGCGGGCCCGGCGGGCCGCTACCCAGGGAGGCAATCAACGCGGCCAGGTCGTCCAGGTCTTCCAGCGAGCAAATCCGCACCAGGGCCAACTCGGTGAGGGTGCGGGTTTGGGTGCTGAAGCGCAGCCGGGCCAGGGTGTGGTCGAGAATTTGCATCGCCGCCAGCACCGTCTGCAGCCCCAGACGCTTACCGGTCTCGGCCACCCGCGGTCCGCCCGTGGGAGAGGCATAGAGAAACGTATCGGGTGAACACCCCAGGGACGCCGCCATGCAATCGCGGAGATAGTAAAGGATTTGCTCGACCAACAGCGCCAAGTCGACCCCTTCGCCGGCCGCCGCGTCCAACTCGGCCAGGGCTTCGGCGGGCTGGCGCCGCACGAGACAGTCGATCAGCCGTGCCAGCCGCTGGTCGCCGGCAGTGCCCAGCATCGAATGGACATGGTCGACCGTAATCTTTTCGGAGGAGAAGGCCAGAAGCTGCTCCAGCAGCGATTGCGCGTCGCGCATCGACCCGGTCGCGCGCCGGGCGAGCAGCCCCAAGGCCTCGTCGTCGGCTTCGAGCTTCTCGGAGTCGACGATCTGCCGCAGGCGGCGAACGATCGACTCGGTCCGGATGCCGGCAAAATCAAACCGCTGGCAGCGGGAAAGGATGGTGATGGGGATTTTCGCCGGCTCGGTGGTGCAAAAAATGAACTTCACGTGCTCCGGCGGCTCCTCCAAGGTTTTCAACAAGGCGTTGAAGGCCTCCCGCGTGAGCATGTGGACTTCGTCGATGATGTAGATTTTCAGCCGCGTTCGGCTGGGCCGAACGTTGACGTTCTGGCGAAGCTGGCGGATTTCGTCGATGCCGCGGTTGCTGGCCCCGTCGATCTCCAGCACGTCGACGTCGTCGCCCGAGTTGATGCTGCGGCAGATTTCACACTTGTTGCAAGGAACCGGCGTGGGGCCGTGGAGGCAATTCAGCGCCTTGGCCAGAATCCGCGCGGCGGAGGTCTTGCCCACGCCCCGGGCGCCGGTGAACAGGTAGGCGTGGCCCACGCGGTTGGTGCGGATCGCGTTGGAAAGCGCCTGGGCAACGTGCTCCTGACCGACCAGTTCGTCGAACTGCTGCGGCCGGTAGCGCCGGGCCACCACCACGTAGTCGGCCGCCCGGGAGCCCAAGGTGGCGGGACGATCGGCGGCAGTAGGAGGATCGGACATGTCGCGGTCGGACGATAGCAATCCCCGGCGGGGGTGGGGCGATATCGGCAACGGTCGCCGGATAACACGCTGCGCCCAAAAAAGGGCCGCCACGCTCGGCAGCCGACGAGGAGCCCACGGCACATGAGGAAGACTGCTTATGGCTGCTGGCTTTCGCCCCTGACCAGGTTCACAGGTCCCCATTGCAGGGGCCCCTCGTCGGGTGCGGAAACGCAGGGCCCGGGAGAGTTCATTATTACAGTTTTCACGGCGGGTCGTCAAAGGGGGGCGCGGCCGGCGGTGGGTGTCCTGCCACGGCCGCCATGGCCCCCCCCGATAGCGGAACGGCCAGGAACGACGCCCATCGTAACCCGAAGCGTAAGCGAGGTAGAATCGCCAGCCTGGAATCCCTCGCTTACGCTTCGGGTTATAATTCACAAGCAAGAAAGCAGGACCTTCACATTGAAATCATTGCGAAAGCTGAGGTAGAACGAGTGGTGGCGATAGAGAAACGGATCCGTGGATTTGCCCGGAGAGGATGCGTTGGCCGCCGATTTCACGTGCGAGACGATTGATCCGGAAAACCCGGATGGGCCAAAGATTGGTGCCATCTTCCCTGCCGGATACACCTCCAAGCTCTTTAAGCATTGGCCAGTCGATTTTGAGAATCCTCGCGCGGCCAAGTACGTATTGGAGAACGTGGAACGGATTTTCTTCGGCGTTCGAGAGTTCAATGAAGGCGGCTGGTGTTACACGGGCCACCCAACGGAGTGGTATATTCGGGAGAGAATCGTGGTGCCGTTCCCTCACGATAAGGTTTTTGCTGTCTATGTAAATCCGCGGATGTACGTGTATGAGTGCCGTGCGGAGGTCGCCGCTACCGAAGACCCACTGTGCCCCCTGAATTGGCAAACCAGATACAGAGGATTGGCATGGCAGAAAGACATTTCTTAGCAGACATGATGCC
>CAYZWG010000324.1:0-6472 GCA_964481605.1 uncultured Planctomycetaceae bacterium
CCGGGCCGATCTGGATCGCGTCGTCTCGGCGATCTTCGATTTTGCCCTGGAGAGTTTGCTGCAATAACCCGGCGCGTGCCGGGAGGGCGAGGCTCCTGCCGAGCCGTAGCGGCGGTATTTACCCTCGCCCCCACTCGCCAATAACCCGGCGCGTGCGTGCCGAGCACGCATCCTACTGTTTTCAACGGAGCAACAACCCATGGCCACCAGCATGTCCCTTCCGCGAGGTTGCCTGGTGGGGGTGTTCGCGGCCGCCCTGGTGCTGGCCGGCGGGCCCCTTTGCTCGGCAGCCGATCCACCTCGACCGGCACCTTTTCAGACCCGGCGGAACGTGGCCTTTCTTTCGGTCTTTGCCGACGGCCGGCCGCTCCTGCAATATCGCTACGACGGCGTGCCGTACAAGCCGTACATCAAGGAATTGTTCACGCCCGGCGGCGTGCAGGTGCTGCGCGACGCCCCGGCCGACCACTGGCATCATCACGGCCTGATGTTTGCCGTGGGGGTCTCGGGAGTGAGCTTCTGGGTGGAGGAGGGCGAAGCGGGCCGCCAGGTGCCGCGAGGGTTGTCGAATCCCCAAATGGAAACGCGGGGAGACGTTTCCACCATCCGCTTCACCCAGCGGTTGGACTGGGACCTGCCCGGCGAGGAGAAGCCCGTGCTCCAGGAGAAGCGCACGATCACCGTCTTCCGCGGCCCCGACATTCCCGCCACCTTGCTCACGTGGAAGACGGAGTTGGCGTGTGGCCAGGGCCATGAGCAGGTGGAATTGACGGGCTCGCACTATTACGGGCTGGGAATGCGGTTTGTGCAGTCGATGGACGGCGTGGGGCATTTTCGCAACGCCTCGGGCAAGCCCGGCGAGATCGTTCGCGGCAAGGAACGACTGGTGGCGGCCCGCTGGTGCGGGTATACGGCCCCGGCCGGCCGCACGCCGGTGACGGTGGCCCTGTTCGACCACCCGGAGAATGTCCGGCATCCGGCGATGATGTTCACCATGCCGGAGCATTTCGCCTACCAGTCGGCCACTCTGAACCTGTGGAAGGAGCCGCTGGCCGTGAGCCGGGCCAGCCCGCTTCGCCTCGTCTACGGCGTGGCCCTCTGGGACGGGGAAGCCGACGAGAAGGCGATCGAGTCGCTCTACCGGCGGTGGGTCGAATTGGCGGGAAAACCATAGCGTCCCCCCGGGCCGGCCCTGCCCCGGATGCCGTCCATTTGCCCATTCCCCAAGGAGAGGACCACGGATGCCCGTTCGCCGCGGATTACTCGGCTGCGTATTCGTCCTCGGTCTTGCCGCGGGATGGGCGGCTGCCTGGGGGGCCGATTGGCCCCAATGGGGAGGACGCGATGGCCGCAACATGGTCTCCTCCGAGGTGAACCTGCCGGCGTCGTTCGTGCCCGGCCGCAAGAGGCCTTCCGGCGGCGGCATCGACATGGCGACCACCCGGAACGTCAAGTGGGTGGCCCGGCTGGGCTCCAGCGCCCTGGGCAACCCCACCGTCGCCGGCGGCCGGGTCTACCTCGGCACGGACGACCTGCTGGTGACCGAGGACTCCCGTTTCCGCCGATCCAAGGGCGGCACGATCAAGTGCCTGGACGAGGCCACCGGCAAGCTGCTCTGGCAGCTTGTCACCCCGGTGCGGACGCGGCTGCCGGAGGGGACGCATTTCGGGCAGCAGCACCTGGGCGTCTGTTCCTCGCCCACCGTCCAAGGCGACCGGGTTTACGTGGTCGGTAGCGCCGGCGACGTGCTCTGCCTCGACGTCCACGGCCAGGCCGACGGCAACGACGGCCCCTTCACCGAGGAAGGCCGGTTCATGGCCGGCGAGGGCAAGCCCCCCGTGGAGATTCGCCCCGGCGACGGCGACATTATTTGGCGTTTCGACCCCATCGACGCGCTGGGCGTGTGCCCCCACGACGCGGCCAGCAATTCCATCCTGATCCACGGCGACGTGCTCTACCTGAGCACCTCCAACGGCGTCGACGAGCCCCACAAGAAAGTGCTGGCCCCGCACGCCCCGGCGATGATCGCGCTGGACAAGAACACCGGCCGACTGGTCGCCCGGGAGAACGAGGGGATCAGCGCTCGGCTGTTTCATGCCCAGTGGTGCTCGCCGTCGCTGGGCACGGTGGGTGGGAAAACGCTGGTATTGTTCGGCGGCGGCGACGGCTTCTGCTACGCTTTCGAGGCGTTGCCCGCCTTGCCGCCCGAGCCCGTGTCGCTAAAGAAAGTCTGGTCCTACGACTGTCTCCCCCCGCGCTATCGGCTCCGCCAGGGCAAGCCGATCCCCTACTACGAGGGCGACAAGCGGAAGAGCTGGAGCACGAACAAGAACGACGGCAACTACCTCGGCCCCAGCCAGATCATCGCCACGCCCGTGTTTCATCGAGGACGGGTTTACGTTGCCGTGGGACAGGACCCCGCCCACGGCCGCGGCAAGGGGCTGCTGCACTGCATCGATGCCGCCGGCAGCGGCGACATCACCCAAAGCGGCTGCGTCTGGACCTACGATCGGATGGACCGCAGCCTTTCCACGGTGGCCGTGGCCGGCGGTTTGGTCTACGCCGCCGACGTGGCCGGGCGGCTCCATTGCCTCGACGCCGATACGGGCCGGCGCCGCTGGATGTACGAAACGAAGGCGGAAACCTGGGGCGGGGCGCTGGTCGCCGACGGCAAGCTCTACCTGGGCAACAAGCGCGCGTTTTTTGTCTTCGCTTGCGGCGACCGGGTGAAGCTCTTGAGCAAGATGCGGCTGGGCTCGCCCGCCTACAGCACGCCAGTGGCCGCCAACGGGGTGCTCTACGTGGCTTCGCAGCGATACCTCTGGGCGGTGGCGCAAGAATTGCCGTAACCTGTAGGGCCGGCTGTGCCGGCCGGTTGCCGCATTTCGCGGCGCCAGACACGTTTCGGCCGGCACAGCCGGCCCTACGGTGCTTTTCGCAACGGAAACGTATCAGCAAGGAGACCAAGGTGGACCCAGCCCATACGGATTGCCGCCCCGATGCCGACCTCCCGCCGGTCGAACCGGTTCGGGTGACCCCGGGCCGCTCGCTGGGCGAGTTGCTGGCGGCGATGGGCCGGACCGGCTTCCAGGCCCGCTCGTTGGCCCGCTCGGCCGAAGTCCTCGAACGCATGATTCGCGACCCCGACTGCACCATCCTGCTGGGCTACGCCGGCAGCCTCTCCACCACGGGCCAGTACGAGATCGTCGACTGGCTGGTCGAAAACCACTACGTCGACATCGTGGTGGCCACGGGGGCGAATCTCTCCGAGGACATCGTCGACGCGATGGGCAGGCCCTACCACCAAATCCCCCTCGGCGGTGACGATCGCGCGCTGTTCGAGCAGGGAATGAACCGCTATTACGACCTGGTGGGACTGGACACCGACTACCTGGAAATGACCGAGATGATCGCCGATTTCTACCAGTCGATCGCCGATGATCGACCGGCCACCAGCTCGGCCCGACTCTTGCGGGAGTTTGGCCACTGGCTGGACGAGCGGGGGATTTCCAGGGCCATCGTGGCCACCGCGGCGCGGGCTGGCGTGCCCGTCTTTTGTCCCGCCATTCAGGACAGCCCCTACGGCGACGCGGCGCTGATCCTTCGCGCCCGGGGCAAGCGGCTGGTGCTGGACGCCTTCCTCGACTACGAGGAGTTCATGCGGCTATCCACCGGCGTCAAGTCGACCGGTGTGCTCTACATCGGCGGCGGAGTTCCCAAGGACGTGGTGCAACTTTTCGCGGCCACAGCCGACCTGCTCTTCCCCCAGCGGTCGGTCCCCGGCCGCGGTCGGGGCCGAACTCGACACGACGACGGCGAAATGTACTACCCTCACCGCTACGCCGTGCAAGTGACCACCGACAGTCCCCAGTGGGGCGGGCTCTCCGGCTGCACGTTCGACGAAGCCGTAAGCTGGGGCAAGGAAGACCCGGCCGGCGACTACGTCCAGTGCTACTGCGACGCCACCATCGCCCTGCCCATTCTTTCCCAGGCACTGGCCGAGCGGTTGGGCGATTTTTCTCGTCGGCCCGCGATCGCCTGGCCGGCGGATTGAGCCGGTCCCGCGTGGGTGCGCGAGTTCGGCGTGGGTCTCCCGACCCCGCCGAAAACGCCGAACGTCGAGACTGGCGTCGTGAGAGGGAACTTTTGGCCTCCTGGCGGCGTCCAAGACGGGGGGTCGTCTACCGTCGGCCGGCTCGACCCCCTCATAATGAGGGCAAGGCGGCTTTCCGCGTTCGGGCTGGTTGCCACCCCGCCACTCTGGTTGTATCTGCGGTTTGAGGCGGCGGCTAGAATGCAAGGTGACGGGCCGTGAATCTTTTCCGGAACAGGTCTTTGTGGCGCACGGAACCGTGAGAAAACGGTGCTTTTCCTGCCGAGCTCGCCCCCTGACCCTCGAGGCCCTCGAGGATCGCTGCTTGCTCTCCGTCGATCCCTGGCAGGGCTTCGATCCCACGCCGCTGGAACAGGAGATGTTCGAGCACGTCAACCGGTTCCGGCTCGACCCGCAAGGCGAGTTGGACGTGCTCTTCACGAGCCTCGATCCCCTCATCGCCCGCGACCCGGACGCCCAGTTGGCGATTGCCACGTACAACGACCCCACCACGCAGGAGATTCTCAGCGACTGGGCGAATCTCGCTGCGGTGGAGCCGCTCTCCTGGAACCCGGTCCTCTACGGCGCGGCGCAGGACCACACCAGCCTGATGATCGATTACGATCAGCAGTCGCACCAGTTGCCGGGGGAGCTGCCGCTGGGCGACCGGCTGTTGGCGGCGGGCTACGACGGCAGTCAAGCCGGCGAGAACATCTTTGCCTACATGAATTCGGTGTTTCACGGTCACTCGGCGTTTGCGATCAACTGGGCGGTGCCCAGCCGCAGCCACCGCGCCAACCTGATGGCCCCCGAGTTTCGCGAAGCGGGAATCGCCATCTCGGCCGACAACTCGGAAGCCACGAGCGTGGGCCCGCTGGTGGTGACCGAGAATTTCGGCGACGGGGCGGGCCTGGGGCAGGCGAATCTGCTGGGCGTGATCTACGACGACGCCAACGAGAACGGATGGTTCGACGCGCTGGAGGGTTTCGGTGGGGTCGAAATTCACGTGGAGGGAAGCGAAGGGAGTTTTCTGGCCACCTCGATGAGTGCCGGCGGCTACCAACTCCAGGTGCCGCCGGGCGTCTATACGGTCAGTGCCTACGGCGGGGCCTTGCCCTCGCCGATGGTGGTGTCCGACGTGGTCGTGGGTACGGAGAACGTCAAGGTCGACTTCGAGTATTCACCCCAGGCGAACGTCGTCCCCCTGGTGGACTTGAACGGCCCGGTGGAGCCGGGAAACGATTACCAGGGTGTCTTCCGCCAAAACGCCGGACCGGTGCCGGCGGCGGCCGCCGACCTCACGGTCAGCGACGCCGACGACCCCTATCTCGTGTCCGCCACCGTTTCCATCACCAACCTCGCCAATGTCGGCTACGAGATGCTCTCGGTCGACACGACGGGCACCTCGATTGCCGCCGCCTACGATTCGGCCGGGGGAATCCTCACCCTCACCGGCGTGGACGCGGTGGGCAGCTACCAGCAGGTCCTCCGCAGCCTGGCATACGACAACCTGGCCGCCCAGCCCGGCGTGTTGCCGCGATCGATCGAGGTGGTGGTCGACGACGGCCAAGGGCTGAGCAACGTGGCCACGTCGACGATTACGATCTTGCCCGAGGTGCCGCCGGAACTGGCAATCGACGACCTTCGGCTGGAGGAAACGGCCGGCGGGGCGACGAGTTTCTCCGCCTTCGTGCGACTCTCGCAGCCGACCGGGCGCCCGGTGACCGTCGAGTTGGCGACCGCCGACGGCACGGCGACGGCGGGGTTGGATTACGTCGCCCGGCAAGTCACGGTTACGTTCGCTCCCGGCCAGACGGAGCAGACGGTGCCCCTGGCGGTCGTCGACGACGACCAGGTCGAGCCGGAAGAGAGCTTCCTGGTTACGCTCTCCGGCGCCGACGGAGCCACGATTGCCGATGCCCAGGCGGTGGCCACGATCACCGACGACGATGCGGCGACGAAGCTGGGCGTGGCGGCATTTCGTCGTCTCGACTCGCTCAACCCGGCCGGGGGCGATCTGCTCTTCCGCCTGGAGACGCCCCACGACGGCCTGCTCTCGCTGGAGGCCCGGGCCAACGATCCCGGCGGCCAGCCCGCGATCGTGCTCTACGACCGCTTCCGCGGCTCGGAGTTGGCCTCCGCGGCCGGCACCCAGGGCGTTGCCCGGATCGATTTTGCCACCACCGCGGGTATTCCCTATTACGTTCAACTGGGCGGCAGCAGCGGGGACGCCGACCTGCTCTTGGGCAACCTCTTCGAGCAGGTGGGGCCAACGCTCACGGTGCATGGAACCGACGCCGATGACCAGTTCGAGTTCGAGGCGTTTTCCGGCCGCCGGGTGGTGGTCAACGGCCTGGCTTACGGCGATTCGCTCGACGC
>CAYZWG010000325.1:0-4537 GCA_964481605.1 uncultured Planctomycetaceae bacterium
ATAGTTCGTACCCCTCGCCGTGCACGAATAGCTTGCTACCTTGTTTGTAACCGATCGCTTCGATCTTCACCAGCGCGTTTTCTGAATCGACATCGTAGAAGACGCGAAAAGCACCAATTCGAAGTTCCCATTCGGCCAATTGATTGGGGCGTAATCGCTTTCGGTTGCGTGATGCGTGCATCGCCTGATGGGGAAGCTGGCTTTCGATAGCAGCGATAATCTGCTGCTGGTCGTGTTTTCGAAACGACTGCAAATCTTCAACCGCTTCCGGCGTGAACTCGATCTGCAACATCGTGAATCGTACTGCCTCGTTGGACAGCGCCACTTGGGGCTTCTCCCCGCCGGCCGTGTAAAGCTGTCCAGTTACCGTTGGTGAGGAATCGGAATCTGGCCGAAGCGTGTAGCCTACGCTCATCCGCTGATGTCCTCAAGCGTTCGCGGCGGAATGCGGCAAGAATCTTGATAAGTTCCAGGCCCACGAAAAGAACATTGCCGGGGGGGTGTTCGGGCTGCGGGTGCTGCCCGGCGGTGGGTAGGGAGGGCGACCTCGCCGTGGGATGGGACCAGCGGCGGGGTCGGGAGACCCTCGCCGAACGGGAGGAGACCCGCGCCGAACCAGTCGCCAGACCCGCGCCGAACGGGGTGTTGGGACGCGTGCGTGCGGAGCACACACCCTACTTTGGTGCGGGGTGCCTGACCCGTTCCAGCCGGTAGCCGCAGAAGCGGACCACGCACAAGCCACCGCAGACGATGCCGAAGAGAATCGCCAGAAAGAAGAGGTAGAGAAGGAACATCAAGAGAGAAATGCCAGGAGGTGCCCCGGCAAAGGCCGGCAGCGCGGACAAGGTAGCGGTCAGCACGAGCACATAGATAGCGATCGCCCCAAGTCCGGTGCGAAGGTGGTTGACGATCAGTGCCGCCCAAATGCTGGGCAGCAGGACCAGTGCGGCGAACACCACGGAACCCAGGCAGGCTGCCAGCACACTCCACCAGGCCTCGGCAACAGGGGCGTCGGCGATGGCGACCCGGGCCAGGCCCAGCGCGGCCGCCGCAACCGTGGTGAACACCAGCATGTCCTGGATGCGGAACTGGCGCGCCGAGGGGACCGAGCCGTCGATCGAGGGAACGCTCCAGCGGAAGACCAGCCGCAGCGGCCAGAGCGGCAACTGGCCCGCCAGCAGCACCAGGGGGACCACAAGAGCGGGCAGGAACGGGCTGGCACTGCCCGTCCCCACCACCATGGGCGCGAACATCGCCAGAATGAACAGCACGTAGAAGCCCATCCCCGTCACGATGCTCAAGGGAAGCCGCGCCAGCAACGCCCGCCTGCCGAAGACGCTCCAAATCATTAACAGCCCGATCTGTCCGATAAGAAAGGAAAGAATCACGGGGAAGAGGACCAGCCCGATACTGCTCGACGAGGCGGCCGCTCCCAGACCGGGCACCCCGATCAGGTCCATGCCCACGATCGCCAGGGCCAAGGCCTCGGCCCTGTCGCGGTCCAGACGCTCAGGCGGCGGTTTGGCTTGCGTGGGAGGAGCGTCGTTCATGGATAGGCCCTGGCGATTTTCTCGGGGGGGGCCCGCATGCTATCGAGCCCAACTCCGCTCGATCTGTTCGAGTGTCTTGCCCTTGGTCTCCGGGATGAAGGCCCAGACGAAGACCAGGCTGACCGCGCACATGATGCCGTAGGTCCAGAAGGTTTGGGCCTGGCCAAGGTGGTCGAACATCCAGGGCACGGTTTGGGAGACGGCGAAACAGGCGATCCAGAGGGCCACCGTGGCCACAGCCATGGCCCGGCCGCGGGTGCGGGTGGGAAAGATCTCGGCCAGCACGACCCAGACCACCGGCCCCATCGCCAGGGCGAAGGAACCGACGTAGAGCAAGGTGAAGAGAAAGACCCAGCCGGAGGCCAGCTCGAGGTGGAAGGCCGCCCCCAGCAGGGCGAGTGAAACACCCATCGCCGCCGACGTGGCCAGGAGGATGGGCCGCCGCCCCACGCGGTCGACCAGCCAGAGCGAGACCAGCGTCAGCGCCAGGTTGACGACCTGCACGGCCACGGTCTGGGCCAGGGCCTGGGTGGGAGAAACCTGGGCGCTTTCAAACACCTTGGGCGCGTAGTACATCACGGCGTTGATTCCGGTCACCTGTTGGAGCACGGCCATCACCACCGCAATCGCCAGGGCCGCGCGGATGCCCGGTTTGAAGAGCTCGCGAAAGCGGGCGCCTTCCTGGGCAATCGCTTGCTCGATTTCGGCCATCTCGGCCTGGGCCCGCCGGGCACCGCTGATGCGAGTGAGAATCGCCAGCGACTGGTCGCGGCGTCCTTGCTTGGCCAGCCAGCGGGGGCTCTCGGGAACGAGCATCAGGCAGAGGAGGAAGAGGGCGGCGGGGAGCGTTTCGGAGGCGAACATCCACCGCCAGCCGAAGGCCACGTTCCAGCTTTCGTCCAGCGGCGAGGCGATCCGCCAGTTGACCAGCGAGACGACGAGCATGCCGGTGATGATGGTGATCTGGTTGAGCGAAACGAGGCGGCCGCGGATGGCCGGGGGCGAGACCTCGGCGATGTAGAGGGGCGAGAGGATCGAGGCGGCACCGACGGCGAATCCGCCCAGCATTCGGGCGGCGACAAGTTGCCAGAACGCCTTCGGCAGGGCGGAACCCAGCGCCGAAAGGGCGAATAGCCCGGCGGCCAGGATCATCACTTTCTTGCGTCCCAGGCGGTCGCTGAGCGGGCCGGCCGTGGCCGCGCCGATCATGCAGCCGACGAGCACGTTGGAGACGGCCCAGCCTTCACTCACTTCATCGAGCTGGAAATGGCTGGTGAGGTACTTGATGGCGCCGGCGATGACCGCCGTGTCGTAGCCGAAGAGCAGCCCCCCCAGGGCGGCCACGGCGGCCAGCAGGAGGACGTAGCCGAGGCTGCCGGCGGGCGGGGCGGGGTGGCCGGACGGCGGGGGCGTATCGAGTGGCGGGGCCATCGGCGCGGCTTCCTTTGGGCGTGGCGGTGGTTTGGGGCGAACGCGCGTGCCCCTCATGGTAATGCCCGGCGACACCTTGACAAGAGGCGGCGGGCGGCGGAAATTGACCGCGACGGCGGCCATGACACCGGCGGCGCGGAGCCGGGCGAGGCCGAACGATGGGGATTGCGCCAGAGGAGCGAGGATGAATTCACGCCAACGCGTCGAAACGGCGCTGGACCACCGGCAGCCCGACGTCGTCCCTCTTGATCTGGGCGCCAGCCCGGTGACGGGGATGCACGCCAGCAGCGTTTACCTCTTGCGGCAGGCGTTGGGGCTGGACCCGGCGGGGGTTCCGGTGAAGGTGGTCGAGCCTTACCAGATGCTGGGCGAGATCGACGCTTCGCTGATCGAGGCGTTGGGCGTGGACGTGGTGCCGTTGAGCGGGCCGAAGACGATGTTCGGCTTTGAGAACAAGGACTGGAAGCGGTGGACGCTGTTTGACGGCACGCCGGTGCTGGTGCCGGAGGCGTTCAACACGGAGCCGGACGCGGGGGGCGACATCCTGATGTATCCCCAGGGCGACCGGACGGCGCCGCCCAGCGGGCGGATGCCCAAGGGGGGATTCTACTTCGACGCGATCGTGCGGCAGCAGCCGATCGACGAGGAGCGTCTCGATCCGGAGGACAATCTGCAAGAGTTTGGGCCGATCAGCGAGGCGGAGTTGGAGCATTTTGCGGCGGAGGCCTACCGGCTTTCGCAAGAGAGCGACAAGGCGATCCTGGCCAACTTCGGCGGCACGGCCTTTGGGGACATTGCCCTCGTGCCGGCGCCTTTCTTGAAGCATCCCCGGGGCATTCGCGACGTGGAGGAGTGGTATGTCAGCACGGTGGCCCGCTTCGACTACGTGCACGAGGTTTTTCGCCGGCAATGCGAGATTGCCTTGGCCAATCTGGCCAAGATTTACGACGTGGTGGGCGATCGGGTGACCGCCGTGTTCGTGACGGGGACCGACTTCGGAACCCAGAACGGCCCTTTCATCGGCCCGCAGGCTTATCGCAAGCTCTACCAGCCGTTTCACCGCCGGGTGAACGATTGGGTTCACGAGCATACGCCCTGGAAGACGTTTATCCACTCCTGCGGGTCGGTGGCGGCGTTGTTGCCGGACATGGTCGAGGCGGGGTTCGACATCCTCAACCCGGTGCAGTGTTCGGCCAGCGGGATGGAGCCGAAGTCATTGAAGGAGCAGTTTGGCGGGAAGATCACCTTCTGGGGCGGCGGGGTCGACACGCAGCAGACGCTGCCCTTTGGAACGCCGCAGCAGATACGGCGGGAAGTGAAGGAGCGGATTGAATTGCTGGGGCGCGGGGGGGGCTTCGTGTTCAACACGGTGCACAACGTGCAAGCGGGCACGCCGCAGGAGAACCTGGTGGCCCTTTACGAGGCGGTGGGTGAATTCCGCTAGGGCCAATACCGTTGAATGAAGCCGGCGCAGCGTTCGGCGCGGGTCTCCCGACCGGCTTTCGGCGCGGGTCTCCCGACCCCGCCGAAAGCCCCGTAGGGCCGGCTGCGCCGGC
>CAYZWG010000325.1:4637-6464 GCA_964481605.1 uncultured Planctomycetaceae bacterium
TTCGGCGCGGGTCTCCCGACCCCGCCGAAAGCCCCGTAGGGCCGGCTGCGCCGGCCGAAACGTGGCTGGCGCTGCGAACTCGGCAACCGGCCGGCACAGTCGGCCCTACGGCAACCGCGATGAAATGCGTTCCCAAGCCGAAGCTTGGGAACGAGAGCAAACGCGAATGCCGCGCCCAAGGCTCGGCGGGGTCGGCAGACCCGCGCCGAACGCTGCTGGGCTGGGCGACAGCCTCCCCCTCCCTTTTCCGGCAGAGCCTAGCTCGATCCGTGCGGCCTGGCGACGAATCGGGCGACCGTTTCGAGCAGGTGCTCACGCGTGATCGGTTTGGCCAGGTAGGCGTCGCAGCCGGCCTCGTGGATGCGCTCGATCTGGTGCTCCATGGCGTGCGCCGAGAGCGCCACCACCGGACCCCGGTATCCCAACTGGCGGAGTTTTCGGGTTGCTTCGTGTCCGTCCATCACCGGCATCTGGATGTCCATCAGGATCAGGCTGAACGGTTCGGGCGAGAAGTTCTCCTGGCGGGCATCGTGGTCGGTGATTTGGGGGTACACCTTTTCCAGGGCTTCGCGGCCGTTCTCGGCGATGGTCACGTCGGCGCCGGCGTTTCTCAACAAGAGGGCGATCAACCGCTGGTTGTCGAGACCGTCTTCGACCAGCAGAATGCGGCAGCCCGGTGCCAGTGGCGTGGGCTTTTGCGGAGGAGGCAAGGCGAGCCTGGTGGAAGCGGCCAGTGGGGGGCCGTCGAGGAGGGGGACATCGTCCAACGGTCCGGTGGCGATATCCAGGGTGAACGTGCTTCCTTTGCCGGGAGTGCTTTGAACGGAGATTTCCCCGCCCAACATGCTGGCCATGCGACGGCTGATAGCCAGCCCCAGTCCGGTTCCGCCGTATTTCCGGCTGGTGGAGGAATCCGCCTGCACAAAGGGATGGAAGATTCGCCCCATCTGCCGCTCCGTCATGCCGATACCCGTATCGTGAACGTCGAACCGCAGGCTGGCGGGTCCCAAGGGGCTGGAAATCAGCCGCATCACCAGGCGGACTTCCCCCGACGCGGTGAACTTGACGGCGTTGCCCACCAGGTTGATGAGAATTTGCCGTAAGCGCACGGGGTCGGTGGCCACGGTGCGGGGGATTTTCCCTTCGTGCTGGACGATCAAGGGCAAGTTCTTCGTTTCGGCCGTAACACTCATCAGGGCGCCGATGTCGTGGAGGATCTCGAAAGGTGAACAGGCCACCTTTTCCATGTCCAGCCGGCCCGCCTCGATCTTGGAGAGATCGAGGATATCGTTGATCACAGCCAGCAGATGTTCCCCGTTTCGCTTGATGGTCTCGGCGGCCTCGCGATCCTGCTCGTCGGTCAATCGATTGGAGAGCATCTCGGCGAAGCCCAGGATGGCGGTCATGGGGGTGCGGATTTCGTGGCTCATGTTGGCGAGAAACTCGCTCTTGGCCCGGTTGGCCTCTTCCGCGGCCTGGAAGAATTGCTCCTTGATCTCATACTCTTCTTGCTCGCGGAGACGCTGTTCGCGTTCGTCCAGGTAGCCGGTAATCGCCTCCGCGTGCGACCGCTCGAGCATGTCGTGCTCGGCCTCGATGTGGCGGGCGCGGGTGGCCAGTCGGGTGATCGCCTCCTTGTTGTGGAGGGTTCCCCAGCCGAAGGCGGCCGAGACCGCCGCGGCAATCTGGGTTTGCTCGCCGTTGCCTGCGTGATGGTGGGACCAAGGCAGGAGGCAACCGAGGATGCGGTGCTGGTTGTCTTCTTCCAAGCGGACGGCCAGCGCCGCTTGATGGCCCATGTCGGTGGGAACGGTGAACTCGCAAGCG
>CAYZWG010000326.1:0-6458 GCA_964481605.1 uncultured Planctomycetaceae bacterium
AACCAGGTTAGGCACCTGTTCGGCGCGGGTCTCCTGACCCCGCCGCGACCACGTTTCAAGCGGCCGGCAGTCAATCGGCGGACCGGTGGGTGACGGTCTCCGCCGAGGAGTCCCGGGACGCCTGGCTCATCTGGACTCGGGAATACCGGCCTTCCCACCAGCGAGCCGCCTTGAGACGGTCCCACCGGGGCGAGTCGGCGCAGCTTTCCAGCGCCTCGTCCAACTCGGCGGCAGAGGCGAAGCGGTCCTCCGGGGCCTTTGCCATACATCGGAGAATGACGTGTTCGAGGTCCTCGGGCACACTCGGTTCGTAGGTCGAGGGCGGCACGACCTCCTCGTGCGCGTGGGCCATGATCACCTGGATCGGCCGATCGTGCACAAACGGCGGCCGCCCGGTGAGCAGGTAGTAGCCGACCGCGCCGAGGGAGTAGATGTCGGTTCGCGGGTCGGCGTCGACTTCTCCGATGGCCTGCTCCGGCGACATGAACAGAGGCGACCCGGTGACGGCGCCCTCGGTGGTCAACTGGACGGAATGTTCCTCGAAGAGCGGCTTGACCAGGCCGAAGTCCAACAGCTTGGCCACGTCGTAGATGCCACCCCGCTGGGCGGCGAAGATATTTCCAGGCTTGATATCGCGATGGACGAGTCCGGCCGAGTGGGCCTCACTCAAGGCGTCGCAGACTTGGCGGAGGAGGTAGATCACGCGGGCCGCCGGCAGCCGGCCGTGCTGCTCGACCAGGTCGGCCAGGCTCATGCCGGGCAGAAACTCCATCACGTAGTAGAACGTCCCGTCCTCCGTGCTGCCGTAATCGAAGATTTCGATGGTGTTCCAGTGGGAGAGTCGGGCGGTTGCCTGGACCTCGCGCTGGAATCGAGCCAGCACGCGGTGGTCGCCGGCCTTGTCGGGCCGGATCAGCTTGATGACGCAGGGGCGTTTGAGCAATTGGTGTTCGGCCAGAAAGACCTCGCCCATGCCGCCGGCGCCGATCTTTTCCTTCAGCCGGTACTGCCCCAGCCGCTTGGCCTCGAAGGCTTGGCGGCGGAGGAAGCCGATCGTGTCGACGCCAAACACACTGGCCACCGCGGCCAGGGCGATCATCACAATGAACCCGACCACCCGGTTGGCCGCCATGGGGCTGGCGGCGATCATCCGGGCGACTTCCGCGTGGCTCACCACCGTCACCAGCAAGAGCAACAGCGGCGCGGCCGCCATCAGGCCCAGCACCACGCTGGCGCGGCCCAGGGTGTTGGGAATAAACAGGGCGTAGGTAAACATCAGCACGATCCACACGTCGGCCGGAAAATCGAAAAACCCCTCCATGCGGCAGCAGTCGACGGTCCACGTGTATTGCATCACCAGGAAAAAGACCAACGGCAGCCCGAACACCAGCAGCTCGGAAATTCGCAGCCGGCGCAGCGACACGCGGCAACGCCGGCACATGGGCAAGCCCACCACGCCCAGGACCACGGTCACCAGCGCGTGGAAGGCGAACAAGAAAACGCCCTGCCCGGTGGAGAAGTCGGCCTGGAAAAAATGCCTTAGCAGAAAAACGGCGAACCCGGCAAAAAGAATCACGGCGGCCAGCCGAAGCCGCCTCCGCAAGACGTGTAGAATCTCGTCGGAAAGCCCTCCGTTGCTTCCTGCGATCAGTTCCACGCCGGCGCGGTCCAGACGCGACGCGATCGACGAGACCACCGGCGAGCCGAGCGACGGACCGGAAGCCATCTCGAGGGTGGGCTGGTTGGACCCGAGGGGGTCGGTGGGGGTGGGTTGCTCGGCCATGGGCGTGGAAGATGGGACGTTTCCGAAAGCCGGATGTCCCTATCATATACCACGGTGACGTGGCCGGCACCCCCTCAGGCCACCCGGCGGACCCGCGCCGCCTCGGCCAGCCGCTCGATTTCGGCCCTCCCCACGCGGCGAAACCGGGCCGACTCTTCCGACAGTCCGCCACACCCCAACAGCACCAGGGTCCGCTCGGTGAGCATCCGGGGCACGAAGAACCACGCCCGCTTCAGTGTCTGGGGCTCCCCCCCACCGGCAATCACCAGCAGCTCCGTTCCGGCAAGTGTGTTGGCCGCCCGAGCAAGGGCCGAAAACGCGTCGC
Source organism: uncultured Planctomycetaceae bacterium (assembly GCA_964481605.1). GTDB lineage: Bacteria > Planctomycetota > Planctomycetia > Pirellulales > Thermoguttaceae > CAYZWG01. Next base: position 2,109 of record CAYZWG010000326.1, read on the forward strand.
CCGGCACCAGGCGGACCGTTGCCCCGGTCCGCTTGAGCATCCGGTGGGCAAGTTTCAGCGGCAGGCCGGGGCCGTCCAACGAGTCGCGGGCCTCGAACAGGTCCATGCCGGTGTAATGGATTTCGCCCGGCGAAACGTATGTCGAGGCGGCTTCGATCATCCGAACCGCCCGCTGGCCCGTGCCCAGCCCGATCTCCACGATCCGCCCAGGGCGATAGCGGGCGATCGCCTGGTAAACTAGGCGATCTGCCGGCGGTGAGGATAGTTGGGAAAGGTAAAACGCACGCAGGTGGGTCTTGAACGACAACGTCGCCCTCCTTAGCCGCTCGGGTGGTGAAATCAGCCGAATCACGGCAATCCCTGCCATGGGTATTTCGTCGACCAGAGACCCCGCCCCGATCGACAAGAAATCCGTCGAGCATGGCGGATTCTGGTGGGAGCCCGGCCTACACATTTATTCAACGGTATCACTCCAAAACGCGGAAGCGGCAATAATCCTCCAGCCGGTTGCCCTCGCGTTCCGAAAATATCGATTAGGCGGGTTTCTCGGGTTGGCAAAGCCTTGCCTGCCGGGCTGGCCTGATTGGGGGGGGTATCGCTTAGCATGTCGCATTCGCGCCGCTTGCGCCTGGAACCGCTGGAGGACCGCCGGCTGCTGTCGGTGGCGTCCTTGGGCGAGGCGTTTGCCGTCAACAGTCCGCCGTTGGGGTTGCAACGCACGTTTGGCCAGTCGCGCTCGCCCAGCGTGGCCGTGGCGCCCGGCGGCGACTTCGTGGTGACCTGGTCGAGCTTCGAGCAGGACGGCAGCGATTGGGGGGTCTACGCCCGGTCCTTTTCGGCCCAGGGACAGCCCACGCAGGATGAGTTTCAGGTCAACGCCACGTCCAACGCCGCCCAGAAGTTGCCCGCGGTGGCGATGGACGCCGACGGCGATTTCGTTGTCACCTGGTCGAGTCTTTGGCAAGACAACGGGGTGTACGGCGTTTACGGGCGGCGCTACGCGGCGTCGGGCGGGTCCCAGGGCGACGAGTTTCAGGTGAACACGACCACGGCCGGAAACCAGAACTTCTCCAGCGTGGCCGTCGACCCGGACGGCGATTTCCTCATCGCCTGGACCAGCGCCGACCAGGACGGCGATCGCACCGGCATTTTCGCCCAACGCTACGCCGCCGCCGGCGCCGCCCAGGGCGGCGAGTTCCAACTCAACACGACCACCGCCGGAAACCAGCGATACCCGGTGGTGGCCGCCGACGGGACGGGCAATTTCATCGCCATCTGGACCAGCGACGGCCAGGACGGTTCCAGTGGGGGAATCTTCGGGCAGCGACTGTCCGCCACGGGCGAGACGCTCGGCGTCGAGTTCCAGGTGAACACGACCACGGCCGGAAACCAGCAGCTCCCCGCGGTTTCCGCCGGCGGCGGGGGAAGTTTCGTCGTCACCTGGCAGGGCTTCGATCTTCAGCAAGGGGGCTGGAACGTCTACGCCCAGCGCTTCGATTCCGCCGGCACTCCGCTGGGCTCCGAAATCCTGGTCGGACCGGGCCGATACGCCTCCGTGGCCGCCGACACGGGCGGCGATTTCCTCGTCGCCTGGCAGGTCGACGATGCGGCCGGACTGGAGCCGTCGGAGATTCTCGTCCGCCACTACGACGGGCTGGGCCAGCCGCAGGGCGTTGATTACCGGGTCTCGGCCACGAGCGACCTTTCGGCCCCGTCGGTGGACCTCCAGAACGGGCACGCCGTGGTGGTTTGGACCCGCCAGACCTCGGACCCGACGGAAATGGACGTCGTGGCCCGGCGCTTCCAGACCACGTCGCCCGATCAGAACAACCAGCCACCCGTGCTCGATCCGATCGCCGATCAGACGATCGACGAAGGTTCTCTGCTGGCGTTGACCGCCACGGCCAGCGACCCGGACGTTCCGGCCGATGGGCTGACCTTCTCGCTGGAAGCCGGGGCCCCGGCGGGCACGGCGATCGACTCCGCCAGTGGGGCATTCACCTGGACGCCGACCGAGGCCCAGGGCCCGGGCGACTACCAGGTCACGCTCCGCGTGACCGACACGGGGGGTCTATTCGCCACGCAGTCGTTCGGCGTCACCGTGGGCGAAGTGAACCAGCCGCCGGTGCTCGACCCGATCGCCGATCAGACAGCCGATGAAGGTTCCTTGCTGGCGTTGACCGCCACGGCCAGCGACCCGGACGTTCCGGCCGATGGGCTGACGTTCTCGCTGGAAGCCGGGGCCCCGGCGGGCACGGCAATCGACTCCGCCAACGGCGCATTCACCTGGACGCCCACCGAGGCCCAGGGCCCGGGCGACTACCAGGTGACGATCCGCGTGACCGACACGGGGGGTCTCTTCGCCACGCAGACGTTCGGCGTCACCGTGGATGGCCCCAACGAGCCGCCGGTGCTCGAGCCGATCGCCGATCGCGTGCTGGTCCGAGGCCAGACGCTATCGCTCACCGCCGTGGCGTCCGACCCGGAAGGCCATCTCACCTTTTCGCTCGATGCGGGGGCCGCGGCCGGGGCCGCGATCGATCCGCTTTCGGGGCAGTTGACCTGGACGCCGCCGGCGGAACAACCTCCCGGCTGGTATCCGTTGACGGTTCGCGTTGCCGACGACGCGGAGCCCGCACAGACCGATTGGACAACCTTTCGCGTTCGTCTTGTCAACCAGGCACCCGACGGGGCCGTGGACTGGGGGACGGTGGCGTTTGAGGAGTTTCCTCCGGAGCCGGTGGGCGAGGCGGCCCGCTTTCGCATCCGCCCGGTGAGGGATGGCCGGCTGACAATCGAGGCCCTTTTCTCCTACGCCGCCGGCGACATCGACTTGACCCTGGTGGACCAGGCCGGCAACACGCTGGCCGTCTCGCAAACCGGCGGCGACAACGAGCGGGTTGACGCAACCGTTTCGGCGGGCAGCGTCTACGACCTGGTGGTTGCCGGGGCCAACCCGGCGGTCGGTTTCCTCGCCACCAACCTGCTGGCCCAGCAGGGCGACACGGCAACCGTGTTTGGAACCGGCGATCCGGACGTGTTTCTGGTCACCGCCGGCAGGCCCCACCAGGTGGCCGTCAACGGGGTGACTTACGCCTTGGACGCGGACACGATCGCGCACATCGACGTCCAAGGCGAGGGACCCGCGGACACCCTCCAGATCACGGAAACGGGAGGCGATGAGACGATCAGCCTTTGGCCCCAGTCGGCCGACGTGTCTGGTTCGTTCTATCGGATCACCGCGTCGGGTGTGGCCCAGATCGTGGTCCACGGCGGCGGCGGCACCGACGCGATTCGCCTGGACGACTCCGCCAGCGACGATCTGTTGGAGGGCGGTCCCGGTTGGGCGAGGATGACGGGCGAGGGTTTCTCCATTGCGGTCGACGGATTCGACGTGATTCAGGCGATTTCCAAGCATGGCGGCCACGACGTCGCCCGCCTGGCCGACTCGCCCGGCGACGACGAGTTCATCGGCAAGCCATTGTATTCCAAGCTGGCCGGCCCGGGGTATTTCCTTCGGGCCAAGCAGTTCGACGAAGTGTACGTGACCGCCGGCGCCGGCGGCCAGGACGTGGCCCACCTCTACGACTCGGACTACGACGACACAATGATCGCCACGCCGGAGTACGCGCAGCTCTCGGGGCCGGGCTTTTTCTATCGGGCCGACGGGTTCGAGTTCGCTCACGGCTACGCCCGGGACGGCGGCCAGGACGTGGCCCACCTCTACGACTCGGCTGGCGACGACACCTTCAAGGCCACGCCGGAGTATGGCAAGCTCTTCGGCCCGGGATATTATCTGCGGGCGAAGTTCTTCGAGTTCATCCACGCCTACGCCACCCGGGGCGGCAACGACCTGGCCCGACTGTACGACTCACCGGGCGACGATGTGTTCAAGGCGACGCCGCGGTACGCCAAGCTCTACGGGGAAGGGTTCTTCCGCCGGGCGAAGTTCTTCGAGGAGGTTCGGGGGCGCGCCAACGCCGGCGGCAACGACCTGGCGCGGTTGGTCGACTCGGCCCTGGGCGATTTGCTCGAAGCGGACTCGAACTGGGCCCGGCTGTCCAACACGGAAGCGAACTTCAGCGAGCAAGCGATCGCCTTCGACGTGGTGATTGCCAGTTCGGCGGCGGATGACGACAACGACACCACGGCCATCGCCCCCACGCTCGATTTCCTCCTGCAACTGGTGGGAAACTGGTAGGGTGTGTGCTCCGCACGCATGCGACGAGTCCCCGGTGACCAGCGTTCGGCGCGGGTCTCCCGACCCCGCCGAAAGTGCCGAGGTGCAGGTCTCCTGAATGGCGATAGCCGTGGCGATTGGGAGACCATCGGTTCTCTCTCGGCGGGGTC
>CAYZWG010000327.1:0-2874 GCA_964481605.1 uncultured Planctomycetaceae bacterium
ACCTGGTTCCCAAGCTCCGGCTTGGGAACCCGCCGCCTCGGAGCCCCGTAGGGCCGGCTGTGCGGAGCCGAAACGTGGCTGGCGCTGCGAAATGCGGCAATCGGCCGGCACAGCCGGCCCTGCGGCTGGCGCTTGGGACCGGGCTGCGCAAAAGGCTGTAGGCCCCACCTGAATCGCCGGCCGTTCAGTACAGGTGTTTACTCGCCCGGATGGCTCTTGCCCGGTACGCCTCTTCCGCTTCTTGCAGCAGCCGCTCGCACTCGCGCCGTTGGTCGGCCGTGGTGGTCTCTTCCAGTTTGCGGCGGAGCTCGGCCGCGGTGGCCTCGAATTCCGCCTTGAGCCCGTCAAGATAGGCCCCGTGGCCGCCGGTCCAGAAGTCGGACATTGTCGCCGCTCTCCCTTGGCTCAATGGATCACCAGCACCTCGTGCGGCTGGGAAGTCTGCATGGCAATCTCGCTGCCCTGCACCGCCACGGTGGTGTCGGCGCCGGCGGCCGCGGCGTGGGCGAACGGCTCGGCCACGCGAACCCGGGCCTCGTAGTGCATCGCCTCTTCCATCACCGGCGGAAGGACTCGTGTTCCCTTGGGGAATGCCACGGCCGCGCTGGTGGGCGAACCCGAAAAGCAGAGAAAATGGACCAACAGCCGCTGCCGCCGCGTATCGTGCGTCACCACGATCTCCACGTTTGGCGGCGCGTCCACCAGCACCGCCGGCCGAGGGTTCAGGTAGCGGACGAGGTTTCGCAGCAGCTTGCGGTGCTCGGCCATGCGAAAATCGCCCACAAACGCCGCATCCAACGCGCAGGGCACGCACACGACCTTGCCCTTGCCGTGCTGGCGAATCAGCACGGCGGGCCCCACCGGTCGCTGGGGCGACATGTGGCGGCTCCACTGGTTATCCTTCGAGCGGTAGGCAACCATCAACTCTCCCAGCGGCCGGGCGTCCGTCGGTTGATAGATCGCCATCGGACCCCAAACGAGCAGGGGCCAATCGGCGGGGATGTCTCGCAGCAGAAACTTGCCTTCGCCTTCTGCCAGGTTTGCGGGCAGACGGAGGTAGTTGTCGGGGTGGTCGGTCTGGCAGCGGACGAGGCGGGCGCCGAGAACGCCCGACAGCACGGACTCGCTTTGCAACTGCCCGTGGCGATCGGCAGCGCCGGCCAGACCCGTCACCAGCAGGTGGCCGCCGTCGGAAACGTAGCGGTCGAACAGATCCACCTCTTTCCGCGACAACACGGCCGCGTTGGGCAGATAGACCACGGGAAAGGCCTTCAGCCGTTGGGCCGAGACGTTCTCGTCCATGATCGTCCCCAGCGTGACGTGCGACTCGATCAGGGCCTTGTGTGCTCCCCAGAAGGCCGCCATGTACTTGGGGCCATCTTCCCGCCCGTACCAATCGCGGGACTTGCAGGAATAGTACAACCCCACCTCTTCGAGGGGCTTGTGTCCGAAATACTCCCGCTTGGCGATCGCTTCGCCAAAGACCTGGCCGATTCGCTCGTAGGCCACCCGATCCAGGCGGCCGTCATAGTAGGCCTTGTCGACGATCGTGCATTGAGCGCCGTGGGCCAGGTAGGTCAGCACCTCCCACTTGAGCTCCGCCAGCGGCCGCAAGTTGAAGTCGTGGTAGCCGTGGACCGTTCGCGAGGTGACCGCCTGGACCGGACCCCGCGGCCGCGCGCCGGCGAGGAAAAGCGCCAGCAGACTGGGATTGTCATGCCCGAAGATAAACGGCAGTCCCTCCGCCGTAACAAAGTCGCCGTTGGCGGCGTGGAGCACGGGGCGCTGACCCACTTCCCAGGAAAAGGGCGGATAGCCGTGATAGTTGAAGTCGACCGAGATGTCCGGCCGCCTGGCCTTGATGAACGCTTCCAGTTGGCGGCAGAATCGCGTGTTCGACTGGCAACGGAACTCGAGCATCTTTTCCCAGGCATCGTCCCACGTCACGCCGGGGGGCATGTCCACGCCGTACTGCCGGCGAAACTCGCCGCGACATGGTTCGCACCAACAACCGTAGGGCGGTGCAAAACCGAAATCGAGCATGTCGATGTGGAACCCGCTGATTTCGTACTCCATCATCTCCGTCGTCACCTGCTTGATAAACTCCAGGTAGCCGGAGTTGTAGCAGAGCCGGGAGGCAATCTCCTTGCCCGCGGGGTCCTTCATCCTCCATTCCGGATGAGCACGCCAGGAAGACTCGTCGTACTGCACCTGGCAATAGGCGATCACCGGCATGTCGTGCTTGCCGGCCTCGTCGAGGCACTCCCGAAGCAGATCCCGCTCGCCCAGGTTGGGACACTTGCGGGCCACCCGCGAGTTGTAGTAGGCAAACTCCATGTCTTTCATGAACACCACGGCGTACTGCGACCGGGCCTTGAGCTGGTGCTCGATGATTTGCTTGCCGGAGGCCCGCGAGAGGTAGATCCGGTCCTTGTCGTTGGCGCCGGTCGGTCCCCACTCGATACCCACCAGAAGCCGGCGATACCACGGCCGCGATTCGCTCGGGGGGTTCTCCGGCACACTCACCGGGCTCTGCCCCCGGGCCGCCGCAAGATGCGAGTTCTTCAGAGCGATGCCCGCGGTTGCCGCCGCACCCGCCAGGGCCTTGATTGCGTGGCGGCGCGTGACTCGGTGCGACATGGTTGGTCCTTCCTTTCCAGATGCGGACGCACGAGTTTCTCCGTAGGGCCGGCCGTGCCGGCCGAAACGTGGCCGGCGGCGCGAAACCCGCGCCGAACGCGAACCTGGTTCCCAAGCTCCAGCTTGGGAACCCCCGGAGCGAGAGTCTTGCTCCATCGCCAGCGAAGCGGAGCTTCGCGGAGGATGCGGTCCCAAGCTGGAGCTTGGGACCGAGACATAAGCTGGAGCTTGGGA
>CAYZWG010000327.1:2974-4584 GCA_964481605.1 uncultured Planctomycetaceae bacterium
AAGCTGGAGCTTGGGACCGAGACATAAGCTGGAGCTTGGGAACCAGACATGATCGTCGATCGGTCGCAAAGGCCCAGGCGCGTCCAGGCTAGCGGAGACTTCCCCGCCGGTCAATAAAACGGTTCGGACCCTTTTCCGCGGTTGACGAACGCCGCGGACGACCCCACACTGCGTTGAGGCATCGAAGAACAGGCGGAATGCAATGGAAACTCCCCCCCGAGAGAAGTGGTCCCTGGCGACACGGACCGTGCACCACCCCCAGGCCGTGGCCGAGTCGCCGCCGGTGGCGACCCCCTTGTACCAGAGCTCGACCTTTCGGGCGTCTTCCGCCGAAACGGTGGCCCGCTACGCCGGCGAAGTCCAGCCCCAGGCCTTCTACACCCGCTGGGGGAACCCCACCACCGAGGTTTGGGAAAAGCTGATGGCGGACCTGGAGGGCGGCCAGAGAGCCCTGGCCTTCGCCTCCGGCATGGCGGCGGTCAGCTCCACGCTGCTGGCCCTGCTGGGGAGCGGGGACCACGTGGTCGCCGGCTCGTCGCTCTACACGGCCACGACAAAGCTCCTGGCCGAGGACCTCCCCCGGCTGGGGATCGCCGCCGACTTTGTCGACACGACCCGGCCGGAGGCCTTTGCCGCCGCGATCCGCGACAACACGCGGCTGATCTACGTCGAGTCGCCCACCAACCCCATGCTCCAGTTGGCCGACCTCGCGGCGCTGGCGGAGATCGCCCGCTCCGGCGACCTGCTGCTGGTGGTGGACAACACCTTTGCCACCCCCTACAACCAGCGGCCGCTGGGGCTGGGGGCCGACGTCGTCGTCCACAGCGCCACCAAGTACCTTTCCGGCCACTCCGACCTCGTGGCCGGCTGCGTGGTGACGCGGGCCGATCTGGCCGATCGCATCTGGCACAAACGCACCACCCTGGGCGGGTGCCTCGACCCGTTCGCCGCCTGGCTGCTGTTGCGGGGGATGAAGACCCTTGCCGTGCGCATGGCCCGCCACGCCGAAGGCGCCGCGGTCGTGGCTCGAACCCTGCAATCCCATCCGGCCGTCCGCCGCGTAATCTACCCCGGTTTGCCCAGCCACCCGCAACATGAACTGGCTGCTCGACAGATGGCCGGCGGCGGCGGTATGCTCAGCTTCGAGTTGAGCGGCGGTCGGGCGGCCGGAACAGCGCTGGTCGAATCGACCCGGCTTGCCCTGCTGGCCGTCAGTCTCGGTAGCGTGGAGACCCTGATCGAACATCCAGCCTCGATGTCGCACGCCATGCTCGACGACGACCAACTTGCCCGGGCGGGAATTCCACCGGGACTGATTCGCCTCTCGGTGGGGATCGAGGAACCGCGAGACCTGGTGGCCGACCTGGCGCAGGCGCTGGATCGGCTGGCGTGAGGCTGGAACGTTTTACTCGGTTCCCAAGCTCCAGCTTGGGAACCAGGGGAAGCTCCAGCTTGGGAACCAGGGGGGGCTTTTACTCGGTCCCAAGCTCCAGCTTGGGACCGCATTTTTGCGAAGCTCTGCTTCGCCCGCAGCGGAGCAAAACTCTCGGGCCGTGGGTTCCCAAGCTGGAGCTTGGGAACCAGGGGAGAGGCTGGAGCTTGGGAACCAG
>CAYZWG010000327.1:4684-6455 GCA_964481605.1 uncultured Planctomycetaceae bacterium
GCTGGAGCTTGGGAACCAGGGGAGAGGCTGGAGCTTGGGAACCAGCGATACCGGTGCCGCGATGCAATGGATCGGATGGGATATCGGTGGGGCCAACCTCAAGGCGGCCGACGGTCGGGGCTTCGCCCTGGTGCGTCCTTTTCCGCTCTGGCAGCATCCCCACCAACTGGCCCACGCCTTGGCGGAATTGCTCGCCGCCGGGCCGTCGGCCGATGCCTTGGCGGTTACCATGACGGGGGAGTTGGCCGACTGTTTCGCCACCAAGGAGGAGGGTGTTCGGACGATCATCCGAACGGTCCAACAAGTCGCCGGCCCGCGCCCCGTGCGAATCTATCTGACCGACGGCCGGCTGGTCCGGGCGGCGGAAGCCGTGGCGACTCCGTTGGCCGCGGCGGCGTCGAACTGGCACGCCCTGGCCCGCTGGGCCGCGCGCCTCTTGCCCGGCCCCACCGGGGTGCTGTTGGACGTGGGCTCGACCACCACCGACGTGATTCCCATCATGGCGAGAGAGCCGGCGGCCCGAGGCCACACCGATCCGGAGCGTCTTGCCTGGGGTGAATTGATCTACACGGGCGTGCAGCGGAGCCCGGTCTGCGGGCTGGTGGGTCGGCTGCCCTGGGGCGAGCGGACTTGCGGCACGGCCCAGGAACTGTTTGCCACCACGTGGGACGTCTACCTGCTGTTGGGCGAAATGGCCGAAGAGCCGGAGGCCACCGAGACGGCCGACGGCCGCCCCGCCACCAGGCCGTGGGCGCACGATCGGATGGCCCGCATGATCTGCGCCGACCGCCACCTGGTGGATCGTGGCCAGGCGACGGCGATGGCCCGGGCGGTCGCCGAGGCGCAGCTCGAGCTGCTCGCCCGGACTGCCCGGCCGGTGCTCAATCGTCTGCCGCCGGGCGACCGAACAGCGGTCATCTCGGGGACCGGCGAATTTCTCGCCCGGCGGCTGCTCGACCGGCTTGGTTTTTGCGGCCCGGTGGTTTCGCTGGTCGAGAAGCTGGGTCCGCAGGCCTCCCGCGCGGCCACGGCCCACGCCCTGGCCGTGCTCGCCGCGGAGGGCCCGCCGCCGTGACAGCGCAACGAGTTCGGGTCGTCAAGCTGGGGGGAAGCCTGCTCGGCGTGGACGGGCTGGCCGATCGTTTTCGCCGCTGGCACACCGCCCAGACGCCCGAGCCTTGCGTGATGATCGCCGGCGGCGGCCCGCTGGCCGACGTGGTCCGCGACGCCTTCCGGCGTCACCGGCTCAGCGAGGCGGCAGCACACTGGCTCTGTGTGGGGCTGCTCAACGTGACCGCCGAACTGCTGCATTGCCTTCTGCCGGAATCGGAGTTGCTGGCCGACTTCTCCCAGCTCAGCGGGCGGGATCGGCACCCGCCGCTGACGATCTTCCAGGTGGAAGCATTCTTGCGCCGCCAGCCGCCGCGGCAGGCTGCCGAACCCCTGCCGCACACCTGGGAGGTTACCAGCGACTCGATCGCGGCCCGGCTGGCCACGGCGCTGGAGGCCGGGGAGTTGGTGTTGCTGAAGTCCGGCCTGCCGAGCCACGGGGCATCGCTCCAACAAGCGGCCGACGCAGGGTACGTGGACGCTTTTTTTCCCCGCGCTGCCCGGCAGTTAGCCACGGTGCGGTGCGTCGATCTGCGGGCGGACGGTTTTCCCCAGAGGCGGCTGGGCGGGGAATAAGATGAGAGGGTGAACAGGAGAGAGACCCGTGTGGGTAGCACCGGTTCTTGAACCGGTGTGGCTCTGCCACAAGAGGTCAGCGCAA
>CAYZWG010000328.1:0-6452 GCA_964481605.1 uncultured Planctomycetaceae bacterium
CAGTAAAAAAAGTCCGTTCCTGCACCCGGCACGACCGAACGACCACGGCGGGAGCCTCGCGCTGCCGCCTGGGCACGAGTATTCCCGGTCCGCTCGGGCGGATCGCGGTTGATTGACACCTGTCCGCGGCGCGGGTACTCTGGCAATCGGAAAAGACTGCATGAATGAGGTCATTACGAACGGTCACTCCAAATTCGTTGCTGGCCGATCCAGCGGTGCCGGAACGAGAGGACGCGAGGGGATGTCGCCTCCTGGTGAGCACGACCGCGACGACCGCTCGGCCGTTGCCAGGGCCTACGCGATGGCTTCGCAAGTCTCGGCCGTCGCCATGGAAATGGTGATTCCGGCCCTGGTGGGACTGGGCCTCGACCGCTGGCTGGGCACGGTGATGGTTTTTCTCATCCTGGGCGGGGCTTTGGGGATGACGGTGGGGATGATCCACCTCGTTCGACTCGCTTCGGCCGGCAAGTTCACCGCCGCCGGTAGATCGGAGAGTCGTGGGGATGAACCGCCGGGACAGCGTCGCCAGTGATGAGCGGGCCGGGTGGGGTTGGCTGCGTTGCGTCGGCCGCTGGGGGCTGGCCGGCAAGAGCACGGGCCTGGCCGTCGCGGTCGCCGTGGCCTGGGCGCTGGCCTCGCCGGTGGCCTGGGGGCTGGACCACTGGGCCGGATTGACCGCCTCGGCGGCGGCGGCGGGATTGTGTTTTTTTGGGGCCCAGGGGGCACTGGTCTGGAGCTGGTGGTTTCGTGGGCCTAAATATCTTCTGCTGAGCAGCTTAGGGGGAATGCTGCCCCGCATGGTGGTGCCTCTGGCGGGGGCCCTGGTGCTGCAAATCTCGGTGGACCCGCTAGCCAAAGCGGGCGTCTTGCTATATCTTCTGTACTTTTACCCGATCACGTTGAGCGTGGAGACAGCCATGAGTCTTCCCGCGGTGCTGCCCCCGGGCGGCCGCGAGGGGATTTGACCGGCGACGGACCGACGGACTGATGCTTGATCTAGGCGAAATCAGCCGACACGTGGCGGATGCTCCCGAGTTCCATTTTCCGGGGGGTGTGCACGTTCATCTGCCCACCGTGCTGGGGCTCCAGTTGACCAAGTTCATGGTTCTGGAGCTGGCCGCCGCGACGCTGATGCTGCTCGTGTTTGTGCCGCTGGCCGGAAGGATCAAGACCGGGCGGCGTCCCCGGGGGCGGGCCTGGAACCTGGTCGAGTCGATGCTGGTATTTCTTCGCGACGAAGTGGCCCGGCCGTCGATCGGCGGCAAAGACGCCGACCGCTACTTGCCGTTTATCTGGAATCTGTTCTTTTTCATTCTGTTTTGCAACCTGCTGGGCTTGGTGCCTTGGATGGGGTCGCCCACCGGCTCGCTGGCGGTGACCGGGGCGATGGCGATGATCTCCCTGGCGATGGTGGTGGGCACGGGGATGCAGCGGCACGGCGTGGTGGGCTATTGGACCGGGATGGTTCCCCCCATGGAGTTGCCCCGCGCGCTGGCGATTTTCCTCAAGCCGATGCTGTTGGCGCTGGAAATCCTGGGGTTGCTGATCAGGCATTCCGTGCTGGCCATTCGTCTCCTGGCGAACATGTTTGCCGGGCACCTGGTGCTGGCGGTGATCGTTGCATTCGTGACGGCCACCGTACACACCTTTATCCTCCTTTGGCTGGGCATCACCGTGGCCAGCCTGGGGGGGGCGATCGCGTTGAGTCTTTTGGAGCTGTTCGTGGGCTTTTTGCAGGCCTATATTTTCACATTCCTGTCGGCGCTGTTTATCGGCATGGCGATTCACCAACACTAACCCGGGATGGCCCTCGCTCCCAAGCTCCGGCTGGGGAGCGAGCCCAGGTAGGGTGCGTGCTTTGCACGCACGCGCCAAACGTTGCGGTCGGGCTGAGGAAAGTTGCCGTAGGGCCGGCCGGGTTGCCGCGTTTCGCGGCCCTACGGGGCTAAGCACGTCACGTGCGTGCCAAGCACGCACCCTACAAAGGCAAGAAAACCAGATCGGCGTCGGCGCGACGCCGTGGAAGACCATGTTCCCTCGTTTAACGAAGGAGAAGGAGCAAGTGAACAAGCGAACTGTGATCGCGGTGATGTGTGTTGCGTTGCTGCTTTGCGCCACACCGGCGATGGCGGCTCCGCCGGAAGGCACCGGCCCGGCGGTCGCAAACCACGCCGTCTCGATCTTCAGCGGTGCGGCGGTCGGCTGCGGCCTGATTATCATCGGCGGGGCATTGGGTATCGGCAAGATCGGCGCGGCCGCCGTGGAGAGCATGGCCCGGCAGCCGGAGATGGGCGGCAACATCAACACGGCGATGATCATCTCGGCCGCCCTGATCGAAGGGGTGACGTTTTTCGGCCTGATCGTTTGCCTGTTGACCTTGTTCTTCAAGTGAGGCCGGGTCGCGAATTTGCTTCGGCCACTCCTCCCCGCCACGTGGCCGGGAAGGCGGCGCGAAGCTTTTCCTTCGGCTTCTCCTGAACACTTGGCCCACGAGGCGAAATGACGATGTTCACGCGAGTTGTATTTCTCCTGGCGTTGGTGCTGGTGCTGGTCGTATGTCTGGCCGGGCCCGCCCAGATCGCGGCTGCTTCGGACGCGCCGCCGCACGGAGCCAGCGCGGGTGAAGAGGAAGGCAGCGATGTCGCCGCCAACCTGAACCCGCTGCAAAGCTGGCGACTGGACGTGGCGATCTGGACGGGGGTGGTGTTCGTGGGCCTGTTGCTGGTTCTGGGCAAGTTCGCCTGGGGACCGATCGCCGACGGCCTGGACAAGCGCGAGCAGCGGATCGCCGCCGAGATCGCCGCCGCCGAAAAAGCCAACGCCGACGCCAAGACCTTGCTGGAAGAGTACCATCAAAAGCTGGCCGCCAGCGCGGAGGAAGTCCGCCAGATGATCGAGGCGGCCAAGCGCCAGGCCCAACAACAAGGTCAACAGATCGTGGAGAAAGCCCGCAGCGAGGCCGGCGCGGAACGGCGGCGGGCGCTGGAGGAGATCGACCTGGCCACGGCCGGCGCGTTGAAGGACCTGGCCGAGCAGGGCGCCACGCTGGCGGTCGAGTTGGCCGGGAAGATTGTCCACGCCAAGCTGGATCGCGCTGCCCATGCCGACCTGATCCGGCAGGCGGTGGCCGATTTTTCGCGGGCCGCCCCCGGCCGCAACTGATCGCCGGGCCAGCCGTTTTCGGCCGGCACGGCCGGCCCTACCGGGTTTGGCCGGCCGAGATGGATTTTCGCATTACCACCCGTTTTCGGCCGGCACAGCCGGCCCTACATTCGCCATGCCGGACGCTTCCAGCCCACGCGATGCCGAGTTTTCCGCCCAGTTCCACGCCGACGTGGCGGTCGAACGGATTGCCGACGTCTATGCCGAGGCGCTGTTGGGCGCCGCCGACGCGGCCGGGCGAACGGAATCGCTGCTGCAGGAGTTCGACTCGCTGGTGGCCGACGTGCTGGACCGCTTTCGCCCTTTCGAGCAGGTGCTCAACTCGGGACTGATCTCCCACGAGGAGAAGATCGCGGTGCTCGACCGGACGCTTGCCTCGCGGGCTTCGTCGCTTCTGCTGGACTTCCTCAAGGTGCTTTCCCGCCACGGGCGGCTGGATTGTTTGCGGGCGGTGCACCGGCGGTTTCACGCGGCCTACGATCGAGCCCGGGGCCGCGTGCCGGTCAGGGTCACCACGGCGGCGGCGATCAGCGACCAACTGGTCGCCCAGATTGCCCAGCGGTTGGGGACGGCGGTGGCCGGGCAGCCGGTGCTGGAGCACCGGGTCGATCCGCAGTTGATCGGCGGGGCGGTGGTTCGCGTGGGCGACACGGTGTATGACGGCTCGATCGCCACCCAATTGGAAAACGTGCGTCAGCAGATGATCGACAGGAGCGCTCATGAAATTCAGAGCCGACGAGATCGCTTCCGTAATTCAGCAGGAAATTGAACAGTACCAGTCGCGGATCGACGTTCGCGAGGTGGGGCGGGTGCTGGAGGTGGGCGACGGGATCGCCCGGGTCTACGGGCTCTCCGGCGTGATGGCCGGTGAGATGGTCGAGTTTCCCGGCGGGGTTCACGGGCTGGCGTTCAACCTGGAAGAGAACTCGGTGGGGGTGATCATCCTGGGCGACTACCTCGCCATCGAGGAGGGGGACGAGGTCCGCAGCACGGGCCAACTGTTGAGCGTGCCGGTGGGCGAGGCCGTGCTGGGCCGCGTGCTGGACCCGCTGGGAAACCCCCTCGACGGCAAGGGGCCGGTGATCACCACCGAGCGGCGGCCGGTGGAAACGCTGGCCCCCGGCGTGGCCCAGCGCCAGCCGGTCAAGGAGCCGCTCCAGACCGGCATCAAGCCGATTGATGCGATGACTCCTATCGGCCGCGGCCAGCGCGAGTTGATTATCGGCGACCGCAAGACGGGCAAGACGGCGATCTGCATGGATACGATCATCAACCAAAAAAACACCGACGTGAAGTGCTTCTACGTTGCCGTGGGCCAGAAGGAGTCGACGGTGGCCGGCCTGATCGATGTGCTGCGGGAAACGGGAGCGATGGACTACACCACGGTGATCCTGGCCGGCGCCAGCGACCCCGCTCCGTTGCAGTACGTGGCCCCCTATGCCGGCTGCGCGATGGCCGAGTATTTCATGTACCAGGGCGGCCACACGCTGGTGATCTACGACGACCTCTCCAAGCAGGCCCAGGCCTACCGGCAATTGTCGCTGTTGATGCGGCGCCCGCCGGGCCGGGAAGCGTATCCGGGGGATATCTTCTATTGCCACAGCCGGCTGCTGGAACGCTCGGCCAAGCTCAGCGAGGCATTGGGCGGGGGGTCGCTGACCGCGCTACCCATCGTGGAAACGCTGGAGGGAGAGGTGTCGGCCTATATTCCCACCAACGTGATTTCGATTACCGACGGGCAGATTTATCTCCAGCCGGACCTCTTTTTCGCCGGCCAGCGGCCGGCCATGAACGTGGGGATTTCCGTTTCCCGGGTGGGCGGGGCGGCCCAGATGCCGGCGATGAAGAAGGTGGCCGGCGGGTTGCGCTTGGACCTTGCGTCCTTCCGCGAGCTGGAGGCGTTCGCCCAGTTGGGAACCGACCTGGATGCCGCCACCCAAGCCCGGCTGGACCGCGGCTACCGAATGACCGAACTGCTCAAGCAGGGCCTCTACCATCCGCTGGACGTGGTCGACCAGGTGCTGATCATCTTCGCCGGCACGCGGGGATACCTGGACAAGGTGCCGGTGGCGGAAGTCCTGGCGTGGGAAGAGCAGTTCCTCGCCTTTATTCACCAACAGAAGAACGACCTTTGGCAAAACATCGCCGACACGGGTCAATTGGACGCCGAGGCCCAGACGCAACTCGAGCAGGCCCTGGCCGAGTTTGCCGAAATTTACGCCGGCGCCCGAGAGGACGCCACCGCCACCGTGTAACCCGAGCAGGCCTGGACCAAGCCGCAAGCGGCTGAAGAGGTCCGCCGCGAACAACTCACGATCCACGGTCGACTACCCACCGCCAACCACCCCTTCACCGACATGGCCAAAGCGCGAGCACTCGACAAGCGACGCAAGTCGATCCGCAACATTCGCAAGATCACTCGCACGATGGAACTGATCTCCACGGCACAGTTCCGCCGGGCGATGGATCGCGCGCTGGCCGCGGCCTCCTACACCGAGCGGATCGGCCGCCTGGTGGCCAACCTGGCCCGCAGCGGGCTTGAGGTGAGCCATCCGCTGCTGGAGGCCCCGGAGGAAACCGAACGCGCCACCCTGTTGGTGTTGAGCGCCAACCGGGGTCTTTGCGGGGGTTACAACGCGAGCGTGCTTCGCCAGGCGACCGCCCGCTGGAAAACGCTCCACCACGAGATGCCTCAGCTTCGGCTGGAGGTGTCGGGCAAGCGGGGCATTTCCGGACTCAAGTTTCGCCGTATTCACCCCGACGCGACGTACACCCACTTCGAGGACCGGCCGGCCGTGGAAGATGTCCAGGTGCTGGCCAACCGTTACCTGGACGAGTTCACCTCGGGACGGCTGGACCGGCTGGACGTGGTTTACACGAAGTTCCTCAGCCTCAGCCGGCACTTCGCCGTGGTCGAGACCCTGTTGCCCCTGGGCGGCCTCGACGGCGCCGAGGTGGAAGCGGAGCCGGACGGCCAGTCGCAATACGATTTTCTTCCCTCGGCCGAAAGCATCCTCGACGAGGTCGTGCCCGCCAGCTTCAGGGTGAAACTGTTGAAATGTTTCCTCGACGCGGCGGTCAGCGAGCAGGTGGCCAGAATGCTGGCGATGAAGGCGGCCACGGAGAACGCCGACACGATGATCTCGCACTTGACCATGACCTACAACCGGGCACGCCAGGGCCAAATTACCTCGGAGCTGTTGGAGGTGATCAGCGGGGCCGAGGCGCTGAGCCAATAGTTCGACTGTTTTAGATTTGGCGTTTGCTTATGTTCAATGGAGCCAATAGGT
>CAYZWG010000329.1:0-6447 GCA_964481605.1 uncultured Planctomycetaceae bacterium
TCGAGCCACACCGGTTCAAGAACCGGTGCTACCCATGAATGAAGAAGCTTCCGTGGCCGCGTAGCCAGCCGTAGAATGAAGGTGCCCGGTTGCCGTAGGGCCTTGTTGACCGTCCGGCGCGGCGAATTGGGCCGCGTTGGAGCCAAGTTTGGTTCGAGGAGCGCCTCTCCGTGAAACTGCGTCGGTTGGTGATGATCTCGCGGCGGTTTTGGCCCTTGGTGGGCGGGGCCGAGGCGATCATGGCCGGGCTGGCCACGGAGTTTGCCTCGCGGCGGATCGAGGTCACGTTGCTGACGGCCCGCTGGCAGCCCCAGTGGCCGGCCGAGATCGTTTACCACGGCGTGCCGGTGGTGCGGCTGGCCAACCCCAGCGCCCGGTTCCGGGGCACCTGGCGCTACATGCGGGCGATCGCCCGCTGGCTCCGCCGCCATCCGGACCGCTACGACCTGGTTTATGTCTCGATGCTCAAGCACGACGCCTACGCCGCGCTGGGGGCGGTCCCTCGCGGTCGCGTGCCGGTGGTGCTCAGGGCGGAAGGGGCCGGGCGGAGCGGCGACTGCGTGTGGCAGGTGGAGGCCAACTTCGGACGGCGGATCAAGCGCCGCTGTCTCCGGGCCGACGCCCTGGTGGGCCCCAGCCGGGCCATCGAGCGGGAACTCCAGGCCGCCGGCTATCCCCGCCCTCGGATTCATTTCCTCCCCAACGGCGTGATGGTTCCCCCGCCGCCTGGCAATGATCGCCGGACGGCCGCCCGGCGAAGCCTGGCCGAGGCGAACGCGGCGCTGGAGTGTCCCTCGGACGCCCCGGTGGCGGTCTACACCGGCCGGCTCGACGAGGCCAAGGGGCTGGGCGAACTGGTGGCCGCCTGGCGGCAGGTCGTGGCCCGATGGCCCAACGCCCGCCTCTGGCTGGTCGGCGAAGGGCCTTTTGCCGATGACTTGAAACGACGGGTCGAGGAGGCGAACCTATCGGGGCGGGTGGTGCTGCCGGGGGTGTTCGCCGACGTGGCCGAGTTGTTGGCGGCGGCCGACCTGTTCGTGCTCCCCTCCTGGGAGGAGGGGATGTCGGTGGCCCTGTTGGAAGCGATGGCCGCCGCGCTGCCGGCGGTGGCCAGCGACGTGGCCGGCAACCGCGGCCTGATCGACGCGGGTCGCAACGGCCTGCTGGCGCCGGTGCGGGACCCACGGGGGCTGGCCGCGGCAATGGCCCGCCTGATCGACCAGCCCAAGTTGGCCGCCTCGCTGGGCACCGCGGCCCGCCGCGACGTGCAACAGCACTATTCGATCGGTCGGAGCGTGGACCGGCACCTGGAGTTGTTCGAGCGATTGCTGGGGGAAAAAGGCCGCGCCAAGCGCAAACGCGAGGCTGTTGCCCAACACCCAGCGGCGGCGGGGTCAGGAGACCCGCGCCGAACGGCGTCAGATCGCGCCTCCGGGCGCTAGCCGTAGGGCCGGCTGTGCCGGCCGGTTGAGGCCGGTTGCCGCGTTTCGCGGCGCCAGCCACGTTTCGGCTCCGCACAGCCGGCCCTACCGAGAGACGATCGAACCAAGAGGTGGTTGTGAAGAAGCGAATCCTGGAGATCATCCCCACGCTCGATCGGGCCGGGGCCGAAAAGCAGTTGACCCTGCTGGCCGCCAGGCTGCCGCGGGACGAATTCGACGTCCACGTCTGCGCGCTGACCCGGGTTGGACCGCTGGCGGCCGAACTGCAAAAGGCCGGCGTGCCCGTCACCCTGATCGACAAACGCTGGAAGCTCGATCCCCGGGCGTTTTGGCGTCTGAGGCAGTTCATCGGGCGGCTCCAGCCCGACCTGATCCACACCTGGATTTTCGCCGCCAACTCGTACGGCCGGGCAGCGGGATGGGCCGCCGGGGTGAAGTGCCTGGTGGCCGGCGAGCGGTGTGTCGATCCGTGGAAGGGCCGCCGCGACCTGGCGATCGACCGCTACCTGGCCCGGCCCACGGCGCGGATCGTGGCCAACAGCACGGCGGTACGCGATTTCTACGTGCGTCACGGGCTGCCGGCCGAGAAGTTCGTGGTGATTGCCAACGGGATCTTGCCGCCGGAGCCGGCCACCACGCCGCGCGAGGCCCTGTTGGCCGAGTTGGAGCTGCCCGCCGATGCCCGGCTGATCGGGATGGTGGGCCGGCTGTGGCCGCAGAAGCGAGTGAAGGACGCCATTTGGGCAGCCGACTTGTTGAAAAAGGTCCGCCGCGATTTCCACGTTCTGGTGATCGGCGACGGGCCCCACCGGGATCGATTGCGGCAGTATCGAGACCAGGTGAGGATTCGCGACCACGTGCATTTCCTCGGCCACCGGGAAGACGTAGCCCGGATCATGCCCCATTTCGACGTCTTCTGGTCGACCAGCGGCTACGAAGGGCAGTCGAACTCGATCATGGAGGCGATGGCCCGGGGCGTGCCCGTGGTGGCGACCGATATCCCCGGCACGCGGGACCTCGTCGTCGATGGCCAGACCGGCCTGCTGGTGCCCACGGCCGGCCCGGCGAGCGTCCTGCGGCGAGCCAACTTCGCCAAGTTCACCAACCGGCTGTTCGACGACGGGGAGCTTGCCCGGCGACTGGGCCAGGCCGGCCGACGGCGGATGCGGGAAGACTTCAGCGTGGAGAAGATGGTCCGGCGACACGCGGCGTTGTATTCCGAGTTGCTGGGATAGCGGCAATACGTTGGCCCTATGCGTTCGGCGCGGGTCTCCCGACCCCGCCGGTGGCCTGACCGAAGGTCTCCCTTGGTTTGCGTAAGCGCTTGATGTGGAACACCATGGGCCCTTTCTCGGCGGGGTCGGGAGACCCGCGCCGAACAGGGGGCGGCAGCCCCGCGCCGAACGCTGTATCCTGGCGGTCCGGTTCGTCTGGTCGTAACCAGGGAGAGAGCTTCCATGTGCGGCATCACCGGAGCAGTTTGGACCGATCCGGACCGGGCGATCGACGGCCCCACGCTGCGGCGGATGACCGAGGTGCTGGCGCATCGCGGCCCGGACGAGGCGGGGGCCTATCGCGCGGCGGCCGGCGTTCGACCCGGCTACGGGACCACCCCGGGGGTGGCCCTGGGGCACCGGCGGCTCTCGATCATCGACTTGTCGGGCGGGCAGCAGCCGCTGGCCAACGAGGACGACTCGATCCGGGTGGTGTTCAACGGCGAGATTTACAATTTTCGCGATCTCCGCCGGCGGCTGGAGGGGGCCGGCCACCGCTTTCGCACCCAGAGCGACACGGAAACGATCGTCCATCTCTACGAGGACGAGGGACCGGAGGCGGTGACCCACCTGAACGGGATGTTTGCCCTAGCCGTGTGGGACGCTCGCCGCGGCCAACTGCTGTTGGCTCGCGATCGGTTGGGCCAGAAGCCGCTGGTCTATCGTCAGGAACCGGGTCGGCTGCTGTTTGCCAGCCAGTTGAAGAGCCTGCTCGAGGTGCCCGGGGTCCCCCGCCGGCTCGACCCCCAGGCCATCGACGAGTACCTCACCTACCAGTACGTGCCGCATCCGCGGACGATTTTTCGCGGCATCGCCAAGCTGCCGCCGGGCCACTACGCGGTCTGGCGCGACGGGCAACTCCGGCTGGTGCGGTATTGGCAACCGGACTTCAACCGAGAGGAGGACCGGCCCTACGAGGAGTATCTCGAGCAACTGCGGGAGCTGTTGACCTCGTCGGTGGCCTTGCGGCTGCAAAGCGAAGTTCCCCTGGGGGCGTTTCTCTCCGGAGGCGTCGACTCGACCGTGATCGTGGGCCTCATGCAGCGGCTGGCGAGCCAACGGGTGCGGACCTTTTCGATCGGCTTTCCCGTGGCCGAATACGACGAAACGAGCTACGCGCGGCTGGCCGCCCGGCGGTTCGGCACGCTGCATGAAGAGTTTCACGTGGAGCCCGACGCGCTGGACATCTTGCCCAAGCTGGTCTGGCACTACGATGAGCCGTTCGCCGACAGCTCGGCGATTCCCACCTGGTACGTCTCCCAGTTGACTCGTCGCCACGTCACCGTGGCGCTCAGCGGCGACGGCGGCGACGAGCTTTTTGCCGGCTACCCCCGCTACAAGGCCGTCTGGCTGGCCCACTGGTTCGACCGCTTGCCCCGGGCCGCGCGGCGGATGATCGCCGGCGGCTATTGGCAGCGGCTGCCGGCCAGCCCCCGCCAGAAGTCGGTTCGCCGCCGCTGGAAGCGGTTCATGGAGATGCTCGCCGAGCCACCCTGGCGGCGCTACCTGGGCTGGATCGCCATCTTCAACGAAACCCGTCGCGCGGCACTCTACGACGAAAGCTTCGTGGAGCAACTGCCCGACGCCGACCCGCTGGGGTTCCTGCTGGAAGCCGCCGGGCGAGCAGGCCGTCGCGATCCGGTCACGGCGACCAGCCTGGCCGACCTGCTGACCTACCTGCCTTGCGACCTGATGACGAAGGTCGACATCGCCTCGATGGCGCACGGCCTGGAGTGCCGGCAGCCGATGCTCGACCATCGTGTGGTGGAACTGGCCGCCCGGATGCCGTTGCAATACAAGTTCCGCGCCGGACGGGGCAAGCGAATCCTGCTGGACGCCTTCGCCGACCTGGTGCCCCGGCAGATCGTGCGGCGAAAGAAGATGGGCTTTGGCGTGCCCTTGGACCACTGGTTCCGCGGTCCCCTGGCCGGCTTCGCCCGCGAGGTCCTCACCGACCGCCGCACGCTCCAGCGGGGCTTTTTCCAGGCCGGTGCCGTCGTGCGGTTGCTCGACGAGCACGTGGCCGGCCGTTTCGACCACGCCTATCGGCTCTGGTCGCTGTTGGTGTTGGAGCTGTGGCAGCGAGAATGGGTCGATTGAGGCCCGTCAAACGGGGTGATCGGCAAAGCTTTGGTCGTATATGTCGACCGGCCAACCTGGCTTCCCTGGGAGGAATCGGCAAGATGCAAGAAGGGGGGCGTGGGGCCGGCTGTGCCGGCCGGATTGCGGAGACCGGTCTCCAATTCTCCGAGGATGCGGCGGAAACTCTTTGGCGAAGGCCCGCAAGTCGATACAATGGCTGGGGTTGGAGGCATGGGTTGGTGGGCAGTTGAGGAAGGAGTAGGCATGAGGGAAAAGGTCGTTGCCGTGATTCTTGCGGGCGGCAAGGGATCGCGCTTGGAGCCGTTGACGCGGGACCGAGCCAAGCCGGCGGTGCCTTTCGGGGGAGCGTATCGCATTATCGACTTCACGCTTTCCAATTGCCTCAACAGCGAAATTCGGAAAATCCTCTTGTTCACCCAATACAAGGCGATGAGTCTCGACCGGCATATCAACACGGGCTGGGGGCGGTACTTCTGCCGCGAACTGGGTGAATTCATCGACGTCGTTCCTCCCCAGCAGCGGATCGACGAGAACTGGTACCAGGGTACGGCCGACGCCGTCTACCAGAACATCTACACCATCGAGAAGGAGCGGCCCAAGTACGTGGTGGTCCTGGCGGGCGATCACATCTACAAGATGAACTACAAGAAGCTGGTCAACTCGCACATTGCCAACCGGGCCGACTTGACCGTGGGCGCGCTGCGGTTCGCCCGCCACGAGGCGGCCGGCCGCTTCGGCGTGATGGAGGTCGATACGAGCAATCGGGTGGTCGGTTTCGAGGAGAAGCCGGCCGATCCCAAACCGGTGCCGGGCGACGACAAGCACTGCCTGGCCTCGATGGGGATTTACGTCTTCACGGCCCGTTTTCTCTTCGAGCAGCTTTGTCGGGACGCCACCCGGAGGGGAAGTCACCACGATTTTGGCGGCGACGTGATTCCCTCGATCATCGGCACCAACCGCGTCTTTGCCTACCCCTTCACGGACGAAAACCGCAAGCGCGAGGCCTACTGGCGCGACGTGGGCACGCTGGACGCCTATTTCGAGGCCAACATGAACCTCGTTGCCGTCGATCCCGACCTGAACATGTACGACGAGGCCTGGCCGATTCGCACCTATCAGCCCAATTACCCGCCGCCCAAGTTCGTGTTCGCCGGCGACGACCGCCGCGGCCACGCCGTGGACAGCATCGTCTGCTCCGGCTCGATTATCTCCGGGGGCCGGGTGGCGCGATCGATTCTGGGCCACCGCACCCGCATCAACAGCTTCTCCGTGGTCGAGGAGTCGATCCTCTTCGACGGCGTCGATATCGGCCGGCGCGCCAAGGTCCGCCGAGCAATCATCGACAAGGGCGTGAAGATTCCCGCTGGAATCGAGGTCGGCTACGACTCGGAGCTCGACCGCCGGCGGGGGTTCGCGGTCACCGATCAGGGCGTGACGATCATCGCCAAGTCGGACGGGCTGGAACACCTGCTGGAAGCCGAAGCACTGGTGCATTAGACGCCAGGCAGTGGGCCCGGCCGAATCGGTTCCCAAGCTGGAGCTTGGGAACCAGGGGCAACGAGCGAACCGGTTCCCCTTGCGCCCTCGCGGGTCAAGCGCGATCCCCGAGAACGCGGAGGTCGCCCTCC
>CAYZWG010000330.1:0-6429 GCA_964481605.1 uncultured Planctomycetaceae bacterium
CTAGCACGCCCACGCCCCCCCCGACGCCAGGCCACGGGGAACGGTTGGGGGTCGCGGCCACGGGTAGTTTCCAAACCCGCAATCCACCGGCACAGGGCCGGCGGGGAGGAGTTCAAAGTGGCGCTGCCAAGGTAGCCCGGATCGCGATCCGGCCTACTGCGGCTGGTTGGAAAGAGGCGTGATTCGCACGTTGCGGAAATGGATTTCGTCGCCCTCGGCGGTGAGGCAGATTTTGCCCGGCGTGGGATCGCAGGCGGTCGCCTGATTGACCAGGCGGCCGTTGATTTTGAGCGTGACGGTCGGGCCCCGGGCAATGATTTCGTAGTCGTTCCATTGGCCCGGCGGCAGCTCGGCGTCGACTGTCTTGGCGAGGTTTCTGAGCGTGCCGAACTGCTTGTGCTCAATCTGTTTGAATCGCCCGGCGGGCCCTTCCAGGCGATAGCCGGCCAGGCCCCAGAAGTCGCCGGCGGCGCCGGCGTTGAGCTGGGCTTCCAGGCTTTTGGGCCAGATTTTGTCTTTGCCGGTCATGCGGATCAGCACGCCGCCGCCGCCGGGCTTTTTTGCCGCCGGCCGGCGCCACTGGAGGCGGAGGATGAAGTTGGTGAAATCCTGCTCGGTTCGCAGGTAGCCCAGCGGGGTACCCCGGCAGACGACCGCCTGGGGCGTGATGGTCCAGGTGTCGGCCTGCTTGGAGGCGGGATCCTGGCTGAAATAGACCCAGCGGACGGTCTTGGGCGAGGCGAACATGTCGATTTCTTGACCGGCGGGCGGAGCGGCCGGGCAGGTTGCTCCGGTGCCAAGCATCAACCCAACGGTGGCGAGAATCAGGGTGGGGTGGTGCATGGTGTTTGGGTCCGTGGGGTGAAAACGCGGTTGGCTCTGATCGCTCGCGGGTGGCCCAGGTTCTTGAACCAGCACCCGGCGGCAGCCGGCAAGGGGTCAGCGTTCGGCGCGGGTCTCCCGACCCCGCCGGGCGCGGGTGGCGACGGTCAGTCGGTGTTCCTAGGGTGGAGTGATTCGCCCCGACCTCTCGTGGCAGAGCCACACCGGTTCAAGAACCGGTGCCACTCGCGAACGGGGACCGTGGGGGGTGGCAGGCACCATGTTAGGCTGCCGGAGGGGCCGGTGCAAGCGAGACGGCGTTTTCTCGTTCCGCGGCGACTGGCCCGCTTTATTGGGGCTGGTCGGGGCCACCGGCGGGTTCGCCGATGCGGTAGTAGAGGACCGGCAGCAGCCCCAGGGTCAGCAGCGTGGAGGAGACGAGGCCGCCGACGATCACCACGGCCATGGGGTGCTCGATTTCGTAGCCGGGCCGATCCCCCAGGATCACCAGGGGCAAGAGGGAGAGGGCGGTGGTCAGCGCGGTCATGAGGATGGGGGCCAGGCGTTCGGAGGCGCCGCGGATGATCAGCCGCCGGTCGAAGGGGAGCCCCTCGACCTGGCGGAGATGTTGGTAGTGGCTGACCAGGAGGATGCCGTTTCGCACGGCGATGCCGAACACGGTGACCAGGCCGATCATCGAGCCGAGCGAGACGTTTCCACCGCTCAGCAGGATGGCGACCACGCCTCCGGCGCAGGCCAGGGGGACGGCCAACAGCACCAAGAGGGAGAGGCGGATGGAGTGGAAGTCGAGATCGAAGAGGATGAAGATGCCCACCAGCACGACGGCGCTGAGCAGCCACAGTCGTCGCTGGGCGGCCTGGCGGGCCTGGTACTGTCCGCCGAATTCCAGGTGGTATCCGGCCGGCGGCAACTGAACCCGGGCGTGCAGGCGTTGGCGGACGTCGTGCATCACGCCGGCCAGATCGCGGCCGTGGACATTGCAGGTGACCAGCATGCGGCGGCTGCCCTGCTCGCGATTGATGATATTGGGGGCCTGCCGGAGGCTGATTTGGGCCACCGCGTCCAGCGGCACTTTCTCGCCGTCGGGCGCGTCGACGAGGAGTTGTCCGAGCGTGGCGGGGTCCGAACGCCACTGGGGCTGGGCGCGGACGACGACCTGGAAAACGGCGTCTTGCTCGTAGACCTGGCCCACTTCGCGTCCCCGCAGAAGGGTCTGCACGGTTTGGTTCAATTGCCCCACGGAGAATCCGTATCGCAAGGTTGCCTGGGGCAAGAGCAGTATCTCCACCTCGGGCACGTCGACCTGTTGCTCCAGTCGGAGGTCGACGACCCCCTCGACGGGGGCGATGGCCCGGCGAATGTTTTCGGCCAGTTGGCGGAGTTGTTCGAGGTCGGGTCCCACCACGCGGATCACCACGTCGGCGGTGGCCCCGGTGAGGACTTCGTCCATCCTTTCACGCAGGAACTGTTTGATCTGGAAGAGATAGCCGGGTGTCTGCCCCAGCGTGGCACGAATCTGCCGGAGGACCTGCCGGTAGTCGGCTCGCGGGTCCACCGCTACCCAGACCTCGCTGATGTTGGGCCCCCAGGTGTCTTCGGAGAGGTCGGCGCGGCCGATCAGTTGGGCAACGCTCTTGACGGCGGGGATGGCCTTGAGCCGGTGGGCCATCCGCCGGCCCGCGCGGACCGACTCGGCCAGCGAACTGTCGGGCTTGCCGGCCATGAAGATCACGAAGTTGGACTCGCGAAAGTCGGGAAGGAACTCGCCGCCGAGAAAGGGAAGGAAGGCGAACGTGACCAGCACCGGCAGGAGGGCCAGGCCGATCGTGGTCCAGCCATGGCGCAAGAGGGGGCCGAGGGCTTTTTCGTAGGTCCGCTTGAGCCACCGCACCAGCCGGGGTTCCTCGCTCTTCAGGCGGCTTGCCGGCAGGAGCGTGAGGCACATCGCCGGGATCAGCGTGAGGGCGATCACCAGGGAGATGAGGATGGCGACGATGTAGGCGTAGCCCAGGGGGCGAAAGAAGCTGCCCGCCAGGCCTTGGAGAAAGAGCACCGGCACGAATACCAGGATCACCACGAAGCTGGCGTAGACGACCGCGCTGCGGACTTCGACGGAGGCGTCGAGGATCACGTTGAAGGCGGGTCGGGGCTGGGGCAGTTTACGGTTTTCGCGGAGGCGGCGGACCACGTTTTCGACGTCCACGATGGCATCGTCCACGACCACGCCGATGGCAATCGCCAGCCCCCCCAGGGTCATCGTGTTGAGCGAGGCCCCGAACGCCCGCAGCACGAGGATCGCCCCCAGCAGGGAAAGGGGGACGGCGGTAAGGCTGATCAGCGCGGTCCGCCACTGGTTGAGAAAGACGTACAGCACCAGCACCACCAGCGCGGCTCCCAGCAGGATGGCCGTGTTGAGGTTGCCGAGGGTGCGTTCGATGAAGGCGGATTGGCGGAAGAGGGCGGTGTGGAGGGTGACGTCCTCGGGCAGCGTGGTACGCAGGTCGGCGATTGCCTGCTGCAGCCGCCGGGTGACCGCCAGGGTGTTGAAGAAGGGCTGCTTGTGGATCACCATGACGACCCCGGGCTGACCGTCGATGGTGGCGTCGCCGACCTTGTTTTCCGCTCCCAAGCGGGCGTCGACGACGTCGCCCAGGGTGATTGCCACGCCGTCGCGGTAGACCACCGGAGCGGCCGCCAGATCGGCGGGCGACTCGATCCGTGTTCGCTGCCGAACGGGGAATCTCTGGTTGGCGGTTTCCACGAACCCGGCTCCGCCGAAGCCGGTGGCCCGCCGGGCGGCCGAGACGACCTGCTCCGCGGAAAGGTGCTGCTGCTGAAGCCGCAAGGGGTCGATCAGCAGTTGATACTGTTTGACCTGGCCGCCGTAGACCTCCACGCGAGCCACGCCGGGCACGGCCTGCAACCGGCGGGCGAAGCGCCAGTCGGCCAGGGTCCGCAGCTCTTGGGGCGAGGTTTTCGAGGAGGTCAGGCCGACCATCAGGAGGCGGCCGGTGGAGGCCGTCAGGGGAGCCATGCGGGGCGGCCGGACCCCGGCGGGCAGCTCGGTCTGGGCAAGCCGCTCGCCCACCAGTTGGCGGGCGGTGAGCACGTCGGTGCCCTCCTCGAAGATGGCCGTGACCACCGACAGACCGGGAATCGACGAGGAGCGGAGCGTCCGCAGCCGGGTGACGCCGTTGAGCACGGATTCCACCGTGACCGTGACCAGTTTTTCGACTTCTTCCGCGGAGAGGCCGGGGGCTTCCGTCTGCACGATGATCTGGGGGGGCGCGAACTCGGGGAACACGTCCCAAGGGGCGTTTTCGACGGCGACGATTCCCCCCAGCAGGAGGATTCCGGCCAACAGCAGGACGACCAGGCGGAAGCGGAGGCAGGAAGCGATGATCGAGGCGAGCATGGTCAGTCGTCTTCGTCCTCCAGGGGAATCTCTCCTTGGAACTGCTCGCCATAGAGCGCTTCCGCGCCGGTGACGACAACCTTGGCGCCGGGGTCCAGGCCCCGGCTGACGACGACCCCGTCCTGGAGGATGGGCCCCAGTTCGATCCGGCTGCGGCGGAAGGCATGGGGTCCCGTCTGGACGTAGACCCAGGCGGCCCCCATGCCGTCCCAGAGCACGGCGGAGCGGGGCAGGACGATCCGCTCCGTGGGGCGGCCGGTGGGCAAGAGCACGCGGACCGCCTGACCCACGCGGAGCGTGCCGGAGGCGTTGGGCATTTCGTAATAGCGGTCGACCGAGCGGCGGTCGTCGAGGGTGGGTTGGGGAGCGTCGACCGGCTGGGCCGCCAGCCGCACGTCCGTGCCGGGCACTTCAACCTGGGCCGGCTCGTGCTGTTGGACGCGGGGAAGGTCCAGCTCGAAGACCGGCACGCGAACCCAGAGGACCGACCAATCGGCGATCCTCCAGAGCGTGTCCCCTTGGGCCACGAATTGGCCGCGGCGAACGTGGACGGCAACCACGCGGCCGGCCAGGGGAGCCACGATGGGCAGGGGCTTCAGGTGAAGGGGATCGGTGTAGGGTTCTTGCGGCAGAAAGGGCAGGCCCTGGCGGGTTTCCTCGTAGGCGGCCCGGGCGTGGGCCACCTTTTCGCGGAGATCGGCCAGCCGGGTGCCGGGCACGGCGCCCTTGCTCTTTTGGACCCGCTCCAACTGGGCTTGGGCCAGTTCGAGCGAGGTGAGCGATTGGCGGATGAGGACGTCGGCTTTTTCCTTGGCGGCCACGAGGTCGGCTTGTTGCTGGGGCGAGAGCACAACTTGGATTTCGCCCAGGGGCTGTCCCTTGGTCTTGACCGGAAAGCCGAGCTCGATCTCGCCCTCGATGGCGGGGAGAGTGAGAAAGCCGGTGGCGGGTGCCTTGATGGCGACTTCCGTGCCGGGCTTGGCAACGAGCCATCCGGTGGCGGCCAGAAAGCTTGGCTGCCGGCTCAAGGAAGCGGTTTCCACGGCCAGCCCGGCGCGGTCTTGCGCCTGGGGCGAGAGCTTGACCGTGGCCCGCTCAGCCGGGCCCGGCCGGGGTTGGGCGTTTTCGCGGTCGGCCTCGTCCGGGTCGAGACGCTGGCATCCTATCGAGAACACCGCCAACAACGACCAGGCCACCAGCTTGAACAGTCTCGCGTGCATCGATCTCCTCGCCGTCCCGCCCACGACCACATGATCCTATTCTACCTCACGGGCGGGAGGCCCGCGCGGGGGTTTCGGGCCACGGGCGCCGGGAGAAGGTTGCCCGGGGGCCGAGATTCACCGGACGAAGAAACAGGCATGGGCTACAATGCGGGGATGATGGGCCAGTTCGACTTGGACATTCTGTACGAGGGAGGAGGCTGCCTGGCGGTGTGCAAGCCGGCCGGGCTGTTGACCCAGGCGCCGCCGGGAATCGACAGCCTGGAGGTTCGCATCAAGGCATTCTTGGGGCGGCGTGGCGGTGGGCGGGGGGAGGTCTACCTGGGGGTCCCCCACCGGTTGGACCGGCCGGCCAGCGGGGTGATGGTGTTTGCCACCCGGCGTAGCGCGGCCCGGCGGCTGGCCCGCCAGTTCGAGCGCCGGAGCATCGAGAAGACGTATTATGCGTGCGTCGAGGGGGTGGTGGAGCCGGAGGCGGGGACCTGGGTGGACTACCTCCGCAAGGTGCCCGACGAGGCGCGGGCGGAGGTGGTTTCCCCACAGCACGCCGAGGGTCGGCGGGCCGTGATGCACTATCGCGTGCGGGGCCGCTGGGACTGGGGCACCTGGCTGGAAGTCGCCTTGGAGACGGGGCGAACCCACCAGGTGCGGGTGCAGTGCGGGTGGCGCGGGCATCCGATCTTGGGCGACCAGCAGTATGGGTCCGGGGTGCCGTTCGGGCGGCAGCATGAGGACCCGCGGCTGCGGGCGATCGGGCTGCACGCCCGGCGGCTGGGCTTTCGCCACCCGAGAACGCGGCAGCCGATCGAGGTGACCGCCCCGTTGACCGACGACTGGCGGGCGTTGGGGATCGAGGGCCAGTAGAAGGAAGGCGGTCGACCCCTTGGGTAGCACCGGTTCTTGAACCGGTGTGGCTGAAGTGGGTAGCACCGGTTCTTGAACCGGTGTGGC
>CAYZWG010000331.1:0-6337 GCA_964481605.1 uncultured Planctomycetaceae bacterium
CTCCCACCTGAAACCTCCAACTCGAACCACCTTCGGAAGTCCGTTCCTGCACCCCCGGATCGGGGGGGGCTTCGCCCTCCCTGGCCTTTTTGTCGGGTCGTTGCTACAATAGCGGTCACGCTGGGATTTGCGGCCGCTTGCAGCCATTTCTGCTAAAGTGCCATCGTCGCGTCCGAGGCGACGATCCAACTTGGTCCAGAGCACGCCGCGACCGCCCAAAGGGCGCCAGTCGCGGTTTTTTTTGCTCCCGGGCAATCCCCCACCGCGGCGGTTTTTTCCCACCGCGGTTTTTCGTGTTTCCACCGGAGAAGATTCTTGGATTGGAAGATCCCATGACCGACCGACCTCGCTTGCCCGACCCCGAGGGGCCGCCGATCGCCGTGTCGACCACGGCTGTTCATGCCGGCGAAGACCGCCTCAAGCCCGGTTTCGCCATCACCGACGCCATCTTCTGCACGGCCACCTACACCTTTGCCGACACGGATGCGGCGCTGGACTACGTGGAGAAGAAGGTGCCCCGCGAAGAGTATGGGCGGTACGGCAACCCCAGCGAGAAGGTCGCCGAGCGGAAGCTGGCGGCGCTGGAAGGCGGCCAGGAGGCACTCACCTACTCGACCGGCATGGCGGCCATTGCCGGCCTGTTGTGGGCCAAGCTGGAAGCCGGCGACGAACTGATCCTCTTCGACGAGTGCTACCATCGAACGCGGGAATTCTGCCAGAAGGTTCTCGGCAAGTTCGGCATCGTCACCCACCAGATTCCCGCCTGCGACTACGAAAAGATGGAGGCGGCAATCAACGACCGGACGCGGCTCTTAGTCAGCGAATCGCCCACCAACCCCCATTTGAGCGTGGTCGATCTGGAACGTTTCGCGGCACTGGGCAAGCGGCACCACGTGGAGACGGTGATCGACGCGACCCTTGCCACGCCCTGCAACGTCCGCCCGCTGGACTACGGCATCGACTACGTGATGCACTCCTGCACGAAATACCTCGCCGGCCACAACGACATGCTGGGCGGCGTGGTGATCTGCTCGGCGGAAAAAATGGAGCCGCTGCGAAAACTCCGGGGCGTGGCCGGTATGGGCAACGCGCCCCACAACATCTACCTGCTGCTGCGGGGATTGAAGACCCTCGAACTCCGTATGCAACGCCACAACGAGAACGGCATGGCCGTGGCGGCGTTTCTCCAGGGTCATCCCCGCGTGGAAAAGGTCTATTACCCCGGCTTATCCAGCCACCGGGACCACGAAATCGCCAAACGCACGATGAAGGGGTTCGGCGGCCTGGTCACGTTCCTGGTGAAGGATGCCGATTGGCGTCAGACGGCGGACGTGGTCGACGCCGTGCGGATTCCCCGCATCGGGCCCAGCCTGGGCGGCGTGGAATCGCTGATCGAGCAGCCGATGGTGATGAGCTATCACGATTTCACCCTCCAGCAGCGGCAGGCCATCGGCATTCCCGACAACATGATCCGTCTGTCCTGCGGCATCGAAAACGCCGAGGACCTGATCGCCGACTTGAAGCAGGCGCTCAAGCCACGGGAGCCTCGTCAGTGATGACGAGGGTAAAGTGGAGCCCCCGGTGGCGCTCTGCAACCAAACAACCAACGAACCAATCCCCGAGTGCGTGATGAAATTTGCCACACGAGCAATCCACGTCGGCAACCAGCGCGATCCCCAGACCGGGGCGGTGGTCCGCCCGATTCACATGGCGGCCACCTACGTCCAGCCGGGAGCCGGCCAGTGGGGCGAGTTCGATTACGCCCGCAGCGGCAACCCCACGCGGAAGGCGGTGGAAACGACCCTCGCCTCGCTGGAGTCGGGCTGCGGCGCGTTGGCCTTCTCCTCGGGGATGGCGGCGATTCATTGCGCCACGATGCTGCTCCGGCGGGGCGATCATATCCTGGCCGGCACCGACGTCTATGGCGGCACGTATCGGCTGCTGCACAAGATTCTCGACCGTGCCGGGATCGACGTCACCCTGGCTCCCTCGACCGACCTGGAACGGTTCGAGGCCGCCATCCGCCCCCAAACCCGGCTGGTCTGGCTGGAGAGCCCCGGCAATCCACTCTTGTCGGTCAGCGACCTTGCCGCCTGTGCCGAGATGGCCCACCGCCACGGTGCCCTGGTGGGCGTGGACAACACCTTCGCCACGCCCGTGTTGACCCGGCCGTTGGAACGGGGGGCCGACATCTCCATGCACTCGGCCACCAAGTACCTGGGCGGCCACAGCGACATCCTGGGCGGGGCCCTGGTGGTCAAGGACCAAGAGCTTTACGATCGACTTTACTTTATCCAGAACGCCACCGGCGCCGTGATGGGGCCGCTGGAATCGTTTCTCTGTTCCCGGGGGATCAAGACCCTCGAGCTGCGCGTCCGCCGGCAGTCGCAAACCGCGGCCCAACTGGCCGCCTTCCTCGATGCCGACCGGCGCGTCCGACGTGTCCTCTATCCCGGGCTGCCCGACCACCCGGGCCGCGATCTTGCCGCCCGGCAAATGGACGGGGCCTTTGGGGCGATGCTCAGCTTCGAGGTGGATGGCGATTTCGAGGTGGCCAAACGGCTGGTGGAAAGCACGCGGCTGTTCCAACTGGCCGTCAGCCTGGGGGCGGTCGAATCGCTGATCGAGCAGCCGGCCTCGATGTCGCACGCCAGCTACGACCCCCAGGACCGCCAGGCGCACGGCATCGCCGACGGGCTGATCCGCCTCTCCGTGGGCCTGGAAGCCGTGGAGGACCTGCGTCAGGATCTCGACCACGCCCTCGGCATGGCGGTGGGCTCTTGAAAACGTGTTCCTGACACGGCGTCTTGGGCGCAGGGCAACACTCCGTTCGGCGCGGGTCTCCCGACCCCGCCGAGCAAGGAGACAGTCGCCAATCAGAACCACCGGCAGAGCCGGGGGTATGAGGAAGGCGCTGACAGGGGCCGTCAAGCCAGACGGCTTGCCCGTGCGAATTGCATATCTATTGTGAAACCACGGATGACACGGAGGACACGGATAGGACCGGACCACATGGCGAATCACTTTGATGGTCGAGTTTATCCGAGATATCCGTGTCATCCGTGGTGAAAAAGAATTGAAGATTCTCGCGGGAAACGGCAGAGCCAGTGGATTACCTCAGATTCAGTGCGGGGTCGGGAGACCCACGCACAACTCCCCGCCAATCACTCCTCCGGCGGAAAATTGCGCCGGGGGCCGAGTTGATCGTCGCCGCGCTGTCGCAACAAGGCCACCAGCCGCCCCCGCTCGTCCAGTGCCGCCACATCCGAACGACCCGGTTCCACGCCGGGTCGGGCAATCGTCTGGCCTGCGCGAATTCGCCGCAACTGCTGTGGATCGAGCGTGACCTGGGGAAGCTGCTCGACCGCCTCCAGGGCCGGCCGCAGGTACGACGACCAGTTGTCGGCGGTCAACTCCGCCAGCGGCACGGCCCGCTCCAACGTAAATTCCCCGATGGCGGTGCGGACCAGGGCCGACATCACGGCGCCCGTGCCCAGGGCTTCGGCCAGGTCGCGACCCAGCGAGCGAACATAGGTCCCGCCCGAGCATTCCACGGCCAGTTTCAATTCGGGATAGTCATAGGCCACCACGTCGAGCCGGTAGACGGTGATTTTTCGGGGTTCCAGCACCACCGGCTTCCCCTGCCGAGCCAGGTCGTATGCCCGGTGTCCGCGGACCTTGAGCGCGGAGTAGGCGGGCGGCCGTTGAAGGATTTGGCCGGTGAGCGTCTGGGCGGCCCGGCAAATGGCCTCCTCGGTGGGGACCGGAGGGTCGGCCAGCCGGACCACTTCGCCCTCGACGTCCTCGGTCGGGCTTTGGCGGCCGAGAAGAAACGTCCCCAGGTAACGCTTGGGCATCCGCTGAACATATTCGACCAGTCGCGTGGCCGCCCCCACGGCAACCACCAGCACGCCCGAGGCCAGGGGGTCCAGCGTGCCGGCGTGGCCGGCCTTGCGGCGTCCGGCCAGCCGCTGGACCCGGTCGACCACGTGTCGCGAAGTGACGCCGGACGGCTTGTCGAGATTCAGCAGTCCCCAGGTAGTCACCAGGCTTTTTCGCGGCAAAGGCGTGATTGTGGTCGCCGGGAGGCGAGGCTAGGGTGACGAAAATCCCTGGCCCGCCAGACCCCTCCCAGGTCTCGCGCGGGCGCAGAAGCTTGCTCTCTCTTGGGGTATCGGTCGGTTTCGCATTTGAGGCCGACGATCTTTTGTTGATTTGTCCTCGCCCTCGATTCCGGCCCGGCCTACGGGCGTTACTCTGCGCGAATGGTCAGCGCCGAGGGAAGGCATTGTTTCACACAGGCACCGCAGGCGAAGCAGGCGGCGGGGCGCTGGATTGTCGTTTTGTGGTCCTGGTCGGGTGGGCCGAACACGCCCAGGGGGCATATCTCCCGGCAGGTTCCGCAGCCGCTGCACTTGTCGCGGTCGAGGGTGATCGTGCCCAGGTCTTTCTGCTGGAAAAGCGTCCCCAGTCGCTTGCAGCCGAGCTGCGAGAGGAATTGTTCGGCGTCGGACTTTCGAGCGGAGGCGATACCGGCCAGGTCGAAGCCTGCGGCAAAGAAGACGGCGAAGGTGGCCAGGAACCAGCCCCCATGGCGCAGCGGGGTGCTCCCCAGAAGCGTGTCGATGGCGGCCCAGGCCAGCACCAGCACGCCGGCGGCGAAGATCGCCTGGTGCCAGCCCGTCTTGCCGGGAATCACGCGGATCAGCAGGTAGAGGGCCGTGGTGGCGGCCCAGAACAAGAGGGTGAATCCGGCCAGGTGTTGGGGCGCGAGGACGGCCAGCACGATGGCCGCCACGGCGTAGATGGGAAAGTTCATAGAAAGGAGCATGTCGAGCCGATGCCGCAGATCGAAACGGAAGCGGCACATGCTCTCGGTTTTTTTCCCGCCCGCGTCGAGGTAGGCGGGGAGGTCGCGGGCGTAGACCGGCCCGAAATGGGCTTGAAAACCGGTCTCCTGCCGGATTGCCTTGCAATCCATGCCCGGGGCGGAGAGCGGCGGGAGGATGATGTTGCGATGGTTGACCTTGTCGGCCAGCCGGGCGACCTTGAGGGCGTCGATCACGCGGTCCGCGGTGAAGTGTCCGCCGCAGGCGGCGCACCAGACGTTGATGCCGTCGGAGTCGGCCACCAGCAGCCAGGCGTCTTGCCCGGCCAAGGCACGCCGCAGCCGCCGGACGGTGAGCGAGAAGTTGCAGGTGACGATCACGGGCGAGCCCGGGCCGGGCGTTCCCAGGGGGAAAAGCCCCCTGGCCGAGCGGTGCGGGAGCCAGCGGGCCAGGTAGGCCACGAACCATCCGGAAAGGGACATCAGCTCTCCTCCTTGACAGCCACAAGGTAAAGAAAGCTTCCCATGCGGGAGCGTTCGGCCTTTTCGATGCGGAACCCGGCCCGGGCGACGCGACCCTCCAGGCCGGCGACCGCCCGGGTCGTGGTCTGGGTGAGCGCGAAGGTCAACAGCAGCAAGGGCAGGCGGACGGCAGCGTGGAGGAGTCGCCCCACAAATCCTTCGGGCGTGGTCTCGTCGGCCAGCGCCAAGCGGCCACCGCCGGCCAGCAGGCGATGAGCGTGGTGGAGGAGGTAGTCTTGCTCGTCGGCAGAGAGTTCGGAGAAGACCAGGGTTGCGGTGAGCAGGTCGAAACTCGCGGCGGGGAGGTGGTCCATCCGGCCCAGGCCCATCCGGCGGAGCTCGATTTTTTCCGCCAGGCTGGCGGCGGCGATCTTGCGTCGGGCCACGGCGAGCATTCCGGGCGAGACGTCGAAGGCGGTGACGCGGGCGCCCTGGCGTGCGGCCAGCACGGCCAGGGTGCCGGTGCCGCAGCCGACATCGAGCATTCGCAGGCCGGCCGTGACGTGCTCCTCCACGATGCGGCGTTTGATCCGCGCGGACTGGCCCAGGCTCAGCCAGGAGATTCCCCGGTCGTAGCGGCTGGGCTGGGACTCGAGGATTTTCATGTAGACGTAGCTGAACATCTTGCCACAGCGTTGGGGGAGGACGACACGGGGCACGCGGCGTACCGCCGGCGCGGTGATTATCCCCCGGCGGCGCGGCCGGAGTCAATCGTCCGCGAGCGGGCCGGCGGTGCAGGGGGCGGGGTCGGGAGACCCGCACGGGTGGCCCAGGTTCTTGAACCTGCACCCGGCGGCAGCCGGCAAGAGGTCAGGCCAGCGGGTGGCGACACTCAAGCGGTGTTCCTATTCCGTGGGTGGAGTGATTTGCGCTGACCTCTTGTGGCAGAGCCACACCGGTTCAAGAACCGGTGCCACCCGGGACCCGGCGGGGTCGGGAGACCCGCGCCGAACTCAGCCGCCCAACTCAGAACTGGAAGTAGATGAA
>CAYZWG010000332.1:0-6327 GCA_964481605.1 uncultured Planctomycetaceae bacterium
CCGAGGAACCTAAAGCATTGGGATTTCAGGTGTTACGCCCCACCGGCAGAGGGCCAGCGGAGAGGAGCCCCAAGTGGCGCTGTCAGATTAGATTGCAACCCGAAGCGTAAGCAAGGGATTCCAGGCCGGTGATTCTCCCTCGCTTACGCTTCGGGTTACGATGTGCCTAAGGGGCGGCAGACCCGCGCCGAACAGGTTCCCGGAAGATGCCCGGCGATCACTCGCCGCGACCACGACCAAAAGAAGGCCGGGGGAAGAGAAAAAAAGACGGCCCCCCTCAAAGGGACGGGGCAGGGTATCCCTTGCTACAGAGGGGAGCCGCCAAATATCGCCTGCGATGGCACGCCTTGCAACAGCCGCGCACCGTACCAGCCACGTGGAAATTTGTGGCATTCCATCATATAGGACAATCATCGGTCAAATACCAACGATGGGCAAGACAAAAGCCATAAAAATCCTATACAAAATGGTTCTTCGGGGGCCATAAACCCCTCCGATCGGGTGAGCATCGCCGGCCGCGATCTCGCGCTCAGAATCACCGAAAAACCACCTCGGCCCCGCCTCCCTTTCCACCACTTTCCATTACCCAGGCAAGCCTCCTCCTGGCCCCGCTTGTCGCCGGCCCAACCTCCTCTTTACAACCGACCCGCGGATGCGACAATAAGACGATCGCGATCCGTTCCCTCGTGACCGGCGGTCTTTCTGCTCTTCGCTCGGGCGGGAAGCCGCGTTTTTTTTGCCGACCTCCAGGAGCAGAGGCGATGTCCGACCGAATCCCCATGACTCGCACCGGCTACAACAAGCTCAAGGCCGAGTTGGACCACTTGCGGAATGAGGAGATGCCGAAGATCGAGGAGCGGATCGGGGCCGCCCGGGCCGAAGGAGACTTGAGCGAAAACGCCGAGTATCACGGCGCACGGGAAAGCCAGGGTTTGCTTTTGGCCAAGATCAACGTCCTCCAGGACAAGTTGTCGCGGGCCGTGCTGGTCGATCCGTCGAAACTGCCCAAGGACGAGGTCGCCTTTGGCTGCACGGTTCGCGTCAACGACCTCGACCTGGACGAGGAAGAGGAGTTCACCCTCGTGGGAGCGGGCGAAGAGGACTATGCCGAGGGGAAGATTCTGGTCACCAGTCCGCTTGCCCAGGGCCTGATGGGCAAGAAACCCGGCGAGGTGGCCGAGATCGAGGTCCCCGCGGGAACTACCCGGTTCAAAATCCTCGAGATTCGTTTCGACGCCTAGCCCGCCCCCCCGCGCCCGCGCCTACCAGGCGTCGACCAGCCGCAAAACTCCCTCCTCCAGGCCCGTGCTGTGCAGCGCAAAGCCGGGGGTGCCGCCGGCGGGCACAAGCAAAATCGCCGCCAACTGCGGCCGCTTTGCACAATAGGCCAACGCCTTTTCCCGCCCCATCACGTAAAAGGCCGTGGCCAGGGCGTCGGCCACCGTGGCGGTGGGGGCAATCACCGTGGCCGAGAGCATCCCTTCGGCGGGCCGCCCGCTGCGGGGATCGAGAATGTGGCCGTAGCGACGGCCCTGGTGCCGAAAGAACTGGCTGCCGGAACCCGACGTCGCCAGGGCCGCGTCGCGGAGCCGGAGTTCGGCCAGCCGCCTGCCCGGCCGCATCGGGTGCGCCACCCCCACCCGCCATCCTTCGACCGGCACAGCGCCCGGGCCGCTCGGTTCCATCCTCGATCCCCGCACCAGCACGCTGCTGTTGCCGCCCTGGATCAAGTAGTCCTCGATGCCCTCCTGACGGAGCATTTCGCCCATCCGGTCCAGCGCATATCCTTTGCCCATGCTGCCCAGGTTCAGCTCCACGCCGTCGCGTCGAAACCGCACCGTCCCCGCCTCTTCGTCCAGTTCCACCAGCCGGCCGCCGACCACCGCCCGCGCCTGGGCCAGTTCCTCCTCGCTGGGGATTCGCCCCTGGCGGCGAGAAAACCCCCAGGCCTTCCAGAGCGACGTGGAAGTGATGTCGAACGCCCCGTCCGTGGCGTCGTGCAACTCGGCGGCAAGCCGCAGCAACGCAAATAGCCCCGGTTCCACTTCGACCGGTCGCCGCGCCGCGGTCCGGTTGATCCGGCTGACCCGGCTGGCCGGGCGGAAATAGCTCAATTCCTCTTCCAACTGCTCGACCAGGTCCAGCGCGTCCAGGGCGGCCTCCGTCCCTCCCTCGTACTGACCGGCGTTGAGCACCACCTCGAACTCGCAGGCCATCGCCCGGCGGCTGACGTGCACGGCGTAGGACGTTTGCCCGGGGTCGCGCCGGGGCGACATCTGGCCCCGCTCGGGCCGGTCGCTTCCGGCCACCTCGGACATCGCCTCGGCGGCCGACTGGCCGCGGAGAAAATCACGTCGGGTCGATTTGCGTGCCATGCAATTGGGAAGCCGGACGGCGCTAACCGCCGCCCGCGGAGAAATCGGGAACGATCACCGGCGGGTTGTCTTCTCCCTCGCCGCTGCCTACATCATACACCGTCACCAGCCCGTCTTGCCGCACCACGCGATACGGTTTGCCGGAGAGTGGATTGACCCCCTCGGCCGGCGGCGGCACGCCGGTGGCCAGCGCCGTGGCCAGGGTCCACGCTTCACAGTTGGCGCGATCCCGCGCTTGGATCACGTGGCCCTTCTCGATCCCCGCCAGCAGCAGCCGCCCAGCCACGAGCGGAAAATCCGTTCCGTCCTGCCGCTCGTGCAAGTCGTCGCGAATCGCCGCGAACACCTGTTTGCGAGCATAGTAGGGCCGGCGGCAACTGGCGATCACCCTCCGCATCGTCTCCAGGTAGTAAAGCTCATCGCTGTCGACGTGGCGGCGGGCGGCCTCGTCCAGGTCGGAGGCGATTCCCTCCTTCTTAAACCGCTCCAGCTCCTCGGGCGCCAGTTGCTTCGTCAACTTGCCGTCGCGGACCGCCTCGTAGAGCACCATCCCCAGGGCCCGATCGCCGATCCACGCCCGCCCGTCGTCCGGCCAGTCGGCCAACTGTGCGGACAATAGCCGCTGGGCCTGGGCCAACTCTTTCTTGCCGACCTCTTTGTGATTGGCGATGCTCTGCAACAGGTTGAGCGCCTCGGTCCGCAGAAACGCCCCTTCCAACCGCACTGTCAGATGCGGCTCCGAGGCCAAGTGCCCAGCCCAGCGGAGCACCCGGCCAAAACACTTCGTCGCTTCCCCCAGGCTGCCGTTGGAAAGCGCCTCGGCCCCGCGGAACATCTCCAGCCGGGCGCACACCCAGACCGCGTCGACCGTCGAAAGGTCCGCCGCAAAACCGGCCTCGAAGAGAATCGGAAGCCGGCAGCGGGGCCGTTTGAGCGCCTCCGCCGCCGCCAGCCGTTGGGCCTCATGCTGCTTGCGAAAATGGATCACCCGTTCGAGCTGAATCGGATTGTATTGAAACCGCCCCGCCGGCATCAGTTGATCGGTCTGATCGCGAAGCTTGGCGACGTCTTTCCCATCAAACAGGTCGACCAGCGCCGCGGCCGCGTTCTCCGCCTGGGCAATCTCCCCACGGTCCAGCCACTGCGGCGTGGCCCGCTCCTCGACGATTCGCGCCAGTTCGTCTTGAAGCTTGACGTTGGGGGTCGACTCCAGCCCCGGCAACTGCCCGTAGGCCCTTGCCGCAGGGGGAACCTTGGCACCGGGTGCCGATTCCCCGGAGCGATGGCATCCGGCCACGCCAAACACCGCCACCAACAGCAGCAGCAGTCGGATCGCCCGGTCGCCCGGCCGCACGGACCGAATCGGAGCCCTCCAGGCCACGGGCGTTTACCCCTTTCCTTGCTTGCAAATCGCGTCCAGCGGTCCCAACCTGGTCAACTCGGCCAAACCTTCCTCCGCCAACTCCGGCCCCGAAACGTATCGCCCGGGAACGGTCCACCCTTCGATCCGTTCCGGCGGCACGCCAAACAACTCGGCCAGCAGTCGGTCCATGTCGTTTTCCAGTTGGCCGAAATGCCTGGCCCATTCACGGGCTTCCGGCAGGCCCACGTTCTCTTCGCTTTGCCACCGCATGGGATGAAACAGAAGCACGCTGTAGGGCGTCACCAGGCGGCGCCGGCACGCTGCAAAAGGCCACAACGCCGCCGACGAGCACTCGCCGATCACGATCCCCGTCGCCTGGAGCGATCTCAGCAAGATCAGCGAGGTAAGAGCTATTCCGGCATAGGGGCTGCCGCCCAGGGAATCGAAATACAACACGCACTCGCCCCCCGGCTGGACCTCCACAAGCTTGTCGCACAAATCCCCCAGGCTCTCGGTCAGATCGCCCGTGACGGCAATCTCCGCCGGCTCTTTGCGCTCTTGCTCTTCCATCCTTCGCCTCTCCTCCACCAGGGGGCGTCTGCCAACCGCGATTACGTTCGGTGCGGGTCTCCCGACCCCGCCGTCTCCCCGCCTATGTTCGGTGCGGGTCTCCCGACCCCGCCGAGAGAGGCCGATGGTCTCCCCGCCGCCACGGCTGTCGCCACGTACGAGACCTGCGGTCCGCGTTTTCGGCGGGGTCGGCAGCCCCGCGCCGAACATGCGCCGAGAGAGACCCGCGCCGAAGCGCAGCGGCACCCGGCCCCCATTCTTCAAAACGGGCCGCGATACCGCAAGCGGGGGCGCCCGCTCTCGGCATCGTCCGCTTGGGGGGGCAACAAGAAACGCCGTAGGCCGCCGGTCCACCCGGCGGCCTACCCAGAGCGTCAAACCACGCCTTGCCCTTTGCCCCACTAATCCACGGTGATCGATTCGGTCGGGCAGACGTCGACGCACGCACCGCAGTCGCCGCAGACATCCTCATCCACCGTGGCCTTCTCGGCCTGCAACTCGATGGCGTCCAGCGGACAGGCCTCGACGCACTCGGCACACCCGTTGCAGGTTTCCTGGTTCACAATCGCTGTCATCGGATCAAAACTCCCCTTGGAACAAACACTCGCACAAATCGCCGATTCAGCGGACGGATGCCGGCCACCCGCCCCCTGCCTCCTCGGCGACGGACAAACGAATTCTCCTTTATATATCAACCACCCGGCAGAAAGCTAGGGAGGGCGGGGCGAAAGGTGGCGAAACCGTGGGCCGGCGCAGCCGGCAAGCGGGTAGGCCGGATCGTGATCCGACGCCGCCGGAGCAATGTCCTGCGTCGGAGCCGGGGCCACGGTGCCGGATCATGATCCGGCCTACGAGGCTCGCCTTCCCGGCCCTCGTTCAACGGTATTGGGGCTGGCCTGATCTCGCCTCGGCCCGACTGAGACGGTCGGCCCAGTAAACCGGCTCCGGCAGACGCCGACCTCTGAGCAAGCGGCGAACCACGCGCTCGGCAAACGGCAGGCTCACGCAGTGACCAGGCGAGACGTAGATCGGCCGCCGGCTGCCCGAGGTGGGGCGAATCGCCACCCCTCTCGCGCGGCCCGCGTGCACCACCGGCCGCGACTCCTCCGGCCCCATTCCCTCCACATCCACCCGCCCCACGAGCCGCTTCTTCGTCACCCCCACCGTCGCCACCCCCGAGAGCACGCCCAGGTGGCTGGCCACCCCCGCCCTCCGCGGGTGCAACACGCCGCTGCCGTCGACCAACATCACCTCGGCCAGCCGGCCCTGGTTTCGCACCGACGCGACTAGCTCCAACAAGATGGGCAACTCCCGAAAAGCAAGAAAGCTGCTGATGTAGGGGAAACCAACCGGCCCGCTTACCGTCGTCGACCAGATCAATGCTCCCGAGGCGACCTCGACCAGCGCGTACGCCGCCACGGCCCAGGAGTCTCCACGGTAGGAGACGTCCACCCCGCCCACCCGGTCCGGCAGCTTTCGCCGGCCTTGCAGCGACACCCTGGCGGCCAACGCCTGCTGGACCGCGCGAAGCTCTTCCAACGGCCGCTGGCAGAGGAAATCTTCCACCCCCATGCCGAATCGGGCCAGGTCGACGCGGCCCCGCTCCAGAGGGATCCCCTCGGCCGCCAGCCGCTCGGCCTTCTCGGCGGACGTGCCGGCGATGTACTCACCCGGCGAACCGTCCGCACGAACCACCCGGTGGCAAGCACATCGCCGGTGGTGATCGTGGTGAAGCATGTCGTGCCCCACCCAGCGAGCGGCTACCGCCGCGCCCAGGGCCGTGGCCAGGTTGCCGTAGGTGCTCACCTTGCCGCGAGGAATCTGCGCCACGAGCCCTCGCAAGTGCGCCGGCAGATCGGGGATCTCGGGCAACATGAGGGCCATCTCACGGGGGCGTTTTTTCCGCAGGCGGCGCTGCTGCCTCCAGCAGGTTTCGCGGGTGGCCCAGGTTCTTGAACCTGCACCCGGCGGCAGCCGGCAAGAGGTCAGGGGAGTGGATGGCGCCGCTTGAGTCGGTGT
>CAYZWG010000333.1:0-6319 GCA_964481605.1 uncultured Planctomycetaceae bacterium
GCTGGTGGCCGCCGTGCTGATTTTGACGGTCACGGCGACCCCTGCTGGAGCCGCCGGCAACCTGGCCAAGACGGCCACCGCGATCAGGTCGAAGTACGCCCAGAAGCTGGAGGAATTGGCCGCCTGGTGCGACGCCCAGGGGCTCGCCGCGGAGGCCCGGAAGACGCGGCAGTGGGGCAAGCCCCGCCAGTCGAACCGGCTCTACATTGCGGTGCTGCCGGTGGAGATGGGCCCGCCGGAATTGCCGGAGGGGACGTCCGAGGCGGTGGCCCAGTGGGATCGGCGGTTCTGGCAACTGCGTCGCGAGCAGGCCGGGGCGTTGTACCTGCTGGCCAAGAAGGCGATTCGCGGCGGCAGGGCCTCGCTGGCCTTCGACCTGGTGATGACGGCCATCCGCGAGAACCCCGACCACGACTCGATCCGCAAGCTGCTGGGCTACGTGAAGTATCAGGGCACCTGGCGGACGGTCTACGAGGCGCGGCGACTGCGGTCGGGGCAGGTCTGGCACAAGAAGTTTGGCTGGCTGCCCCGCAACCAGGTGGCCCACTACGAACAGGGCCAGCGCTACTGCCGCGGCCGCTGGATCACCGCCCAGCAGGACGCCCAACTGCACGCCAACATCCGCAGCGGCTGGGACGTGCCCACCGAGCACTACGTGATTCGCACCGATCGCAGCCGGGAAGCGGCCGTGGCCCTGGGCGAAAAGCTGGAACAGCTCTACCGCGTCTGGAAGCAACTGTTCATTCGCTACTACGCCACGGAAGCCCAGGTGGCGGCGTTGTTCGACGGTCGGGCGGCGCGGATTCAGTTGCCCCAGCACCAGGTCGTCTACTTCCGCGATCGGCAGGAGTATATCGACGCCCTCAAGCCGGCCTCGCCCACCGTGGAGATTTCGCTGGGCATCTACATGCAGTCCACCCGCACGGCCTACTTCTTCGCCGGCGACGATTCCGATCTCAGGACGCTCTTGCACGAGGCCACGCACCAACTCTTCCACGAGTCCCGCCAGGTGCCGCCCAGCGTGGCCCGCAACGCCAACTTCTGGATCATCGAAGGCATCGCCATGTACATGGAGACGCTCCACCAGGAGGACGGCTACCACGTGCTGGGTGGCTTCGACGACCTGCGGATGAAGGCCGCGCGGTACCGCCTCTTGCACGACGATTTCTACGTTCCCTTCGCCGAATTCACCACCTACGGCGTGGAAAAAATCCAGACCGACCCGCGGATCGCCACCCTCTACAGCCAGGCCGCCGGGATGACGCATTTTCTCATCCACTACGACGGCGGCCGCTATCGCGACGCGCTGGTGGCCTATCTCTATGCCGTCTACACGGATCACGCCGACGCCGCCACCCTCAGCCGCCTCACCCACGCCTCCTACGATCAACTCGACCGGCAGTACCGGGAGTTTATGCGGCGGGGGGAGGCGGATCATTGATCTCTGTTGCGGAAAGGGGATGTTCGTGCGCAGGCGGGAGGGCGAGGCTCCCGCCGAGCCGGGAAATCAGGGTGAATGCCGCCCCCACGGCTCGGCAGGAGCCTCGCCCTCCCGCAACAAATCCGGGACGAACACTCCGCTGCCGCAACCCCAAGTTTTCAACACCCCAGCCTCGCCCTTCCGCCTTTCCGCAACCCCCAGCGTTCGGCGCGGCAGACCCGCGCCGAACGACTACTTCGTTTTCGGCAGTAGCCCCGCCAGCCGCGACACCACGGCCTCCTCGCCGGCCAGGAATTCCATCCCGATGGTCACCGCCCAGAGCGGCCGCGTACCCAACCGGCCGGTTCCTAGCTTGACCAGGTCCTTCTGCGAGCAGACCACGGCCGCCACCTGGAGCCGCTCGGCCCACGCGGCCAGTTGCTCGGTGTCCTCGGGCCGGTAGCGATAATGGTCGGGAAAGTCGCGGAAGCCGGCCACCGTGTAGCCGCACGAGGCGAGCGTGTGGCGGAATCCGGCCGGGTTGCCCAGCCCGCAAAAGGCCGCCACCGGGTTGCCCCGCAAGTGCTCCAGGGGCTCCACGCGGCCGTCGGCGGCCAGCAACTCGCGGGGCACGTGGGCGGCCTCGGTCCAGACCAGCGCGGGGGCGTATTTCACCGCCTTCCGCCGGATCGCCTCCCGCTGTGCCGGCTCGAGCAGGTCGGCCCGGGTGAGCACCGCCACCTCGGCCCGCCGCAACCCGGCCGGCGACTCGCGGAGCGTGCCCCGCGGAAAGACGCGCCCGAACCCGAACGGCTCCAGT
This sequence comes from uncultured Planctomycetaceae bacterium, assembly GCA_964481605.1. Taxonomy (GTDB): domain Bacteria; phylum Planctomycetota; class Planctomycetia; order Pirellulales; family Thermoguttaceae; genus CAYZWG01. The sequence goes on from CAYZWG010000333.1 coordinate 2,241, forward strand.
GCATCCAAGAGCACGATATCCAGGTCGCGGTGAATCCGCCGATGCTGAAAGGCGTCGTCCAGAAGGATCAACTCGGCGGCGAACTCCTCGATCGCACGCTCGGCCGCCTCCACCCGATTGGGGTTTTGCAGATGGCACACGCCGGGCAGCTTCTGCGCCAACTCCATCGCCTCGTCGTTTTGCTCGCCCGGCGGCGCGGCGTAGCCCCGGCTGAGGATCGCCACCCGAACGTCCCGCTGCTGAAACCAACGCGCGATCCACTCCACCATGGGCGTCTTGCCGGTGCCGCCCAGGGTGAGATTTCCCACGCTGACCACCGGCACGCCCACCCGACGTGCCAGGACGGGGCAGAGATCATAGCGGGCGTTGCGGAGCCGCATCGCCAGCCGATAGGGCATTTCGGTCGCCGCCAGCGCAAGCCGCAGACAGGCCGCCGACCAGCCCCGCCGGCGGCCACCCACCAACTGGCGAAATTCCCTCGGGTTGAGCACGAATTCGATCCGTCGATTACCAGGGGCCCGGGCGAAGGGTCACCGCCGCCTCGCCCTCTGGCCGGCCAATATACCCGACCGCGGCGGGCCGGCCCAGGCGGCGCGTGGCGGAACAAATCCCTCTTCGGGCATGCCCGTAAGCCTTGGAAAACCACGAATCCATTTGCCGGAGAATTCGGCCCGCGCCCTCTCGGCAAAGGGGGGTCGCCCCTGGTATGATGAACACAGTCGCCGGATTCCCCTCTAGGGAAGGGGTGCCGCATCCTCGTGGAGAAAAACCGGGCAGGAGAAAAATCCAAGAAAATTGCTCTTGCGGAACGATATGAACGTATGTATAGTATACGTGCGTCCATTTCGCGGTTGGGGCGCAAGCCTTAACCATCCCCGGCTTGCAAGAGAGGATTTTCCCATGGTGACTGTCACGAAACAGCGACCGAGAAACGCGATGGCCAAGAAACAAGGTAGGCAGACCAAGGTTTCGTCGAAGGCAAAAGGGGCCGCCGCCTCGGTGCTCGACGCCAACCCGATCTTGAAAACCACGGTTGCCCAGATTGAAAAGCAGTTTGGCGAGGGGGCGATTATGCCCCTCGGCTCGCGGCGTACCGGTCGCATCGAGGGCATCTCCACCGGCAGCCTCTCGCTCGACTTGGCCCTGGGCGGCCAGGGCATCCCTCGCGGCCGGGTGGTGGAGGTCTTCGGACCCGAATCGAGCGGCAAGACGACGCTCGCTTTGCACGTGGTCGCCCAGGCGCAGCGGGCCGGCGGCATTGCCGCTTTCGTCGACGCCGAGCACGCCCTGGACCCCACCTGGGCCAAGAAGCTGGGCGTCGAGCTGGAGACCCTGCTGGTCAGCCAACCTTCCAGCGGCGAGGAAGCGATGCAGATCACCGAGATGCTGATCCGCTCCAACGCCGTCGACGTGGTCGTCATCGATTCCGTTGCCGCCCTGGTACCGCAGAGGGAACTGGAGGGCGAGATCGGCGATTCGCACGTGGGCCTGCAAGCCCGGTTGATGAGCCAGTCGATGCGGAAACTCACCGGCGCTATTTCCCGCAGCAAGACCTCGGTGATCTTCATCAACCAGATTCGCGAGAAGATCGGCGTGATGTTCGGCTCGCCGGAAACCACGCCGGGTGGCCGGGCACTGAAGTTCTACTGTTCCTGCCGCATCGACGTGCGGCGGATCGGTCACATCAAGGACGGCGAGGAAGTGGTGGGCCAGCGAGTCAAGGCCAAGGTGGTCAAGAATAAGGTGGCCCCGCCCTTCCGCATCGCCGAGTTCGACATGATGCACGCCGGCGGCATCAGCTACGTCGGCGACATTCTCGACTTGGCCATCCAGCAGAAGATCGTTACCCGCACCGGCGCCTGGTTCCGCTACGGGGAGGAACAAATCGGGCAAGGCCGGGAGCGGGTGCGGGCGTACTTGGAGGAGCACCCCGAACTGGTTGAACAGATCAAGGGCAAGGTGCTCCAAGCCCTAGGGTACGGCGAGACCGACGGCCAACGCCAGTAAACGCCGCCGGGGGCTCGCCGCGGAAAGAGCAAGGCACGTTTCCCGAGCGTGTGACCAACGGGATGAACAGGTTTTCGCCTATCGGTGCCGCTTTGGTTCTGCTGGCGGGCTCCGCCATGGCCGGCCGCGCCCAGCAGCCGGCCTCCGTGCCGCCCTCCCTCCAGACCATCGAAGACGCCCTCACCGACGCCATCGAAAAGGCCTCTCGCTCGGTGGTGTCGATCACCCGGGTCCGACGCGCCGGGGAGGCCGGGTCGCTCAACTTCGAGATTCGGCCCGGTCCTTTCGGGCTCCGGGCCATGCCGCCGACGGGTTCGAGTTCCGCCCAGCCCCGGCGGGCGCCCGGCGACTTCGCCACCGGCGTGGTGGTCGACGCCGGAGGGTTGATCGTCACCGCCTATCACGTGTTGCGGAAGGACTCCGACTATTACGTCGTCACGCCCGATCGGCGGCGCCATCGGGCGTGGATCAAGGCGGCCGACCCGCGGAGCGACCTGGCCGTTTTGGCCATCGACGCGACGGACCTGGTTCCCATCGCTCTGGGCGACGCGGCCAAGCTGCGCCGCGGGCAGATCGTGATCGCCTTGGGCAATCCCTACGCCATCGCCGCCGACGGCCAGGCCAGCGCTAGTTGGGGTATCGTGGCCAACCTCAACCGGGTGGCTCCCCCCTCGCCCACCGCCGACGACCCCGTGGGAAAAACCAGCCTGCACCACTTCGGCACGCTGATCCAAACCGACGCCCGGCTCAACCTGGGTACCAGTGGCGGGGCCCTGGTCGATCTCCAGGGGCGAATGGTCGGCCTGACTACGTCGCTGGCCGCCACCGCCGGCTACGAAACGGCCGCCGGATACGCCTACCCCGTCGACGATCTCTTTCGCCGGGTGCTCAATACGATGAAACAGGGGCGCGAGGTGGAATACGGTTTTCTGGGCGTGCAGCCGATCGATCTCTCGCCGCAGGAAATCGTCGCCGGGCAACGCGGCGTGCGAGTCGCCCGGGTAGAGCGGGGCTCCCGCGCGGAGACGTTCGGGCTGGTGGCCGACGACGTGATCCGTGGTGTCAACGGCCACGGCGTCGATGATGCCAACGCCTTTGTGCTGGCGGTGGGCAGGCTGCCGGTGGAAGCAAAGGTCCGCTTGGCGGTGGTTCGGGACGATCGCCCCTCCGAGTTCAACGTCGCTCTCAGCAAATATCCGGTGCGGGGAGAGAAGATCGTCACCGCGCCCCAGCCCGGCTGGCGGGGCCTCAAGGTGGACTACACCACGGCGGTCGTCGAGCCCGAGTTGCGGCGCGCCATGGGAGGCCGCTTCTTCGACGATCGCCTGGTGGCCGTGGCGGTCAAGGAAGAAAGTCCCGCTTGGCAGGCGGGGATTCGCCCTGGCCATCTGATCAGCCACGTACAGGGCCGGCCCGTGCGTACTCCCGCCGAGTTTCGCGCCGCCGTGGCCGGCAAGACCGGACCCGTCCATCTCCGCTACATCACCGGCACCGACGGCCAACAGCACGAGGCCGTGGTGGCCGGACCGTAGCAAACCGCCGGGCGTGATATGTTGGGCGGCGCGGGCAGGCCGCTCTTATTTCGCCGGCTTCTGCGGAATCCGAGCGTGGACCTTGCGCAGACCCACCGCAGGGGGGGTCGGTGGTTGGATCATCGAGGATCGATCGCTTCGGCCCATGCCTTGCGGATCCATCACGGTCGCACTCGGATCGTCCCCGCCCAGCTTGAGCGCCGAGAAACCCCGGACCGACCGCCACCGGCCCAAGGGCCACATTCTCCCCGTCGCAGGGCGGTCCCCAGCGGGGCATCCGCACCTGGGGTGGCCGTCGGTGTCGAGGCAGATTCGACCTCCCGGCCGGCATTTTTCCAGGCTCGCCCCATCTGCCCCTCGGCGGCCGCACTTCGGCCAAGAGACAATTTGCCGAAAAATCGCACCTTTTCGCCTCCTGGCGCGCTCTTGCTGAGAGTGAAATTCTGCCGTATATTCAAGGGTTTAATCCCCGATAGCTCAGTTGGTAGAGCAAGCGGCTGTTAACCGCTTTGTCCAAGGTTCGAGTCCTTGTCGGGGAGC
>CAYZWG010000334.1:0-6308 GCA_964481605.1 uncultured Planctomycetaceae bacterium
TTCCGTAGGGTGGGTGCTCCGCACCCACGCGGGGCGACGGTCCATCATGAGGCGTCGGGCGTCGAGTTGCGATGGTGGCGCGTGCGTGCAAGCACGCACCTTACTTCACTGTGCGAATCGAAAACCGGGTCTGACCCCAGGCCTCTCCATGCTGAAGATCTTCGCCGTTTCCGACGCCACCGGCCAAACGGCCGAGCGGGTCGTGCGGGCCGCCCTGGCCCAGTTTGAAAAGGCCCCCGTCACCATCGTCCGGCTCCGCAACATCCGTTCGCCGGCCCGCATCTGCCGCATCGTCGAGGAAGCGGCCGGCGAAAAGTCGCTGATTATCCACAGCCTCGTTTCCGACAAGCTGCGGAGACTGATGCTGGAACAATCCCGCGCCCGGGCGGTCGATTCGCTCGACATGCTGGGGCCCGTGCTGGAGCGTCTGGCAACCCACTTGGAGCTTTCTCCCAGCGAAAAGCCGGGCCTGCTGCGGCAACTCGTGGACGCCCGCTCTCGCGAGATCGAGGCGGTCGATTTCGCCTTTCGCCACGACGACGGCCACAATGCCCACGACCTGGACCGGGCCGAGGTGGTGCTGGTGGGCGTTTCTCGGACGATGAAGACGCCCACCATGCTCTACCTGGCGTACCGGGGCTGGTTTGCCGCCAACGTACCCCTCGTGCCCGATGTCGAGCCCTTTGCGGCGCTCGTGCCGCTCGATCCCGCGCGCGTGTTTCACCTCCACATGGCGCCCGAGCGGCTGGTCGAGCTGCGGCGAGTGCGGGCCCGCAACGAATCCATCCCGGTGGAGTTCTACGCCACCTTGCAGCATGTCCATCGCGAGTTGGAGCAGGCGCGGCAAACGTGTCTGAAGCATCGTTGGCGGACCATCGACGTGACGGGCAAATCGGTCGAAGAGGCGGGCCGCGAGATCATTGCCCTGCTGCCCCGGCCCGCCCTCGGGGCCACGCCGGAGTTGTGACGAGGCAGGGCGACGCCGCCCGCGAAACCTGGTAGGATCGTGACGTGGACCATTTCTCAACCGCAAGCAAAGGAGAGCAGCGATGCGCAAGTCCATCACCCGAGCAACGGCACACGCCACGGCTGCCGCCTTGTGTTGCACGTTGCTGGCGTGGGCCCTGCCCGCGGTCGGCCAACAGCCTAGCCAACTGATTACCCAGCCCTACCTGCTGGATACCGGCCTGGTATCACGATCCATCTCGTTCGAGAACCCCAGCGGGGCGCCGGGCCAAGGCGGCAAGGCGGCCAGCAACCTGGGCGTGGGGCGGAAAGGCTCTCCCAGCCGGAGCGTTCAGCCCGGCGAGACGGTGCCGCTTTGCGATATCCAGGGCCCGGGCACGATCCGCCACATCTGGATGACCACCCAAGCCATTCCTCGCAACTTGCGGAGCCTGGTTCTGCGGGTCTGGTGGGACGGCCAGGAGCATCCCAGTATCGAGTGCCCGGTGGGTGATTTCTTCGGCTTCGCCCACGGCAAAGTGAAACCCTATTGCTCGGCCGTGCACTCGGTGGGCCAACGCGCGGGGATGAACATCTGGCTGCCGATGCCCTTCGTGAAGCGGGCCAAGATGACCTTCACCAACGAGGGGGCCAAGCAGATTCCCCTCTTCTACCAGATCGACTACACGCTCGGCGACCGTCATTCCCAAGACGTCGGCCGGCTGCACGTGCTCTTTCGCCGTCAAAACACCACCACCGAAAAGCAGGACTTCGAGCTGTTGCCGCTGCGAAAGAACAAGGGGCGATTCATCGGTTCGGTGATCGGCATTCGCAATCTCCACAAGCAATGGTGGGGCGAAGGGGAGATCAAGGTCTACATGGACGGCGACCAGGAGTTTCCCACCATCTGCGGAACCGGCAGCGAAGACTACGTGGGGCTCTCCTGGGGAGTGCAACAGACCCCGTTCCTCTACAACGGCTGCAGCTTGAACGAGGACAACTACGTGTCGATGTACCGCTGGCACTTGCCCGACCCGATCGCCTGGCAGCGGCAGTGCCGAATCACGATTCAGCAGATCGGTTGGAACAAGGGGCTGGTCGAGACGGAGGACGACTGGTCGTGCGCCACGTTCTGGTATGAGCCGACCCCCAGCGCGGCGCTGCCGCCGTTGCCGGACTTGAAGACGCGAACGGCCGATCTGCCGGCGGAATAGGACCGACCGGGCGATGATTTCCGCCGGCGCTCAGATTTTCGGCAAGGGGGGCAAGCTCCAGGCGTGTTTTGGTGCCGGCGGCAGTAGGGCCGCGTTGGTGGCCGACTTGCTCTCCTGCGGAGCCGCTTTGGCGGCTTCCGCCTCGCAGGCGCCGCAGAGGTACTGGACCTGGCACTTGTAGACCGGCACCTTGACCTTGATCGTTCGCTTCATCAGCTTCTTCTTCACCCGCAGCTTGCCGGCCTGGACGCCGCCCTGGCAAGCCCCGCACGCGCCGCCGCAGTCGGTGCAGTCGGCCGCCGCCGCGCATGCGCCGCAGCCGGACTGGCACGACTCGCCGTGGTGGCAGAGCTTGGGAATGGGCAGGCAATACTCTTCGCACTTCGTGTCCCAGCAGGTCTTTTCCACCTCCTTGTAGTCGCACACGACCCGGCAGACCACCCGGCGGCACGGCACGTGGCCGCCGCACTCGGCACACGACGTGGGCGAGCCCGCACAGGCACCCTGGCCGTGAAAGCCGGCGGCCAGGGCCGGCTGGCCGGCGGCCAGGCAGAGAGCCGCCGCGAAACTGACGAACATCGCTCGCATGATGAATCTCCTCCTCTTGGAATTCCGAGGGGGACAGTCCCACTTTCTCTCCGCTGGCGCTAGGTGAAAATCGGGACAGTCCCCAAGTGATTCGTTTACAAGTCCTTGGCCTTGGATATTTCCTTCGCGGGGCGGGATAATCCAGGGTCAACACCCCACCACGCATCCTCCTCGGACGATCAGAAATCGACCTGCATCCGCATCCCGATGGTGTCGGCATCGTTGGCGCCCACGGAGGCCACGTTGCCGAAGGGGTGAATCCAGTTGAACATCAGCCGGGTGTAGGGGTTCCAGTACCAGTTGACCCCCACGGTGAGGTCGTGCAGCGTGCCCCGCTCGGCGCTGGTGAGCACGGGGTCGGTCATGTCGAGGTAGGACCAGCGGGCGGCCAGCTCCCACGCTCCCCAGCCGGCACTCGGCCCGTCACTGGTGCGAACCACCCAAAAGTTCGTGTGCGGCTTGACACGGCCGAAGTAGGCCGCGTGCCGCTTGTAGGCCCGGCTCTCCCCGGTGAGAAAGTAGCTGGCGTAGGCGTAGGCCCCGTAGAGGTCCACCTGGGGACCGGCAATCGAGTTGATCTCCGTGTAAAACAACTCGCTTTGCAGCGAAAACGGCCCGTAAATCGAAGCCAATTCGAGATTCAACACGTTGTAGTCCCGCGCCGCGATCGTGCCCGAATCGATGAACCGACTGCCCTCGTGAACCTCGGGCCGGGCACGGAAGCGAACGCTGTCGTCGCGGTCGTCGACATACTGCCAGCCGCCGCCGATGTGGAGCAGTCCCCGCCCGTTGGCCGTGTAGACCGGCGTCCAGACGCCGCGGACCGCCACCCGCACGCCCTGGGCGTCGCCGATCCGCTCGTGGGCGGTGGGCGAGACGCCCTCGAAGAAGGCACCGTAGCCCCAGGTGAAGCGATCGTTGGCGGTGTGGTTGTACGCCGTCACGCCGACGCTGCGGAAAGGCGCGAAGATGTTCGACAGCGCCCGTTCCATGAAGGTGTTGTACTTCGAGCTGGTCAGTTTCTCCAGGCTGAAGGGGGCCTTGTAGTGGCCGAATCGCACGTAGCCCAAGAGGGGAATGTCGTGGATTCCCACGTAGAGGTCCTTGATCGCCACGGCCGGAGCCAGATTGACGGGAGCCACGCCGCCCCGCTCGGGCTCGAACTCGAGTTGCAGCTTGTAGTCGTAGACGCCGTAGCCGCTGCCGCTGGCGAACAGGCGGATGCGGCGAAACTCGAAGTAGTTCTGCTGATCGCCGAAGGCGGCCAGGTTGGCCGCGTCTTGATGGGAAAACATCACGTAGTCGCCCATGATCCGGCCGCCGATCTTGCCCTTCCATTTCTGGCCCGACACGTCTTCCCACTGCACCTGTTCTTCCTTTTTCTGATCGGCCAGGGTGGCCTCGACTCGCTCCAGCCGGGCCGCGATATCGGAGAGGGTCATGCTGTTGGAGATAAGCCGGGACCCACCCAGAGGATTCGCCGCCATGTAGGCGGGGTCCGGCGGAAGATTGCCGACCCCGAACTGCTCGGCCATCGCCCAGCCGGTACCGGCCGTCGTCGCCAGCAAGGCCCAGGCAAGCCAACCGAAAAAGCGTCCATGCATCAAAGCACCTCCTGATTGGATCAAAACGACAGGTCTGCCGCCTGGCGAGATCCCTTCCTTGTCCCTTTCCCTTGGCTCGGTCCACAAAATGGGGTGGGGGAAATCGCAAAGGTTCTTCCCAACCTAGGGAATCGAACGGCAAGGTCCGATTCCTATGTTAGGATGGCGTGAATGGCCGAAAACCGGGCCCCCCCTGCCGGCAACGTGCGAATATGCCGGCAACTTTCCGTGGTCCGATCAACTGGAGTTGCCGCCAGCCCTTTCGCGGTCGCGCGAACCGCTAGCGGAGAAAAAGTCGTCGCCGTCGGCAGACTTGCCGCCGCCCGGCCCCGGCGGCAGCTTGCAAACGAGAGAATGGGCCACGACCCGTTTTCCGCTAACCACACCGTTGACGGAAATAGCGAATCCGAAAAGTCGTCCAAACCTGCCGGTGGAATGCGTGGGGGCGGATGGGCGGCGTGGCTAAGGTTGAACGACCTTAACGATTCGCTCGAGCGCCCACCGCGTGCAGGTGTCGACCTGATGAGACGGCTTACGCTTCAGCGCCGGGCCGCCGAGAAAAGGGCCGGCGGGAGGGAAGTTCCCGCCCGCTGCGCTGGCAGCCCCGGCCGGCGGCGAATAGACTGGGGCATGGTGAATCACCAACGCGGGTCTGACCCCTCAACCCGATGAACCAGAACAGGGAGACCGATGATGAACGCCCCAGGGCTTTGCGCCGTCGCAACAATGCTGGCGGCGCTTCCTCTGCCGCTGGGCGCGGCGGAGTACACGGTGACGGAATCGGACGAGGAGATTCGCATCGAGACCCCGCAGTTGCAGGCGGCGGTTCGCAAGACGGGCTACGTCTCGGGCGTGGCGCGACAATCGTTTCTGGACAAAAAGACCGGCTTTCGCGACCCCGGCATGGGGCTCGATATCGTCGACTGGATCATGGAGCCGGGCAGCGACGAATCCTACCGTGGCAAGCTGGGACCCGACCACCCGGTTTACCAATTCAACAACCTGGTACACGGCCGGCAACCCAAGCGGATGATCGAAGGACCGCAAATCTGCACCAAGGCCCGCCAACTCAAGCCGGAAGTGATTCGCGGCAGCGATTTCGTGGCGGTCCGACAGCAGTTCCGCTACTACCTGGCCGCCCCGGGCAAGAAAGCGGGATCGCTCTGGACGCAACTTCTGGTCTTCCCGGTAGGGCGGCGCTACTTCCTCTCCATGGACCGCATCGACGCGGTCAACGCCAGCGAGGCCATGTTCCTGCGGATCGACATGCCCGGCCACGTGCGACATCACCAGGGCGACACCTTCGAGGAAATCTATCTGAGCTACCGGGGGCGGATTCCGGCCGCCGAGTTCTCCCAGGATTTCGCACCGGACGACAAGTTCCAGTTTCGGCGTGACCGTGATGGCGTGCCCCAGCGGATGATTCGCGCCGTGCGGCTCCGCGATCCGCAGAGCGGGCGGCGGGGGCCCTGGCTGGCCGGCATGACCCTCCAGCCGTCGGTGGTCTCCGAGGCCTGGTGCCACCAGCGGGGCTACGTTTGCATGATCGAGGAGTTCGGCGAACGGCCCATTCGGCCCGGTGAATCGTTCAGCGCGGCGTTCATCGTGGGGTATTTCGATTCGATCGACCAGATGCGCGAGGTATTCGACGCGCACCGTGGCCACACGGCCCTGGAGGCGTCGCCCGACGGGTGGCGACTGGTCAAGTAGTCTCGCGGGTCGCAGACCCTGGCCTTGCCGTGTTCCACACGTTTTCTTGAATAGGGGGGTGCGGTGCGGGGCTGCCGACCCCACCGAAAGCGCCGAGGTGCCGGTCTCCTCAGTGGCGACAGCCGTGGCGATTGGGAGAGCATCGGTCCCTCTCTCGGCGGGGTCAGGAGACCCGCGCCGAACGCCGCCAGAGGGGTCAGGAGACCCGCGCCGAACGCCGCCAGAGGGGTCAGGAGACCCGCGCCGA
>CAYZWG010000335.1:0-6305 GCA_964481605.1 uncultured Planctomycetaceae bacterium
CCGGACGTTCCGCCCTGGTCACCGGCGGCAGCCGGGGGATCGGCCTTGCCATTGCCTCCGGGTTTGCCCAGGCCGGGGCCGATCTGTTCCTCTGCAGCCGCAAGCAAGAGCACCTCGACCAGGCGGCCGAGAAGATTCGCGCCGCCGCCGTTGGGGTGGAAACGCGGGTGGAGACGATGGTCGCCGACATGGCCAAACGCGACGATCTCCAGCGCGTTGCCCGTGAAGCCCTCCAGCGGCTGGGCAAGATCGACATTCTCGTCAACAACGCCGGCTGGAACATCCCCCAGCCGATCGACGAAATCCGCGATGACGACTGGAACTACTGCGTCGAACTGAACCTCAACAGCGTGATGGCGCTCACCCGGGCGCTGGCCCCGCAGATGAAACAGCGCGGCTGGGGCCGTGTGATTCACATCTCCTCGATCATGGGCCTGGGCAGCACTGCCGGGCGAAGCGTCTACTCGGCCACCAAGTCGGCGCTGATCGGCATGGCCCGGGCAAGCGCCCTCGACCTGGGCCCGTTCGGGATCACGGTCAACTGCATCGCCCCGGGCCCCATCGCCACGGAGATGCCCATGTCGATCCTCAGCCCCCAGCAGCAGGATCGGTTCTCGCGGCGAACCGCGGTGGGCCGCTGGGGCCGGCCCGACGAACTGATCGGCCCCGCCCTGCTGTTGGCCAGCGACGCCGGCAGCTACATCACCGGCAGCGTGCTGGTGGTTGACGGGGGGATCATGGCGAACGTGTTTTGAGACGGTGGATTGAGGACTGCTGTTCCTTGCGAATATGTTTCTGTTGCGGAAAGGCGATACTTGTGCGCACACGGGAGGGCGAGGCTCCCGTGTTGCCTCTGACGCGCAACAAAAGGCAACCCCCCGCTCGGCGCGGGGCTGCCGACCCCGCCGCAACCAGCGGCGGACCGTCCCCAGTCTGCGCTGTCTTCCCGCTCTTCCCTTTTTCGCTATCCGCCTGCAATCAGCGATCGTCAGGCAAGGTGATTGGGGAAAATATTCCGGATATTCCAAATGTACTGGGGATAGGACCGACGATGGTCGAAAGGATAGATGCAGGTGCGTCTGTGTGGGCCGATCGATCGATGCTCGGAGTTGGTCATGCGAAGCGGCTTGTGGGCCAGGCTGGGATTCATGGCAGGGTGGCTTGTTTCGCTTGCCTTGGCGCCGGCGGCGCTTGACGCGGCGGACGGCGACTTCGGCAACTTCGGCGAGTGTGCCGAGTGTGGGCAGCAGGGGGGTGCCTGTTCGGCGTGTCTTGAGGACAAGCACGCCCCGATCTGCGGCTCGATGTGGCCCGATGCGTTTCTGCCGGAGGCCCGCTGGTACTTTGGCGCCGACCTGATCGCCCTTCGCCGCGATGCCACCGAGGACCAGTTGTTCGCCACCCAAGGCATCCTCGGGCCGCCCGCACTGAGCACCGACAACCTGGATTTTGCATACCAGGCGGGTTATCGGCTCAAGCTGGGGCGGTTGCTGGGGGAGCGTTGGGCGATCGAGGCCTCGTACTTCGATCTGAACGACTGGAGCGAACTCGCGGTCGCCCGCGACAGTACCCTGAACGTCAACGGATTTGCCGGCGACCTCTATTCTCCCTTTTCCGATTTCGGTGCTTCCCCCATCGCCGATCCGGTGGTCGATCCCAACCACCTGGTGACGCTCCGCTACCAGAGTTCGCTGGACAACGTCGAGTTGAATCTGCGGCACCGTTTGCGGATGCCGCCCTCGCGGCTGGCGGTCTCCGTGCTTTACGGGTTTCGCCACAACGCCGTGCGGGAGCGATTCGGCTACTTCACCGAGGCCATCGTGGCGGGTCCCGCCGCGGCCACCAACGACGTGAATGTACGTGCCGACAACGAGCTTTGGGGCTTTCAGATCGGGTCGCTGGTCGATCTCTGCCTGGAAGAGGAGCACCACCTGGAATTCGAAATCAAGGGAGCCGTGGCCCACGACCAGGCCCTGCAGGAGACGGTCTATACGCACGACGACGGGATCGGCGGGATTCAGACGTTCTACGGGCGGCGCGACGAGCAGCGGACCTCGTTCGTGGGAGAAATGCGCCTGACGCTGGTCTACCAGTTCGGTCCCCACCTGTCGGCACAGGTCGGCTACCAGGCGATCGCCATCACCAACATCGCGCTGGCTTCGCGCAACTTGCAGACCGACATCGACATTCTCCGCTTCGGCCCGCCGGTGCTCAATCACGGCGGCAGCGTGATCTACCACGGTCCCTTGGCCGGGCTGGTGTTTGTCTGGTAAGGAGCCTGGCGGCGCTCGGCGTGGGGCTGCCGACCCCGTGGGTAGCACCGGTTCTTGAACCGGTGTGGCTGGTGCCACAAGTCTGTAGGCCGGGTCGCGACCCGGCATTGATCGGGCAAGATACCGCGCGCCGGCCGAACAGTCGTTCTGCCATGCCGGGTCGCGACCCGGCCTACCCGCTTGGCGCTTTCGGCGGGGTCGGGAGACCCGCGCCGAACGCCGGCTTCATTCAACCGTGGTGCCGCTAGGGCTGAAAATCCTTGCGGAAGCGGTATTCCTCGTTGCGGTAGTCGAAGTCGCGGTCGGACAGGCCCACGTTGAGCTTCACGTCGAGGTACGTGTATTCTTCCAGCAGCCTGGGGTGTCCACCCTCTTCTTTCGGCCAATCGTACGAGGCGAACCGGATCGGCAGCCGCAGCTCATCATCGACGAACACGCGGGCGATGTGAAAGCGGTAATCGTCCCCTTTTTTCGGATGGGTGAACTGAATCACGGTGCACTCGCGGCCGGAGACCTTTGCCCCGGGAATTCGCTTCACCTCGATTTCGTCCGGGGTGTGCTCCAGCTCCTCCTTGCCCACTTCGATCAAATCACGCAGCAAGTTCTTCATGCCCACGTGGGTGATCGGATAGCGGCTTTGCTCCCGGGCCAGCTCGCTTTCGGGATCGACGGTGGTGGTGACGTAGGCAAACCGCTGCCCTCCTCGCCGGGCAATCACCTTTCCGTCGTAGCGGCCCTCCACGAAAAGAATCTCACGCCCTTGAAGATCGGCCGGCGCGAGGTACTTGAGGTAGACCGAAAACGGAACGAGTGTTCGCCCCTCCCGGACTTGCCGGTGACGCAGCTTCATGAACAGGTATTCATGGTCCCGCAGCCGGCCCTTGATCCGTTCGCGTTTGATCAACAGGCAAGTGTAATCGCGTATCTCGGCGTCCATGTGTTGAAGCCGCGCGGTGGCTTCTCGCAAGGCCTCCGCAACCGGATGCTCCCCTGCCTGCGGGTTCGCCTCGGGCCCGGCCGCGCAAACCGCCAGAGCCATCGTGATACACAAATTCATGCTCGTCCTCCCAGACGTCGCAGCCGCCGCTTCGCCGTGAAACGCAATACCATTGAATCAAACCAGCACAGCGCTCGGCGGTCCTCTCTCGGCTCGGCAGGAGCCTCGTGCTGCCGATGTACCTCGCACTGCCGGTGTGCCTTATTCTCCCGGTGTGCACGAGCAGTGCCTTTCCGCAACAAGACATTGTAGGTTTCGCCCCGTCTTGGGCAAGCGTGAAACGGCTATGGGTAGAGCAGGAACCGCGCTCGCCGGACCAGAAATCGCTCCCTTTCCGCCGCCCAAAGGGCTTCGATCTCGGCCACGGGCCGAACCTCCAACACCGCCTCGTAGACCTGTCGATCGCAGAGCAACCGATCGTACGCCTTCGCGTTCCAGTCGTCTCGATGGATCGAGCGCAGCGCCCGGGCGATCTCGATTCCCGTCCGCAGGGGGCGAAACCGGCACGCGTCCGTCAAGTGAATCCGGATGCCGCCGCAGACTTCGCCTTTCCACTTGCTCGCCTGGGGGGTGAACGTGATCGGCGTGAACCGAACGCCCTCCAGCCCGGCCCGGTTCAAGCGGCGCGCGAGTTTTCCTCCGTCGAGCCAAGGGGCGCCGACAACCTCGAACGGAATCTCCGTGCCGCGTCCCACGGAGACGTTGGTCGTTTCCAGCAGCCCCACGCCGGGATAGAGCAGCGCCTCGGTGGGGCTGCGCATGTTGGGCGAGGGGTTCACCCAGCGAAGACCCGTCGCCTCGAACAGATCGCGTCGGCGCCAGCTCTCCATGCGGACCACCTCGAGATCGACGCCGATCCGCAACTCCTCGTTGAACATCCCCGCCAGTTCGCCCACGGTCATCCCGTGACGGATCGGCAGCCGGTGGAATCCCACGAACGACTCGCGGCCGGGGTCCAGCACGGGCCCGGCCACCTCGACGCCGCCGATCGGATTGGGGCGGTCCAGCACGACGAACCGCAGGCCGTGCTCGGCGGCCACCCGCATCGCCTCGCCCAGGGTGGAAATATAAGTGTAAAACCGCGTGCCGATGTCCTGGATGTCAAACACCAAGGTGTCGAGTCCCCGCAGTGATTCGGCCGTGGGGCGGCGCGTCTTTCCGTACAGGCTCCAGACCGGCAGGCCCGTCGACGCCTCCTTTGAATCGCCGATTCGCGGCACGTCGAGCTTGCCCTCCAGGCCGTGCTCGGGGCTGAAGATCGCCTTCAACTCCACGTTTTTCGCCTCGGCCAAGAGGCGAATCGTGCTGGTGCCGTCGCGGCTGATTCCCGTCTGGTTGGTAATCAGCCCCACGCGACGGCCCGCCAGTTGCGCAAAACCATTGCCCGCCAGCACGTCGATCCCGGTTCGCGTGCGGCCCCGGGCGGGGCGTGGGACGATGGCGTCGGCGGCGATCGTGCCGATCGAGCCGGCCAGGCGGTTGACCGAGCCCTTGCCGTCGGGGTGAAGGCGGTTGGAAAGAAAGATCACCACCAGGTTCAGCTTGGGATCGATCCAGAGCGAGGTACCGGTGAATCCCCCATGGCCGAACGCCCGGGGCGAAAACGACTTGCCGCGGTTGGTGGAATACCCGCTCCGCACGTCCCAACCCAAGCCGCGCAAGCCGCCCGGCACGGGATAGCCGGCGGTCATCGTGGCCACGGTTTCGGATTGAAAAATCCGGGTCTGGCCGTATCGGCCGCCGCCGAGAAGCATTTGGGCGAAAACGGCCAGGTCCTTGGCGGTGGAGAAAAGCCCGGCGTGGCCGGCCACGCCACCCAGGGCCGCCGCCCGCGGATCGTGCACTTCGCCCGCCAGCCAACGGCCCTCGCGTTGCTCGGTGGGTGCCGCGCGGCGGCGGAGCCGTTCGTCGGGGAGGAAGCCCGTTTCGTTCATGCCCAGCGGCGCGAAAACTTCTCGCCGGGTGAAGGCGCGAAGGTCCTCGCCGGTCAACCGCCGCACCAACTCACCCAGCACAATATAGCCCACGTCGGAGTAGATGAACCGCGAGCCGGGCGAAGCGCGAAGTCCCAGCCCGCAGATTCGCTCCCACGCCTTGCGGGGGCCGTCCGCGTAGTCGTCCAGGTGGTTGTCCGGCGTCAGCCCTCCCTGGTGCGTGAGCAGTTGATACACGGTGATCGCTTCCTTGCCGCCGCCGGCGAATTCGCCCAGGTGCCGCGAGACGCGATCGTCCAGCCGCAGCCGCCCTTGCTGGCAAAGGAGCATGATACTGCTGGCCGTGGCGATCGGCTTGGTCAGCGAGGCCAGGTCGAACACGGTATCAGTCGTCATCGGCCGCCGCTCCGGATCGACCCAGCGGTTGCCGTAGGCCTTGAGGAAGGCGATTCGACCGCCCCGGGCGATCAGCACCACGCAGCCCGGCATCTGGCCGGCGTCGAGGCCTTGGGCCACGACCCGGTCGATTTCGGCCAGCCGGGCTGCACTCATCCCCACCGCTTCCGGATCGGCCGTGGGCAGACCCGCCGCGGTGCCCAGTTTGATCGTGCCCCCGATCGTGGCGAGGGCAAGCGTGCAGATGACCGCCCGGTGTGTGGTTGAGCCAAGCGTGTGCATAGGTGTCGATCCTTTTCGGTCTTCTTGCCGGCAAGGTTGGTGCGGCGCTGCCGCTTGGTCCTCTATCACGCTGTGCGCGGGTCTCCCGACCCCGCCGCAAACGCCGGCCGTTTGGTCCTCTATTACAACGGCCCGGCCCCACCGGCGACAAGCGGTGGGACGGAAAACTTCGTTTTCTCGGGCTCGGCGCGGGTCTGGCGACCCCACCGAGTTGCCGTAGGGCCGGCTGTGCCGGCCGGTTGCCGCACTTCGCAGCGTCAGCCACGTTTCGGCTCCGCACGGGTGCAGGAACGGACTTTTTTTGCAGGGCGGCAGCTAGCGATGGGGGAAAGGGGTTGCCCAAAGCGGCTGCGGAGGTGGCGGCCCGACCCACGCGCCTTGCATTCTCCCCATGCTTGCTCGGCTTGGAAAAACTCAAACGCC
>CAYZWG010000336.1:0-2171 GCA_964481605.1 uncultured Planctomycetaceae bacterium
GAAAAACTCAAACGCCACGCTACCTGCGCTACTTCCTTCGTGTTCTTCGCGGGCTTCGTGGTGAACACTGCCCGCGGTCATCACGGGTTTTGGAACCATTTCACCACGAAGCCCGCGAAGAGCACGAAGAGCTGGTTCCACGATGCCGGCAGCGCGACCCGGCCTACAGCTCTCAGAATCTCCCATCTGAAACCTCCAACTCGAACCACCTCCGGAAGTCCGCTGCTGCACCCGCCGGCCCTACACGGCCGAAGTTGGTATTGCCGAAAACGCGGGTTTCCTGTACGACGTTGCCCGCTCTGGCGAGAGGGGGGAAGCTCGCCTCGGACGCCGGCCGCCAGGCCGCCCTGGCGGAAGCCCAATAGTTCACTGCTCGGCGAACGGCCGGCCGGTACCGGCGGTATGCCGAGCCCCCCCCGCTTGCCCTCGAACTCCGGCTTCCCCGCCAACGGCCTGAAACCGTCCGCCATTTGCCGCGCCACCGTCGACCACGTGTTGCCATGAATCAACGAGCGAGATTCTACGAAATCGACCTGTTTCGTTTTCTCGCCGCAATGGGCGTTGTGCTTTTTCATTACACCTTTCGGGGTTACGCCGCGGATGGGCTGTCGCCGCTGTCGTTTCCCTACCTGGCCGAAGTATTCAAATATGGCTACCTGGGGGTGAATCTCTTCTTCATGATTAGCGGCTTCGTTATTCTCTTAACAGCGCTCGACAAGGATTTCAAGGGTTTCGTGATTTCACGGATCACCAGGCTCTATCCTGCGTTTTGGGCCGGCGTTACGATTACGGCGCTGGCCATCGTTTTTCTCGGCGGAAGCAGATTCACCGTGGGGATGCTACAATACCTTGGTAATCTCTCCATGGTCGGCGGCTATTTTGGAGTGAAGGCTGTCGACGGCGTGTACTGGACCTTGCTGGTGGAGATCAGATTCTATTTCCTTGTCGGCATCATCTTGCTCTTGGGGCAAATCGACAAGACGAAGGGTTTTCTTCTGCTGTGGTTGTTGGCCAGCATCCTGGACATCTTTATTCGCATTCCCGCCGGAGTGAGAGTGTTCCTCATCCCCCAATGGTCATCCTACTTCATTGCGGGGGCGATGTGTTACCTGGTCCGGCGGGAAGGTCCATCCGGCTTCAAACTGACGGTGATCGCGATAGCCTACTACTTGTCCGTGCGACACGCCTGCTGGCGCATCCCTCGCATGGAGGAACATTATCATACGGTTTTTTCGGGACTGGCCACATCCGCCATCATCTCGTTGTTTTACGTTGCCATGTTGCTCGTATCGTTGGGCAAGAGCCAGTTCATCAACAAGAAACAGATGCTGGCGCTCGGCGTGCTGACGTACCCGCTCTACCTGGTTCATCAAAACTTGGGATTCATGCTGTTCAACGCATGGGGCGAGGTGCTCAACAAGTACCTCATGTTGCTGCTGGTTATCGGCGTGATGATTCTTGTTGCCTATCTGATTCACAAGTACGTGGAGAACGTGGCGAGCGTACCGCTGGCAAGGTTGCTGCATTCCGTGGCCCAAGGCGGTGAAGCGTACCTGGTCGGGTCGATTGCGAGGATGGCGAGTCTGGGAGATTGGCGATCTCGGAAGGCGACGATCCCGAAGGTGGCGTACGGGGAGGCGAAAAAGGGCGGCGCGCTGGGAGGGAACGGCCGTCCGCACCAAGCCCATTCGCCGGCGGCTCATCGCCACGGCCAACCGTACCACGCAACCGTCGAGTTGGCCAGGGTGGACGGCGAAGCCCCCGGTGACGGCGATACCGTTGAATGAAGGTCGCGCGGCGCTCGGGGTTCCCCAGCGAAAGCTAGCCTGGTTCCCAAGCTGGAGCTTGGGAACCCGCGGACCGGGCGTTTCAACCTGGTTCCCAAGCTCCAGCTTGGGAACCCGCGGCCCGGGAGTCTTGCTCCATCGCAAGCGAAGCAGAGCTTCGCGGAAATGCGTTCCCAAGCTGGAGCTTGGGAACGAGACGAGAAAGCTGGAGCTTGGGAACGAGACGAGATAATAACCTGGTTCCCAAGCTCCAGCTTGGGAACCCGCGGCCCGGGAGTCTTGCTCCATCGCAAGCGAAGCAGAGCTTCGCGGAAATGCGTTCCCAAGCTGGAGCTTGGGAACGAGACGAGAACGCCGGAGCCTGAAAAGCAGGCTGCCAAGAGA
>CAYZWG010000336.1:2271-6305 GCA_964481605.1 uncultured Planctomycetaceae bacterium
GGAGCTTGGGAACGAGACGAGAACGCCGGAGCCTGAAAAGCAGGCTGCCAAGAGATACTTCTGCCCGAGAGACTGCACCATGAGAAGACCCGCTCGCCTTGCCTGGACCGTCCTCCTGCTTCTGGTGGCGATTCAGACCGCCGCGGCGGGTGCCCCCAGCCGCGGGCCGTTCACCGCGCCGCCGCGATCGGTTCGCGGCCGCGATTTCGATCAACAGCACATCCGGCTCGAATTGGATTTCGACTGGGACCGGCAACGACTGGTCGGCCGGGCCGTGCTCACGCTGGCGCCGCTGGCGCCGATCCGCCGCCTGGAACTCGACGCGGCCGAGATGAAGATCACCAAGGTGGCACTGGCCGCCGGAGACCCGGCGGGCCAGGCCAAGCCGCTGGAGTTCAGCTTGCGCGGACAGACGCTCGCGATCTCCCTGGATCGGCAGTACGACAACGGCCAAACGATCCGCCTGGCGATCGACTACGTGGTCACCAAACCCACCCGGGGGGCACACTTTGTCCTCCCCGACCCCAGCGAGCCGAACCAGGCCCGCATGGTCTGGACCCAGGGCGAGCCGGAATACGCCCGATATTGGTTTCCCTGCCACGACCACCCGGCCGACCGCTTCACCAGCGAGATTCTGGCCACCGTGCCGGAGGGCTATTTCGTCCTCTCCAACGGGGTCTTGCGGGACAAGCAGCCGGCCGGCGAGGGTCGCGTCCGCTGGCACTGGGTCCAAGAGCAGACCCACGTGAGCTACCTGATGTCGGTGGTGGCGGGCCAGTTCGAGGCCTACCGGCAGTCGTGGGACGGGCTTCCCATTACGTCCTACGTACCCCAGGGACGTTTGCCCCAGGCAGCGCGATCCTTCGAGAAGACGCCGCAAATGGTGGCTTTCTTCTCCCAACGCTTCGGCCGTCGCTATCCCTGGCCCAAGTACGCCCAGATTTGCGTCGACGAATTCGGCTGGGGAGGCATGGAAAACACCTCCGCCACCACGCTGGCGATGCGGACCCTCCACGACCAGCGGGCACAGCTAGACACCAATAGCGACGGGCTGGTCGCCCACGAACTGGTGCACCAATGGTTCGGCGATCTGGTGACGTGCAAGGACTGGGGCGAATTGTGGCTGAACGAGAGTTTCGCCACCTACTTTGCCACGGTCTGGACCGAGCACGACGAAGGCCCCGACGAGGCCACCTGGAAACGCTACCAGGAGGCCCAGTCGTACTTCACCGAGGACGCCGACCGCTACCGGCGGCCGATCGTCACCTATCGCTATCAGCAGCCGGTCCAGATGTTCGACCGCCATTCCTATCCCAAGGGCGGCCGCGTGCTGCACATGCTCCGCTACGTGCTGGGCGAGGAGGGCTTCTGGAAGGCCGTGCACCACTACCTCGAAAAACACGCCTTCGACACGGTCGAAACGGCCCAGTTTCGCATCGCCGTCGAGGAGGCCACCGGCCAGGGGCTCAACTGGTTCTTCGACCAGTGGGTCTACCACGGCGGGCATCCCGAATACGAGGTGGAAACCACCTGGGACGAGAGCCGGAAGCAACTCCGGCTGACCGTCAAGCAGACCCAGACGGTCGACGACCTGACCCCCTTGTTTCGGATGCCGATGGAGATCGAAGTGGTCACCTCGGCCGGCGCCCGGATCGAGCGGATCACCGTGGCCAAGGCGGAAGAGACGTTTCATTTCGAATTGAAGGAGCGGCCCCGGCGGGTTTGCTTCGACCCCCACGACTGGGTGCTGAAGAAGCTGACCTTCAACAAGAGCAAGCAGCAGTGGCTCGACCAATTGGCCCACGATGAGCACATCATTTGCCGCGTCCGCGCCATCCAGAACCTGGCCGACCGGACCGGGGACGAGGACGTTCGGGCGGCACTGCTGGCGGCGGCCGGCGGCGACGCCTTCTGGGCCGTTCGCCAGCAGGCGGCGACCGCTCTGGGAAAGTTCTCCGGCGACGAAACCCGAAAAACCCTCATCCAAATCGCCCAGCAGGACGCCAAGTCGGCGGTCCGCCGCGAGGCGATCAAGACGCTGGGCAAGTTCTCCCACGACCAGACCCGGCAGGCTCTGCGCCGAATCATCGCCCAGGATCGCTCCTACGACGCCGTGGCCGAAGCGCTGAAGACGCTGGCCAAGGTCGATCGCCAGGGCTGCCGCGAGGAACTGGTCGCCGCCCTGGACGTGGACAGCTACCGGCAGGTGATCCTCAAGGCGGCGGCCGACGGCCTGGCCCAGATCGAAGACGACCAGGCGGTCGAGAAACTCATGGCGGTGTTGCAAGGCCCCACCACGGCCGACCGGCGGGTCGCCGTGCTGGAAGCCCTGGCCCGGCTGGGCGGCCGGCGGCCGGAGGTGCTCCAGGCGCTGGAGCATCAACTGGCCGATTGCCGCTGGGCGGTCCGCCGCGCCGGCTACCAGGCCCTGGCCAAGACGGAGAGCCCCCAGGCGATCGAAATCCTCACCCGCTGGCGGCCCAAGGAGACCAATCCCCGGCTGGTCACCACCATCGACGACAGCCTCCGGGAGCTGCGCAAGACGCAGACCGAGCTGGGCAAGGTTCGCCGGCAAGTGGAGGAACTCCAGAAGAAGAGCCGCACGCTGGAGACCCGGCTGAAGACCCTGGAAAACGCCCAGGCACCCTAGCCCACCTCGGCACCCGACAAATCGTCAGAACCATGATGGGTTTCGTCCACGTTCGGCGCGGGTGGGGATTGCCTAGCGTTCGGCGCGGGTCTCCCGACCCCGCCGTAGGCCGGATCGCGATCCGGCATGGGAGGGAGCTTTCGGCGGGGTCAGGAGACCCGCGCCGAACGCTGGAGGTGACCCCGCCGAACGCTGGAGGTGACCCCGCCGAACGCTGGAGGTGACCCCGCCGAACGCCGGATCGCGATCCGGCCTACAACTCCCGAATGCCGTCGGGGGGGAACCTCGCCCGCACCCCGCCAGCCTGCCCGCCAGATGGGCCTGTCCCCGCCACCCCGTGGCGAAATAATGGTAGAGGGCGAGTTCTTCCGAATACCGTTGTTGGGCGGGGTCGTGCCGATGCAACGCGGGACCAAGAGCAAAGAAGAATTGCTCGACGAGTTGGAGCGCATGCGGCGCCGGATCGAGACGCTCGAACGGAACGAGCGGGATACGCACCGCACGAAGGTGAGGCTCCAGCGCGAACGCCGATTCCTCCGCGATCTGCTCGACTTGCAGGACCGCAATCGGAAGTTGGTCGCTTACGAGATTCACGACGGGCTGGCGCAACAGTTGACGGCGGCCATCCACACCTTCGAGAACTTCGACCGGCTCCGAGACCACGATCCCCAGCAAGCGGAAAAGACGCTGGCCCGGGGGAGGGAGTTTCTCCGCGAGACGCTGGCCGAAGCCCGCCGGGTGATCGACGGCCTGCGGCCGCCCGTGCTGGACGCCAGCGGCATCGTCGAGGCGATCGACTACCTGGTGTCGAAGGCCGGCAGGCCGGGCGGGCCGGAGCTTCGCTTCATCGGCAACGTCGATTTCCAGCGGCTGGCGGCGCCATTGGAAAACGCGCTGTTTCGTATCGCCCAGGAAAGTATCGCCAACGTGCGACGCCACAGCCACAGCCCCAGGGCCGAGGTGCGACTCAGCCGCAGCGGAGACCGCGTGGTGCTGGAGGTCGAGGACTGGGGCGTCGGCTTCGATCCGGAGACCGTGGACGAAAACCGGTTTGGCCTGGAAGGCATCCGCCAGCGGGCCGAATTGCTCGACGGCCACGCCACCATCGATTCTTCTCCGGGCGAGGGAACACGAATCACCGTGGAGTTGCCGCTGGTGGAAGGCGTGTCGACCGACCGCTAGGGCCGTTTCGGGCCACTTCAGTGGCGGCGCTCGCGGTTCGGCTCCCGTGGGTAGCACCGGTTCTTGAACCGGTGTGGCTTTGCCACGAGAGGCTCCCGTGGGTAGCACCGGTTCTTGAACCGGTGTGGCTGGTGCCACAAGAGGTCAGGACAAATCACTCCACCCATCCAATAGGAACACCGCCTAAAGCGTCGCCACCCGC
>CAYZWG010000337.1:0-6293 GCA_964481605.1 uncultured Planctomycetaceae bacterium
ATGAATTCGAGCCACACCGGTTCAAGAACCGGTGCTGCCCACGTTACGAAGTTGAGGGGGCTCAGATGGCTTCGCCGCCGCGTTCGCCGGTGCGAATGCGGATACAGTCTTCCAGGGGGACGACGAAGATCTTGCCGTCGCCGATCTGGCCGGAATCCCCGCTCCGTCCGGCCTTGATGATGGCCTCCACGGTGGGATCGAGAAAGGGGTCGTTGACGGCGATCATCAACTGCACCTTGCGCACCAGGTTGACGGCGAATTCGTGGCCGCGGTAGGCCTCGGTCTGGCCGCGCTGCCGGCCGAAGCCCTGCACGTCCATCACGGTCAAGCGAAACACCTCGACCTCGGCCAGCGCCGTCTTGACCGCTTCCAAGCGATTGGGCTGGATGATGGCGATAATCAGCTTCATCGACTTCTTCCCGGGGTGGCCGGCCAGGGCCGGGGCAGTCGCATCGGCCTGACCGCGGAACGAACATCTCGCTGGCCGGACGGGCCGTTCGACGTGCATCGTATCGCGCCGCCGGAAATGCCTCAAGGCCGGCGGCGGGATTTCTCCCCGGCCCGCCCGATAGCGGAACCGCCAGGAACGACGCCCATCGTAACCCGAAGCGTAAGCGAGGGAGAATCGCCAGCCTGGAATCCCTCGCTGGCGCTTCGGGTTACAATTCACAAGTCCGCGGTGCCGGGTCGCGACCCGGCCTACAGATTATTGATGAGCCGGGTCTAACCGCCGGCGTCACGGGTCCGTTCGGTGGTGCGGAGCCTCGGGCAGAGCCTGCGAAATCTCCCCGAAACATGGCCGAACGTTGGGCCCGTGACAAGCCGGCGAGTAGACCGGTGGTCGGTTATACGGCCGAGGGGCCGTGGTGTGTGTAGGGAACCTCCCTCAGGCGGATTCTGCCGTAGCGGGCACCGGTTTGACCCGGGGCGCCATTGTCGGTCCCGGGGTGGGCCCGGCAGAGATGATTGCCGGTGGATAGGCGTAGATTCCGTGCTCGGTGATGTCGAGCCCTTCGATCTCCTCTTCCCGGCTGACCCGCAGGCCGACGGTGTGCTTGAGGGTCAGGAAGATTGCCAGGCTGACGGGAAAGGCCCAGAGGAAGGCGGCGGCGACGCCGATCGCCTGGACCTGCAACTGGCCGAATCCTCCGCCCAGGAACAGGCCCACGCCGTCCTTGGCGAACAGCCCCACCGCCAGCGTACCCCAGGCACCGCAGACGCCGTGGACGGAAATGGCGCCCACGGGGTCGTCGATGCGGATTTTGTCGAAGAAGACACAGGAGCCGACCACCACGAATCCGGCGACGAATCCGGTGAGGGCGGCAAACGGCGCGGTCATCACGTTGCAGCCGGCGGTGATTGCCACCAGGCCGGCCAGGGTGCCGTTGAAGGTGAAGGAGGGGTCCGGCTTCTTGAACAACATCCAGGAGCAGATCATGGCTCCCAGGGCCCCGGCGGCGGCGGCCAGATTGGTCATCACGGCGATAGGGGCGAACTCACCAGTTCCGATGGCGGTGGTGCTGCCGGGATTGAAGCCGAACCATCCCAGCCAGAGGATGAACACGCCCAGGGCGGCCAGGGGGATACTGTGGCCGGGGATGGGCGTGATCTGGCCCTTTTTTCCGTACTTACCGATTCGCGGTCCCAGCACGAGCGCGCCGGCCAGGGCTGCCCAGCCGCCGATCGAGTGGACGACGGTGGAGCCGGCGAAGTCGGCGAATCCCCTGGCCTCCAGCCAGCCGTTGCCGTCGAGCAGGCTACCCCAGGCCCAACTGCCGAAGATGGGGTAGACAATCACGGTGATGGCCACGGTGTAGATCAGGTAGCTGGAGAACTTGGTTCGTTCGGCCATGGCCCCGCTGACGATGGTGGCCGCAGTGGCGCAGAAGACGGTCTGGAAGATGAGGAACGCCCAGTTGAAGTTGTTTGCGCTGACGTCGGTGGCGCCGGCGTCGTAGAAAAAGTTGGTGGTGCCGAAGAGCCCGGCGTAGCTGGCCCCGAACATCAGCCCGAAACCGACCAGCCAGAACGAGAGGCTGCCGATGGAGAAATCCATCAGGTTCTTCATGAGGATGTTGCAGGCGTTTTTGGCGCGGGTGAATCCGGTTTCGACCATGGCGAAGCCGGCCTGCATGAAGAATACCAGGAAGGCGGCCAGGCAAGTCCAGAGGGTATCCGCGTCGGTGGCCAACTGAGCCAGGGTGGCGGCGTCGGCAGGCTGGGCGACATCTTCCGCCTTGGCGGCCGTGGCGTCTGGGCTTTCGGCGGCTGCCGGTTGAGCAAATGTCAGCGCAGGCAAGGCGAGCAGTACCGTGAACAAACACACGGTTGCCGTCAAGGGAACAGGCCATTTTCGACTGATTCGATGGGTACTCATTAAGCAGCGTCCTTCTTTCTAGGGAACCCGCACAGCTTCTGGATTTTTGTCCGGTGGGTGCGCACCATCCCACACGACGGCCCGGTGCGGAAAAATTGTTCCGCGACCTGTGTGAACAAGACGTCGGCACGCTTCCGCCGATGCAATCGGCGTGCCAAGAGTTTCCATCGGCGATCCGGCGGCGGCGCCCAGATGCCGGTGCAGAAAAGGGTTAGGGAAAATCCACGGTGAGCGAAAAGGGGGCAGAGAGGGCAGCCGGGCAGGAGCCGATGCCCATTTGCAGTGCAGCGCCCGATGCGCCCTTGTGCAGGGCGAGGGGAGATCGACCGGCGGGGATGCCGGGGGGAGAATCGGCGTGGGATTCGGACAGGTGAAGAGGCGGCCAGCGCACGCTAGTGCGGCTCGGCGGGGGCCGGGAGAATAAAAAACGGCCGCTGGCGGGGGTGATTCCGCCGGCAGCCGTTTGTCGACTCGGGCCGGGAGGGGCGAAAGTCGCCCCCGATGGGTGTCTCCAGGGTGGGTTTGCCTCAGAACTGGAAGATCACGTCGAAGCCGCCGGCGAACTGTTCGTTGTCCTGGCCGTTGTCGAAGGGCAAGCCGCCGGGAGTGAAGGTTCCGCTGAACCAGTCGTAGCGGATTTCCGGGCGGAAGGTCAGGTTCTCGCACGGCTTCCAGTTGATCCCGGCCGTGAGGTTGTAATAGCTTCCGGCCGCCTGGCCGGGCAACACGAAGGCACCGTCGCGGTCATAGAGCCACTCGAAGCGCAGGCCGAGCTGCCAGGAATCGTTGAACGTGTAGTAGAGGTACTGGTTGACGCCCCCGGCGACGATATTATGGCGGGCACCTTCCTGGGTGTTCAAGTCGCTCTGGATGACCCACTCCAAACGGTCGGTTAGTCCGAGTTCCATGACGATGCTGTGCATGTAAATGTCGTTGTTGTTTTCGAATCTGCCGGCACTGGTGGTGTAACTCACGGTGAGGTTATCGTAGGGATGGTAGGAGACGCCGCCGAGGAAAGTCGAGGCACCGTTGTTTTGCTCGAAAGCGGTGTCCCAACCGAGTGTCCATCCGCCGAAAAACGTCCAGTTCTCGTAGCCGTTGTATTCCAACACGGCACCAGTATGATTGAACGGCTCGATGTAGTATTGCGTATAAGCGTGCGAGTAGAAGAAGTTGTCCGGCGCGGGGACACTTTCGTAGCCAATATACGTGTAGAAGTAGCCGACCTTGGCCAGCCAGTCGTTGTAGCCGATCGTGCCGTAGAGCTGCGGCAGGGCGGAGCCGTAGTCGCGGCTGGTGTCCCAGGCGGTGTCCCAGCCGAGCCCGCGGTTGGCCTGGGTGTCGGGCCCGTCGACGCCGAAGAGGTAGTCGACGCGGCCGCCCCAGTCCCAGCCGTACCCGCCGGTATCGGCCGCTTTTTCGGCGTAGAACCAGAGTTGATTGGCGGTAAACCCGTCGCCCACGTTGTTGAACCCCAGGGGACCGTTCGAGGCGGCGTTGTCACTGTTGCCGTAGCCGCCCGCGGAAATCCAACCACCGAATTCGATGCCACTGCCGGTCTTGCCGATCAGCCGCCAGGGGTCGTCGTCGACGCCACTGCCGCACGGGGCCACGCCAGCCGAGCTATAGCCGTCGTAGCAGGAGTCCACCGGGCGGGTGGCCACCCGTACGTCGCTGGGTGAGGCACTTGCCTGATCTTGGGAACTGACGTAGGTGTAGCCGTCGTAGGCCGCCGTCTGCTGGACGGGCGGCGACTGATTCCGCGATTGCGTCATCCACTGCTGCGCTAAAGCCGTACCCGCGGTCAAACTTCCGATCAATACGGCTCCGATCGCCAGCCTTGCGATCTTCATGATAGGTTACTCCAAGCCTTGGACCAAACGGGAGAAAGAGCCTGTAACGACTCTCCAGTGCCGACGCGCATGTCCGCGCAGGACGGAAAACGGTCCGCCATCACCTCTGGTATCGGACATTTGCGTGAACCAATTCACCAGAAACGGGCAGCCCGAGAGACTCTGCGGTGGGCGAGCCGCGATGGCGGGCGGTTCCTGGCAAACTGGGAAAGATGCCTGGGCGAGGCAAGCCGTACTGGTGCGTGAACATGGTGCGGCCGCTTGCGGCTCTGCGGGAACCTTGCTTTCTTCGATAGAGACTAAAACGTACAAATCAGGTCGCATCCGAAGAGGAATTGGCGATTGCTCCCGCTGGCGTCGAAGGGGGCGCCGAGGGTACCGGGCTTGGCGTCGAAGATGTCCCAGCGGACCTCGGGTCGGACACGCAGGTTCTTGTGTGGCGACCAGTTCAGTCCCAGGCTGATCTCGTAGAAGTCGCCGATGAAGCGGCCCTGGTTCTGGTTGCCCACGCCCAGGCCGGCCACGCGGCTGCCGTCGCGGTCGCGGAACCATTCGGTGCGAACGGCGGCGGACCACCAGGGGTTGATCTGGTGGGTAAGGTATTGGTTGATGCCGTACCAGGCGTCCTTGTTGCGGCGGAGTTCATCGAAAATCTCGCCGTAGTCGCTCTGCAACACGTAGGTCCAGCCGTCGCACACCTCGACGCTGGCCACCACGCTCTGGATGTAGCCCAGCCGGTTTGGCCCTTCCTCGGTCGAGCTGAACGCATAGCTGGCCGAGGCCTTGCCGTCGGAGCTGGTCCAGCCGAGCCCACCGAGGAGGTTGAGGGCGTTGAGGCCGTCCGTGTCGTCGAACTGGTCGTTTCCTCGTTGGAATCCGAAGTTCAGCGTCCAGCGTCCCACCGGCCGGCTGGCCAACACACCCAGGTGGGTGAACGGCTCGCCATACTGCATCGTGTAGGAATGGGAATAGAAGAAATTGTCGGGCGCGGCCGGTCCCTCGTAGCCGAGAATGGTGAGGAATCGGCCGGTGCGAACACGCCACTCGTTCCACGCCACGTCGACGTAGAACTGGGGGAGGGCGACCTGGTAGAAGGGCTCGGTCTGGCCCCAGTTGCTCTCCAGCCCGTCGACCGCCTGGATAAAGCGGGCGTCGGTGCCGTAGAGGACGTCGATCCGCCCACCCACGTCGAAGCCGCTGCCGCCGCTGTCGGCTTCCCGCTCGAGATAGAGCCAAACCTGGTTGGCCTGGTACTCGCCGTCGCGATCGTTGAAGGTGACCACACCATTGTAGTGGTCGTCGGGCTGGGTGCCGACGACGCTGACCCCCTGGTCGATCCAGCCGCCAAATTGCAGGCCGAGGTCCCGCCCCCGGCCCGGGCGGGGCAGGGCCCATCCGCCACCGCCACGCCGGCAGGTGGGGGCGGCGGAGGCAGAGCATCCGGACGCCGGGGGAGAACACGGGGCCGACGCAATGGGCAAGGGCGCCAGCGCCAACGGGGCCCGTGCCGGTGGGGCCACCGCGGTTTTTGGTTTGCCCGAGGGGGCCGTGGAACGAGCCGCGGGCTGGTCCGATGGTGAAACGGAGGGAGCCTGGGGCTTGCTCACGGGTGGGGCCGGCGGTGTTTTGGGCTGGCTCGCCGGTGGGGCCGGCGGTTTGGCAAGAGCTTCGTCGATGGGAGCCTTGGGGAGAGGTTTGGGCGCGGACGCCTTCTCGGGCAGCCGTTTGGGTTCGACATCGCCGGCGGCGGCAAAGCCGGGATTGTCGGGCACGTCGAGCTTCGCCGTCGCCGGAGCCGGGGGCAGGTGGCGAATCGCCTCGGACGGAGCAGCCGGCGGCCGAGGCTGGCGGTAGGCACTGAGCTTGATTCTCGATTTCCGTCCCGCCAGTGGCGGCGGCCCGAACAGCGGCTCCTGGGCGGCGACCGCGGGGAGGCCGAGGGTCAGGGCCCCGAGCGTCAAAACGACTGCCAACAAACCACGACTCATGGTGATCTCCCCCCCCCGGGATTCGGTGGGTGGCTCGGTCAGGAGACCGGCCACAACACCACGGTTCGGCGCGGG
>CAYZWG010000338.1:0-6286 GCA_964481605.1 uncultured Planctomycetaceae bacterium
CTGCGGCGCAAATCGAAGCCCCTCAAACGGGTGGATCGCGATTTGAAGGCCATGATTGGCGAAATGTTCGAGTTGATGTACGCCCACGAGGGGCTCGGGCTGGCCGCCAACCAGGTCGATTTGCCGTATCGGCTGTTCGTGATCAACATTGAGGGCCATGCCGACGCCAAGGAGGAGGAACGGGTCTTTATCAATCCGGTGATTCTCCGCCGCAGCGGCCAGGCGGAAGACCGGGAGGGCTGCCTCAGCTTTCCCGAAATCTACGCTCCCGTGACCCGGCCCGAAAAAATCGTGGTCAACGGATACGGTCTCGACGGGCAGGAGTTTACCTACGAGATGAGTGGGCTGTTGGGCCGGGCCGTGCAGCACGAGACGGATCACCTGGAGGGAATCCTCTTCATCGACCGGCTGAGCGAGGCCAATCGGATGGCAATCCGGGGGGAATTGGAGGAGTTGGAGCTGGCGTTTTCGACCGATCGGCGGATGGGGCTGATTCCGCCGGACGAGCGGATCGCCGCTCGCCTGGGGGAGTTGGAGGCGGCGAGGACGTGACGGCCGTGCCCGTCGCGGGGACTTAGGCATGCGGCTGATCATGATGGGCACCGGACCGTTCGCCGTGCCGACATTTCGTGGGCTCTACGAGACCCACCACGAAGTGGCGGCGTTGGTGACGGGGCCATTGCGCTATCGGGGCAAGCGCCGCGTGGTGGTCAGCCCGATCCGCGATGTGGCCCACGAGCACGGCACGGAAATCTTCGATCCCGAGTTGGCCAACGCGGACGACGCCCGCCGCCGGCTGGCGGAGTACCGAGCGGACCTGCTGGTGGTCTGCGATTACGGCCAGATCCTGTCGGCCGAGACGCTGGCCACGGCCCGGCTGGGGGGTGTCAACCTGCACGCCTCGCTGTTGCCCAAGTACCGGGGGGCGGCCCCCATCAACTGGGCCATTTACCACGGCGAAACGGAGACCGGGGTGAGCGTGATCCACATGACGCCCCGGGTCGACGCGGGGCCCGTGATTGCTCAAGGCCGCACGCCGATCGAGCCGGAGGAAACGGCCCAGCAGTTGGAACAGCGGCTTTCGGAGATCGGAAGCTGGCTGGTTCGCCGGGCCATCGACTCGCTGGAGGCCGGTCGGATCGAGGCCCTGCCCCAGGACCCCGCCCTCGCATCGCGGGCCCCCCGACTGAAAAAAAGCGACGGCCTGATCGATTGGAACCGGTCGGCAGAAGCAGTACGCAACCATGTCCGGGCGATGGTTCCCTGGCCGGGGACCTATACCTACTGGCACCGGCCCGGCGGGGCCCCGTTGCGGGTGATCGTCCAGCGCGTCCGCCCGCTGGGCCGGCCGGAGGCCGGCGACGCACGGCCGGGCACGGTCGTTGAGGCGGAGGGCGATCGGCTGGTGCTGGCCGCCGACGACGGCCCCCTGGCGCTCGAGACGGTTCAGCCGGCGGGAAAGCGGCGGATGCCGGCCGGCGAATTCTTGCGCGGCTACCGGGTGCGGCCGGGCGAGCGGTTCGGCCCTAAGCAAGTGTAGGGCCGGCTTTGCCGGTGCTTTGCTCAGTGTCCACGCCCGTTACCCAAAAACGGGCAGAATGGAACCAGGCCCCAATGTTTACAGTGCGGTTGACCAAACTCGTTGCCAGTGCTACAGTTTGGTGCAATTGGGTCCTCCAGGAAACAACTTGGTGGAGGAGAGTTCGTCGGACTGCCCGGGCGAAATCCTTTGTCGTGCGCCGGGCAGACTTTTGACGAGGAGTGGTGTTGGCAAAGCGACGTACGAAGAACAACGATCGACCGGCGGATTCCGGCCGAGCAGCGAGAAAAGGCGGGGTGGCGTCCCGGCGCCCTGCCGAATCGGATTCGCGTAAGCCGGACCGGCCCAGCCCACGGCGACGGACCCGCCGCCGCGGCAGCCAGGGCAAGAAAAAGGTGGAGCAGCCGGTCCAGCCGGAGCAATCGGCCCAGCCGGAGCAATCGGCCCAGCCGGAGGAATCGGTCCAGCCGGAGCGATCGGCCCAGCCGGCGGCGGCCCGGGGCTTCGGCCAGGTGGCGCTTTCGCCACCCATGCTGGAATCGCTCGCCGAGGCGGGTTATCTCGAGCCCACGCCGGTCCAGGCGGGGCTTATTCCCCGGGCCATGCAAGGCGAGGACCTGATGGGCCAGGCCCAAACCGGCACCGGCAAGACGGCCGCCTTCGCCATCCCCATCCTCGAAGGTCTCCAGCACCGCAAGCGGCCCGGTGAGCCGGAAGCCCTGGTGCTGGTGCCCACCCGCGAACTGGCGGTGCAGGTCCGCGATGAGTTCGTCAAGCTCGCCGTCCGGCACAAGGCCGCCATCGTGGCCGTCTACGGCGGCAAGCCGATCCGCGGCCAAACCGACCACCTCGCACGGGGTGTCGAGGTGGTGGTGGGCACACCCGGCCGGTTGCTCGACCTGATGCAGCGGAGGGCGCTGCGGCTGGACCAACTCCGCATCGCGGTTCTCGACGAGGCCGATCGAATGCTGGACATCGGCTTCCGGCCCGACATCGAGAAGATTCTCCGCCGCTGTCCCCACGAGCGGCAAACGTTGCTCTTCAGCGCCACCATTCCGCCGCCCGTGATGCGGTTGGCAAAGCGCTACATGCGCGACCCCGAAATGCTCGACTTCTCTCCCAAGGACGTGGCCGTACAGACCATCGAGCAGTTCTACTTGACGGTCGATCCGGAGCGAAAGTTCGACCTCCTGGTGCGACTCCTGAAACGCGAGGAACCCCGCCAGGCAATCATCTTCTGCCGCACCAGGCGGGGCACCGAACGCGTCGGCACTCGGTTGCTCAAGTACCTGCCGGGTACCGCCTGCATCCACGGCGATCTGCAACAGGGGCAACGCGATCGGGTGATGGCCCAATTCCGGGAAGGCCGCACGCGGATCCTCGTGGCCACCGACGTGGTGGGACGCGGCATCGACGTGACGCGTATCTCCCACATTATCAATTACGACGTCCCCCAGTTCTGCGACGATTACGTCCATCGCGTGGGCCGCACCGGCCGGATGGGGCGCGAAGGCGTCGCCTATACCTTCGTCACGCCCGAACAGGGCGCGGAGCTGACGCGAATCGAAATGCGGATCAACCGGCTCTTGAAACGCGACGAGATCGCCGGATTCGCCACCTTGGACCGCCCCCAAGCCCAACCGGACGAGGAGAAGACCGCGTCCAAGCCGGTTTTCGGCCGCCGGGTCCGACGCATCCGCCGAGCCCTGTAGGGTGGGTGCTCCGCACCCACGCGATCTCTCCACGTGGCCACCGTGACCAACCCCACCGGCCAGACTGGTTGCCCGGGACTCTTCATCACCGGTACCGATACCGAGGTGGGCAAGACCTACGTGGCGGCCCTGGTGGCCCGCTGTCTCCGCCGCTCGGGCCACCGGGTGGGTGTCTACAAACCGGCGGCCAGCGGGTGCTCCATGCGGGCCGGAAGACAAGTGGCCGAGGACGCGCTGCGGCTCTGGGAAGCGGCCGGCCAGCCCGGCTCGCTCGAGCGTGTTTGTCCCCAGTCTTTTCGGGCCCCGTTGGCGCCCCACCTGGCCGCCCGGGCCGAAGGCAAACAGCTCGACGCCGGGCTGCTTCGCCGCGGGGTGGAATTCTGGCAAGCGACTTCCGACGTGGTCCTGGTCGAGGGTTCCGGGGGGCTGATGTCGCCGCTGGGGGACGACGAGTTTGTGGCCCACCTGGCCCGCGATCTCGGCTACCCGCTGGTGGTCGTTTCGGCCAATCGGCTGGGCACGATCAACCACTCGCTGCAAACGCTGATTGCCGCCGCCGCGTTTGGCCGGAGGCTGCCGGTGGCCGGCATCGTACTCAACCACCCCACGCCGCCGGGCAACGACCCCAGCCAGGCCAGCAACCGCCGCGAGTTGGCCGCCCGCGCCGGCGTGCCGATTCTGGCGGAAGTGGGCTGGCAGGGCGAGGACTTCGACCGGCCGCTCGACTGGTACCGGCTGGCACGACCGGCCGCCGGCCGCTGACCGCCGCGAGAGCCGGCAGCCAGACGCGCTTCTCAGGGCGTGGTCGACGACTGAAACAGCGGGTTGAAATCGGCCAGGTCGTAGAGCAGTTGGCCGCCGCCTGTGGGGCGGGCCCAGCCGGCCGGGCTGCCGCGGTAATGGTGGTTCCAGCCGTAGACCGCGCCGCCCCGCTTGATCGAGCGTTCGCGAAACACGTAGGCGATCTGCCAGGCGAACTCGGAAGGCCCCTGCTCGAAGCCCGCCCGAAACAGCTTGTTCGCCTCGGCCCCCTCAAACAGCAAGGTCTCCGGCGGACAACTCAGAAACTCCGCCTCGTTGACCGTTCCCTGCAAGAGGTGGATCGTCTGCCAGGGCGGGTTGATCACCTGGTGCCAGGTGAGGCGATGCTCGGTAACCGGCACGCGCTTGGCCAGCGGCTGGTCGCCGGGCAGGGCCACCGTGGGCTGGTCCTGCCACGTCCAGCCGGCGGGGGTGAGGGAAAGAACCTCGGCGTCGAACTCCATCCGGTAGGTCAAGTGGGTACCGATCTCGTTGGGCGGCCCGTCGTAGCGATCCTGCGGGGTGATCGTCCGATACTCGACAATCGCCTTGGCCAGCGAGCCGCTGTAGCTGTTCAGCTCCGCGGTCAAGTCGTCGATCGCCTTCAGGTCGGGACCCTGGGGATCGAACGGCTGGTAGCGCAACTTGACGGCGAAAACCGAGCCCTTGCCCGGATAGACGGCCGCCGGGCCGCCGCCGTAGGGCGTCGCCTCGCCCAGCACCTCGATGGCAAAGGCGTCGCGGTCTTCCCAGGCGATGAGAAACTCCCGCCGGGCACGGAAGCCTTCGAGCGAGTATTGCTCCACCGGCGAGCCGCCCAGCTCCTTGAATGCCACGCTCATGGTTTCACCTCAATCAATGGCCGATCGGTCAGGCGACGGACCCGGGCCATCACTGGCCCGGCTCGCCCCGGGTCGTGACTGGCCCGGCTCGCCCCGGGTCGTGACCGACCCGGCTCGCCCGCGGAAACTCATGCGCTGGACGAGGACGACGAACCGCCGGCCAGCGGAGCCAGCGTCCCCAGCACGGCCACGTCGAAAGTGGCGCCGCCGCCGATCGCGGTGATCTTCAGGGCGTTGCTTGCCGCCGTCACGTCCCAGCCGTCTCGCGCGCTGGTCAGCAGAATGGGGCTCTCGGGCATCACCCGGAGCGTGTGGCCCGAGCCGCCGAACGGTTCCTCCCAGGCGTTGGTCGCCGCCCCGCCCAACAACAGGTAACCGGTTGCGGCCGTCGTCTTGTTGACCACCAGCAGGGCCTTGATCTTGTCCATGGCGATGCTCACCGTGGCGCCGAACAACTGCTGGGGAAGGTCGTCCAGCCGATAGGTTGTCGACAGGTCGGCGACCAAGGTTTGGTCCGTGGCGTGCCAGACGGCGTCGGCCTGGCCCGCGGCGTTGCCGTCGGCCAGGTCGTCGAGGAACCGCAAGTAGTTGGCATCGACGATCGGCAACTGGTCGACGTGGTCGCGCCACGTCCAGGCCAACTCGACATGAATCTTGCTGCGTAGAGTGGTGGTCATGATTGGTCTTCGTTTGTAGTGACCGCATTCATGCGGTCTTTTCCGCGGCGACGTGGACTGCTGATTGCTGATGGATAGGTAAACGAACGTCGCTCTCCAAGCTTTCCCCGCCTACTGCCGGTGGACTCGCGCGGTCAGTTCGATGGAAAACTGCCACAGCCCGTTGTCGTGCTGCCGCACCGATTGGCCGTGACAGCGGGCGCGGACCGTGCTGGCGCCGTCCGGCAGGGTAAACGCGGAGCGGTCGAACGCCTCCCTCACCTCGTCGGCGATCGCCCGCCCCGCGTCGTGGTCGTCGTGCCAGACGTCGATCCGCAGCGTCACTTCGTCGAACCGGTCGGCGGCGTTGGTTCGCGCCAACGGCCGAGCGTCGTTTCGAATCACCGTGGCATACGGCGGCGAGGCCGGCGAGCCGTAGCCGGTGGTGACCCGATCGGTTGCCAACTGGGCCACAAGGTCCGGCGACTCGGCCCAGCGCTGGTGTATCGCTTGTTCCAACGACATCCGTTCTGACTCCCTGCAAGGAGTTGGGAGGAAGGACTCTCTCAACCTCCCACCGGTAGGTTCCCAAGCTGGAGCTTGGGAACCAGGTGCTCAACGCTCGGTCCCAAGCTCCGGCTTGGGACCGCAGTTCCGCGAAGCTCCGCTTCGCCCGTGACGAAATCAAACTCCCGCCGGTAGGTTCCCAAGCTGGAGCTTGGGAACCAGGTGGAG
>CAYZWG010000339.1:0-6285 GCA_964481605.1 uncultured Planctomycetaceae bacterium
GAGTCAACATTACGACCACGCGGACGACCACGAACAAGAATACAAAACGACGGAACCTAGTTTCCTAGTTATCCTATATTTCCCATATTTGGTGGCTGTCACCTTTTTCACGGCAGGTGAATCACCCAGCGATTCGCCTGGCCCTTGGACAACGTTTCGGTCCGCTCGACCGGCTTCTCGTCGCCGCGACGGACGGTGACTCGATATTGCCCCAGGAACCCGCGAAACCTGGCTCGTCCCCGCGAATCGGCCGTCAGCTTTCGCTTGGTCCACCACTTTCCCTTGATGAGCCCTTTCAATTCATTGTAGACGGGCTTGGGCGTCCCATCGGCATGAATCAGGCCGGCGGGGGCTCCCTTCCAGGAGTGGTAATCGCTGAAGTCCCACCAGGTGATCGCCTCCACCGCGGGGTGGGAAAACAGGATGGTGTAAATCCGGGCTACCTCTTTTGCCTGCCAGGCTTCCCCCGGGGCGGTCGACGGCCAGGATTCGCCCCTGGCCTTCTGCCAGGTTCGCTCGCCCGAGAGGACCGTCATCTCGGTGAAGTGCAGCGGCACCCCAAAGCGGGCGAACCGCTGGCATGTGTCCCACAGCTTCTGGTTGGTCCAGGTTCCGCCGTGCATGTGGCTCTGGATGCCGATCACGTCGTACATCGGTTGCCCTCTGTCGTCGACCAGTTGCTCGATCACCTTTTCGTAGGCCGGATCGGTGCGATAGTCGTTGATCAGCAGGGTGGCCTGGGGGCCGGCGGCGCGGGCATGGCGGAAACATTCCCGCGTAAACTCCATCTGCCCGGCCTTCTTCCACATGGCGCTGTGCTTGGGTGCCCGGCGGGTGACAAACTCCGGACGATCGAAATGGGTCACCTCGTTGACCACGTCCCAGCGGTCGATGAGGCCGACGAAATGCCCCACGCAATCGTCGATGCGGGCCATTTGCAGGCGGCGGATTTCGTCCAGGTCGTCCGGCAGCCAGCGGGGGTCGGAGCTGTTCCAGGCCAGGGGGTGGCCCTTGGTGGCGATGCCGTTGGCCTTGCACCAGCGGGCGACTTGCTCGGTCCGCTGGTGGTTGGGCTGTCCCCGGCGGGGCTCGTAGCTTGCCCAATAGAAGGGCAGGGTGGCATAGTTGAGCAGTTCGGCGAACCGGGCCCGATAGGCCGTTTCCGTCTTTTCGTCGGCCTGCCGGCCCCAGCCGAAGATGTTCGACCCGAAAAGAAATGCGTGCCGCGTCTGCTCAATGGTCACCTCGACCCCGGCCACCGGCCGGCCGGCCGAATCGACAACCATCACCTCGCCGCCGGCCATGCGGTGTTTTTCGATGCGGGCCTGGGCACCGGCCCAGGGGGACGGGCCGGCCGGCTCCGCGGCCCGGGCAAGTTCCGCCCAGGCGAAAACGAGAGCGGCGACGGCGAGCAACAACGTGGCGGGTGTTTTACTCAATCGTGTTTGCATGAATACGTACCTCCTCAAGTAGGCCGGATCGTGGGTGGCCCCGATAGCTTTGCTATCGGGGTGCCGCAGGCACACGAGGCGAGGACCGCGCCGTGCCGGACTGCCGCGGCGCCGCGTTGGCGGGGTCAGGCAGCCCCGCGCCGAACAGGTGCCTCTTGCGGCTACGCCGCCCTGATAGACAAGCTATCAGGGCCACCCCGCGCCGAACAGGTGCCTCTTGCGGCTACGCCGTCCTGATAGGCGAGCTATCAGGGCCACCCGTGAGTCCACCATGCCGGATCGTGATCCGGCCTACAAAGCTACTCCTTGCCGACCTCCAGGCCGCCGCCTTGCGTTCGGATCACCGGCCGGAACATGGGCAGGTGCCGGTAGTAGACCTGCAGCGACATCAAGGCCATGGACGTGGTGTAAAGGCGTCCCCCGCGTTTGCCCCAGTCGCTCCCCTCTGGGTTCCAACTGCCGGCCCGATGACCCGTCTTCTGCTGGGTGTGGATCAGGTGCTCGCGCATGCGGTGGTTCCAGAGGTCGAAGTCGGTGCCTTCCATGTGGTGGAGCACTTGGGTGGCGTAGTACTCGTAGTAAATCGGTCCCAGGGTGTCGCTGGTCTGGGAGGGCAGGTTCTGCATCAGGTACTTGCAGCCGGCTTGCAGATCGCGGTTGTCCTTGCGCCAGCCAAGGTAGAGCCGAGTGAGCAGTCCGGCCGCCGAAAGCGAAAGCTTTTCCTTCTGCTCGGGCTGGTAGGCATAGCGGGAGCGCTTGGCGTCTTCCGGACCGACCGAGCAGGCGTCGAGGAAACGTCCCGCACGGACCAAGGGAGTGCGGTCGATCGAGAGCCCTGCCAGTTGCCCGCTCCGAATCGCCAGGAAAACCCAGGCCGTGGCCGACATATCGCCCGCCTGTTTCCGATTGTAGCGCCAGCCGCCGGCCTTGTGTTGCGCCTCCTTGAGGTACTTGATCGCCAATTGCGCATTCACTTTCAGACGCTTGTCGCCGGAGAGCCCGTAGGCCTCGCACAAAGCCATCGTGGCGATCGCGTGGGAATAAGTGTTGCCTCCCAGGAAGCCGTCGTTGGACGCTTTCCGATCGGAGACCTGGTTTCGGGTCAGGTAGACCAGGCCCCTTTCCACCACCTTCTTGTAGTCGGCCAGCTCGGCCGGCTCCTTGGGCGCGCGGTTGTGGGTCACCCCCGCCCCCAGAAACGGCAGCAGCCCAAACGCCGTTCCGGCCGTGTCGTTGTCGACGACCTCCTTTTCAAACTCCGTCCAGCAGTCGCAGCCGTCGATTCCTTCGGAGTAATGTTTCAGCGACCAGCGGCCGTCGGGCTGTTGATGAATCGCCAGCCAGCGGAGCCCGCGAAACACGGCCGCCTCCGACTCGGGGGTGCCGCCGTAGGCATCCAGCAGAGCCTGCTTGCTGGCGACCGTCAGCCGGCCGCCAAACGAACCCCGCCGCAGCAGATAGAAAAGCTGTTCATTGGCCGTGATCTCTCGCGGCAAGAACCCCTGCTCCCCATGGGAGACACGGACCACGATCGGGTCCGACCGGGTCAGGCTGCCGCCGGTGGAGACAATTCTCGCCGACCGCACGCGCTCCTTGGCATCCTTGGCGGCCACGAACTCCAACGCCGCCTCCGTCTTGGCGGCGGCGAGATCGCACTTGGCCACCGTCACGCCCGGCGGCAGATTCTGGACTTCCAGATGGAGCGGTCCCTTGAAGCTGCGGCGCTGGACCGGAATCGACACCCGCTTCTTCTCGCCCGGCTTGAGCAGCACCTCCATGAACGACTTCACCACGTAGGGTTCGCGCTCAACTTTCAAGGGGACTTCTACGGCCACGGTGCGGCCGTAGAGCGTGCCCAGCACGCGGACCGCCTGCGTCGCCTCCGGCGCATCGCCGGCCACGACCAGTTCCAACCGGGTCGTGGTCTGGTCGGCGGCAATCTTCCCGACCTTGCCGCTGACCTTCTGCGGCAGGCCTTCCAGGCGAAGTTCCAGCGGTCCCTGGAAGCCGTTGCGCTCGATCTTCAAGTCGATGCCGGCCGAAGCGCCCGGCTGCAAGAGCATGTCGTGCACCGGCTGAAAGCTGGGGATGTTCACCTTCTTCACCGTGAGGCCCAGCGTCTGCTCCGCCTCGACCTGGCCCACCTTGGCCAACAGCGGAAGGTTTGCCGCCAATGTTTCGTCACCCAGTTTGAGGGCAGCCGCCACCTTCAACTTGCCCTCCGACTTGTCGGCGGGAATCTCCAGCGGCGATACGGTGATGCCCTCGGGGGCAACGCGGGCCGCGATCTTGATGGGGCCTTTGTTGCCGTTGCGCTCGATCTTCAGATCCACCGCGGCGCTGGCGCCGGGGTCGAGAGTGATGGGGTTGGGGCGGGCAAAGTCGATCGGCTTGGGCGGGGGCGGGGCTTTTGGCTCGGGCGCCGCCTTGGCCGACTTATCGGTGGGAGGAGGCGCGGGCCCGCCGCATCCCCACCAGGACACGGCTAGAAAAGCCATCGCGGTCACCAGCAAGAGCGGGTAACACGAACGCGGCATCGCCCCCGCGGCGGCCGGCCCCGCGGCCCCAACCCTCTTTCCGCAACCCAAGCACTTGACACGTCGATTCATGGCAATCTCTCCTCCTCGAAGGAAAAAGACCGCAAGCGAGCTGGCCAAGTGGGCCGTGCGAGAGTCCGTCGAGCCCCCATCACCGTGGTAGCAAACTCGGGCGACACGTTTCCGCCCGGACCAGCGGTCATTTTCCCCCAGAACCTATTGCGAACGCAAATTGGAAAAGACTATCCCAAGATTCTCGCATCGTAGTCGACGAGATTCCATCCCCCCGCAACAGCGTGCCTACTCATTGTCGTCCGAAAGGGCGCCGCGTCAATGGTTGGGGGGGCACCCGGGATTTGTTCCGCCGAGGGCAAGGCGAGGGTGACGAAAACGTGGCGTGCTGGGAGCGGGACGTCCATCTCGGATTTGCCTCACCCTCCCGTGTTTTCGCCACGGAAACTCATTCGGCCAGCTTGATCGACTGATCGTCGAAGAAGCGGACGCACTGGGCCATTTCGGGCATGGAATCGAACCAGTCGTAGGAGTATTCCAGCCCGAACATGGTCGGCTTGATGCCCAGTCGGTGGATCGTTTGGAGGAATTCCGCGGTCTGGGTGGCGCCGGTCCCCCAGGGCACGTCATGCCCCTGGCTGCTCGCCTCGTTGAGGTCGTGAACTTGCAGGGTGATGAGGCGATCGCCCAACCTGGTGGCCGCCTCGATGGGGTCGATGCCGCTGCGGACCCAGTAGCCCAGGTCGCCGCAGGCGCCGATCCGCTTGCTTCGGCCCCGGCAGACCTGGAGGATTCCTTCCGGCCGCCAGTATTGGGGCGAGGTCTTTTGACCGTGATTGTGGATCGCCAGCTTGATGTCGTATTCGTCGCAGAACTTCTCGATCGTATCGAACGCTTCCGGCAAGGGTTCGGAAATGAACGTCTCGATGCCGATCTTGCGGCCAAACTCGAACACCTTCCGGCAGCCGGCCTCCTCGCCGGGAATTCGGTGAATGTAGTAAGTCAGCAGGCGGACCCCGGCCGAGTCCAGCTTCAGCCGAATCTGCTTCAGCTCCTGGTCATCGAGTTGCGGATCGAAGTTCTTGGGGATGTCCTTGCTTACCTTCTGAAAGCTCAGCCCGCCGAAGTAGGGCAGCCCCAACTCGGCCGTCTTGTCGATCGCCTCGAAGAGCGTGTACTTGTGCAGGCTGTAGGCGGTCATTCCCAGCCGCCACCCCAGCTTTTCCCTGGCGCGGGCGGCCGGGGTCAGCTTGCCGCTGGGCAGCGTGGGAGCCGGCAGGTCGCCCAGGGCGAACTGGGCGGCGCCCAGGTAGAACTCGAGCATCTTCGTGTCCCAAAAAACGTACGGGTTGTGGGCGATGGTGCAATAGAAAACACGTCCCCGGCCATAGTTGCGGACCCAGGCCAGGGCGTAATCGTGGTCCGCGCGGAGGGGCTTGCCGCGGGCTGCTCCCTGGATGGCGTCGGTCTTCTCGTTATCAATGCTCAACAGCACCCGCACCCGGTCCCGCGAATAGGGATCGTGGAAGCGAAAGAACTCGCCGCGACGGTCGAAGCCCCGGCCGCCGAACGGCCGATTGAGAGGATGCCCGGGGTCGTCCAGCTTGATGAACACGTGCTCGTCGCTGGTCCGATGGGAGGCGCCGCGGGCGCCGAGCATGTGGGCGAACTCGGGCCAGTCTTCGTGCGCTCCGGGCCAGCGGGTGAAGGCCACGGAGGTTCCATGAACGCCCATCAGCCCTCCGCCGGCGTAGACAAACTCGACCAGGTTCTGTCGCAATCGCGGTGTTTCAAAAAGATTGCCCACCGTATTGTTGAGGAAAACGGCATCGAACCGGTTCAAGCTTTCTCGCTCGAAGACCGCCGGGTCCCGGCTGGTCACCGTTTCAAAGGCGCCGGTCTTCTTGCCCATCAGGGTGAAGGCCAGGTTGGCATACGCGATGGAGGGGTGCCCGGGGTACCCCACGTTGAGGTCGAAGATCAGCAGCTTGCGGGGTTGGCGGGGCGTCGCCACGGCCTTGGTGGGGATCGCTTTCTCGATCTCCAGTCGCTTTTCCGGCGGGATCACGACCGGCGGCCTGGCGGGCTGCTCGGCGGCGGAGAGCGTGCCGCAGCAGGCGAGAAAAACGCCCCACCGCGTGAGACGGGCGAGAAAACGAGTCGTGTTGGCGAAGCTCACGTGACTTATCCTCCATTTCAGTAGGGTTTCTGCTGCGGAAAGCCGGCAGCGCGAGGCTCCCGCTCCAGTCGGGCCTGCTCTCGGGCCGGTGGGTTCCCAAGCCGGA
>CAYZWG010000340.1:0-2374 GCA_964481605.1 uncultured Planctomycetaceae bacterium
CTTTTCCTGGCCGAGGATGATGATC
Source organism: uncultured Planctomycetaceae bacterium (assembly GCA_964481605.1). Taxonomy (GTDB): domain Bacteria; phylum Planctomycetota; class Planctomycetia; order Pirellulales; family Thermoguttaceae; genus CAYZWG01. The sequence goes on from CAYZWG010000340.1 coordinate 26, forward strand.
GGCCGGGGAGCCAGGGCCGCCAGGAAGTCGGCGTGGTCCAGCCCCAGGGCGAGCGCCTGGGGCGGGCACTGCTCGGTGTCGGCGGGGAGTTCGTTTTCCATGTTGCGGCGAAAGGTGGTGACGAAGCAGGAGGGCGCGGCCATCGTCCAGCGGTGTTCCAGGCCACACAGCCAGGTGGTCATCGTGCCGCCGCCGGAGTTGCCGGTGACGCCCAGGTGGTTGGGGTCGACCTCGGGTCGGGTGAGCAGGTAGTCGAGGGCGCGGATTCCGTCCCATGCCCTCCAGGCGCCGAAAAACTCGCCCACGAGGTATTGCTGGTTTCCGGCGTAGAGGTGTTCGCGGACCCCCACGCCGACGCGACTTTTGAGGTTTTCGTCGGCATATTGGAGGCGTTCGCCCTGGCCGATGGGGTCGTAGATGAGGACCACGTAGCCCTGCCGGGCGAGTCCTTGGGCGAAGGACTGGTAGGCCTCGGCCGCCTTGCCGTTGGAGGAGTGGCCGCAGGTGCCGACCACGCCGGGCAGGGGCCGCTGGTGGCCCTTGGGGAGGTAGAGATTGGCGGTGACGGGAAAGGCGGGCCGGCTTTCGAAGATAATGTTTTCGATCGTGTAGGCGTCGCGCTGGAGGGTGCCGGTGATTCGTGGGTTCAAGGGGGTCTTGGGGGGAAAGGGCCCGAAGCAGCGGGCGATCTTTTCTCGCACGCTCCGCACGTAGGCTTGGGCGTCGGCCTTGGTGTGGAGCTGGGCCCGCCGGCGTGCGGCGTCGGCCTCGGCCTGGCGAACGCGGCGGACGTAGAACCGCTGGACCATGCGGGGAAAGCGGTTGAGGGGTTCGAGGCCGTCGGCGGCCCCGGCGGCACGGGCGGCCGGCGGCAAGAGGCAATCGGCCGCCGCCAGCGAGACCAGCGCGGCGGCTGAATGGGAAAGCCAGGACCGGCGGTCGAAGAGATTGGAGGGCGATGACTCCAGAAGGGGAATCCTGCTCATGGCACTTTTCCTCTTGCGTGATGGTGATGCTGGTGGTTTTGTATCCGAGAAGAGAGCGGCAAGTGCGGATCTCACTGGGGAATCGCCAGCTCGGCCAGGTAGATCGCTGTGATCGTGTTTGCCGAGGCGTCGCGCTCGTGGCTGGAGTAGCCCCGTAGGGCCGGCTGTGCCGGCCGAAACGTGGCTGGCGCTGCGAAATGCGGCAACCGGCCGGCACAGCCGGCCCTACTGAGCGACCCGGCGGGAGCCAAGGTCGCAACGAGGCAGACGGCCACTGAGTATGTCGCGGGAGGCGTGGCCATGCAACGCGGTGGGAGGGGCGATGGGTCGAATCCGGCCGCCCGCCCTGGTCCGGAGGGAAAACCACGTGGTAGAATCGAACCCGGGCGCGAGGGGGGAAATCGGCTTTGGCGAGATGACCGCTTCCAATCTTCAACTTGCGAGGCAGCGGATGCTGCGGAAGCATCTGTGCCGGCGGGGTATTCACGATCGCCGTGTGCTGGGGGCGATGGCCGAGGTGCCGCGGGAGGAGTTTGTGCCCCGGGCGCTGGGGGAGCAGGCCTACGACGACGGGGCCCTGCCGATCGACTGCGGCCAGACGATCAGCCAGCCCTACATTGTCGCCCTGATGACGCAGGCGCTGGAGTTGGGCGGCCGGGAGAAGGTGCTGGAGATCGGCACGGGCAGCGGGTACCAGGCGGCGGTGCTGGCGGAGTTGGCGGCCGAGGTGGTTTCGGTGGAGCGTCACCGGGAGTTGAGCGAGGCGGCCGGCCGGCGGTTGGAGGAGTTGGGCTACGGCAACGTGGTGCTGGTGGTGGGCGACGGCACGCTGGGCTACCCGGCGCGGGCCCCCTACGACCGGATCATGGTCACCGCCGCGGCGGAGCGATGCCCTGCGGCGTTGTTCGAGCAACTGGCCGAGGGGGGCATCCTGGTGATTCCACTGGGTGGCATGGAGCACCAGATGTTGCGGGCGATCCGCAAACGCCAGGGCGAGCCCCAGCCCAGCGACCTGTGTGCTTGCCGGTTCGTGCCGTTGTTGGGTGAGGACGGCTGGCGGGCGTAATTTGCTTCTGTTGCGGAAAGCCCGCACGCGAGGCCGGGTCCTTGTCTCGGTCCCAAGCTCCAGCTTGGGACCGCACTGCCGTGGAGGTCCGCTCGGCCCACGATGGAGCAAAACTCTCCGGTCGCGGGTTCCCAAGCTGGAGCTTGGGAACCAGGTGATCCGGCAGCGCGAGCCTTGTCCTCCCGCGGGTCAGCTTTTCTTTGCCTCGGGTTTGGCGGCTTTTGCGTCGTCGGAGAGTTTTTTCTTTTCCTCTTTTGGTGGACTGGGTTTGGCGGCAGCGGCTTGCGTTTTATCGTC
>CAYZWG010000340.1:2474-6276 GCA_964481605.1 uncultured Planctomycetaceae bacterium
GCTTCCTTCTGCTGGCGTGCTTGTTCCAACTGCTGGGCGACCTCTTCGGCGACGGGGGAGGAGAGTTTGTCGAGACGGATATCCCCGACGTTCTCCTTTTGCAGTCGTCTGGCGATCATCAGCACGCGGCGCTGGGCCTTCTGTTGGGGAGAGAGGTCCTTGCCCTGGTGGAGTATTTTCATGTTCTTGTTGAGATCGCTGACCACGGCGAGAAGGACTTCCGCCTGGTCTTTCATGTTGACTTGCAGTTCTTTTTCCAGTGCCTGCTGGAGTGTCGCGGTCACGTCGTCGGACAGTTCTTCGTCGTTTTGCAATTGTTGGATGGCTTGTTGCACGGTGGAGCGGTTCTCTTTGAGGAGTCTGCGGAACTCCTTTTCGCTCATCACGTCGAGTTGGGCGATCACGGCATCCGCTTTTTGGGAGGCCGCCTCTTCCAGGTGTTCGCGGAGCGGCGGGATGGCTGTCAGGACTTGCTGGCTGGCTTGTTCCGCCCAGGCGGAGGCGTTCTTTTCGATTCGGGCTTCAAGGGCCTTGCGGACCTGGGGGATTCGCTGGTCGAGCATGTCGCCGACCAGAGAGACAATCAGCTCGGGGTCTCGCAGGGCGGAGATTTCCGAGTAGCCGTAATAGTAATATCCGCTCACCAACAGGAGCAGGCCGAAACCGACAATCGTGGTGATCCAGGCTCCCCGTTGGAAGTGGCGGCGGAGTTTTTTCAGTTGACGATGGGCGGCTTCGGCTCGCTGGTTCAGTGTTTGGGGTGCAGCCATGATGGTCTACCTTTTCAACGAGTGGATGAACTTTTGGGTGAGGAAAGGCCCTGTTCCCTGGAATCCGAACGATGGTTGCGTGAAGCGACTTGGGCGACGCTTCCGGGGGTCTTGCTCAGGGACCGGACTCGCCGTTGAGTTGGAAGGCGGCCAGTTGCAACAAGCTGGCCATGAACTGCTGCTGGAGGGGAGGGTCTCCCTTGGCGGGAAGGTCGGCCATGTCGAACTCGACCCAGGTATCGCTCAGTTCCTGAACCTCGCCGCGTAGTTGTTCGGAGTAATATTTTTCCACCAACTTATCCATGATCTTTTCGATACTGCCATAGAGTTGGACGAGCAGTTCGGGATCCTTGACCTGGGGAAACTCCTCTTGCAAAATCGCCTGGTATTTTTTCCCCGACTGTTCATAATGGGCGGCGACTTTCTTGCTCAGTTGATCCTGGAGGTTGTTCACCAGGATGTCGCGCTGGTGGGTGATGGCTTCGCTGTACTTGGGCATATCGGCCTCGACCTGCTGGGAAAAGGCCTTCGTGAGGACGGGCCTCGAGCTCTCGATCAGTGCCCGAACTTCCTTGATGGCGGCACCGGAGCTGTCGTCGACGCGCTGGCGGGCCTCGGTGGCCAGGAGGTTGAGATTCTCTTTCGAGCCGAACTGGCGGGCCAAATGGTAGAAACTCCACAGGGCCCCCACGATCAGGGCCAGCACCGCCACCAGCAGCACAAGCCTGATTCTGGCGGCTCGCCGCACGACCACCTTGACGGACGCCACCTCTTGCTCGATTGCCCCGATCTTCGTCAACAAGGCCTCGTTCTCTGGTGTGGAAGAATTCGCGGAAGTCATGGGCTGTCTCCAAGGGTCCAGAATTGCAGCAGAAAACATGGAAGGTTATTGGCGCGTCGGTTTCGGCCCGCGCGCACGCCATCGGCGCCGGGAGACTCGATGGACCTCAACCTCGCGAGCGAAAACGGCAGCAAGACAAGATCCAGAGGGGTTGACCGAGCGAATTTGACTTCGAGTAGTCCTGAACCCGACGCATACCCCAAAAGCGGGGGCACTCCGCTACCTCTGACTCTGCCGTTGGACGCCGATTTTAATTGTTGGTGGGCAGAAGTCAACAACCAAACGGCCCCGCTTGCCTAAATTCTCTGGGGGCCGTCACTGGGCAGGAGAAACATTTCCAGGGCTGATCTTGTTGCCGCCAAGACGGGCAGCAGGCCATGCCGGGTCACGACCCGGCCTACAGCAGGCGCGCCGCGCCCCTTGTTCGGCGCGGGTCTCCCGACCCCGCCACGCCCCCCGGCGATTGACGGGACTCCGCCGGGATTTGTAGGATGGGACGCGACGCGTTTGATCCCGATCGTCTCGTACGTCCCGTCCGAGAACAAGCCCCTGGTCAGCGGCCACCTCGCGCCCAAGAGGAGATACCCATGCCTACTGCCGGCACCTTGGCACACTCGGCGTCGCTACCGATCGTCGCCTCGCTGTTGGTGGCGATTGGTCTGCTGCCGGGGCAACCCGCCCCCGCCGCCGACCGTATGACTCCGGTCGACGTGCGGCAAGTGAAACTCGGCGGCGAGATCGGGCGGCGGATCGACGTCACGGTCCACAACAACCTGCTCGTGCTCGATGCGGACGGCGACTTCCTTCGGCCGTTTGCCGAAAGGAACCGCGACGGCGGATACGTGGGCCTGGGCAAACTGATCGACGCCGCCGTGCGCCTGGCAGCCTACACCGGCGACGATCAGGTGCTGGCGCTGAAGCGACACCTGGTGGAAAAGGCCATCCAGGCCCAACAGCCGGACGGCTACCTGGGCATGATGAAGCCCGAAAAGCGGCTCTGGACGCTGTGGGATATCCACGAAATGGGATACCTCGTGCTGGGCCTGACCGCCGACCATCAGTTCTTCGCGGAGGAGAAATCGCTGGCCGCCGCCAAGCGACTGGCCGACTACATCGTGCGAGGATGGTCGGCGAACCCCCAGGCCAAGCCGGGCCACGGCCAAATCACCGTCCACATGGCGGTCACCGGCCTGGAGTCGGCCATGCTCGCCCTCTACCAGGCCAGCGGCGACCGGCGCTACCTGGACTTCTGCGTCAAGCAGAGGAAGCTGCCCCAGTGGAAAGCCCGCATCGTCACCGGCCGCTGGGGCCCGATCGAGGGCCACGCCTACGCCCACATCTGCCGTTGCGTGGCGCAGTTGCGACTGGATCGCATCCAGCCCGACCCCCGCCTGACCGCGCCCGCCCACGAGGTGGTCGACTTTCTCACCCGCCGCGACGGCCTGGTGATTACCGGCGCCTGCGGCGACCACGAGTGCTGGCACGACACGCAGACGGGCACGATCAACCTGGGCGAGACCTGCGCCACGGCCTACCTGATTCGGCTGATGGACGAACTGCTGCGGCGGGAGGGCCAGACGCTCTACGGCGACATCATGGAGCGGGCGATCTACAACACCCTCTTCGCCGCGCAGTCGCCCGACGGCCGTCGCATCCGCTACTACACGCCCTTCGACGGCCCTCGCCAATACTTCGAGGGCGACACCTATTGCTGCCCCAACAATTACCGCCGGATCATCGCCGAGTTGCCCGGCATGGTGGTCTATCGTGCGGACGGCGGAGCCGCGGTCAACCTCTACACCGCCGGTACGGTGACGGTGCCCTTGGACGACGGGGCCACGGTCGAGATTCGCCAGCAGACCGACTACCCGCACTCGGGCCGGGTGCGCCTGTTCGTCGAGCCCAGCGTGGCGAAGACGTTTCCGCTGGCGCTGAGGATTCCCCGCTGGGCGGCCGGGGCCAAGGTCTCGCTCAACGGCGCGGCCGCCGCCGGCGACGTCCGGCCGGGGACTTGGTTCCGGCTGGACCGCGCGTGGCGCTCGGGCGACCGGGTCGACCTGGAGATGCCCATGCCCTGGCGACTCGTGCGGGGGCGAAAGGCCCAGGCGGGGTGCGTGGCCGTGATGCGGGGGCCGCTGGTGTTTACCCTCAATCGCGGGCGAAACAAGGGACTCGACGACGTCGATCTGCG
>CAYZWG010000341.1:0-1383 GCA_964481605.1 uncultured Planctomycetaceae bacterium
GAGAGACCTTCGGTCAGGCCACCGGCGGGGTCAGGAGACCCGCGCCGAACGCTTCATTCAAGCCCGCCCTGAGCCTACAGACTATCGCAGCGCGACCGCCAGCGCCGGCCGGCGGAAGCGAGCACTCCGGCCGCCAGCACGATCAGCCCCAGCATGGCCGGCTGGCGATAACGCAGCGACCCCACGAACACCATGTGCAGGCTGCTCAGGTACGCCGCCGGGAGCCAGCAGAGAACATAGGGCCAGCCGCGCCGCGAACTGGTGAAAATGCCGATCAGGGCCAGCGCCAAGATCGGCACGTAGCCGGCCAGCACCACGACGGGCACGCCCCAGCGGGCCAGCGCCGGCTCGTTGGGCCAAAGGTTCCAGGTTCGCAGGAACTTGACCGCCGCCAGCTCGATCACCCGCCCCGGGTGGTCTCGGGCCCAGTCCAGCGCGGCCCGCTTCATTCGCCGATCGAGCCGCCATTCGAACGGTTCGTCCAAATCGGCCCTTCCCTGGGCCTCGGCCCGTCGTTCGGCGGCGACGAACTCCGGCACGTAGGCCATGTTGCTGGCGCCGGTCGCCCCGGGATGGAGGCCGTCGTAGAGACTGGCCCCCACCTGAAGCGTGGTGGGAACAAAATGTCCGGTCACGCGGGCGTTGCGAACCCACCAGGGGAGCATCCCCGCCACCAGCCCCAGCAACACGCAGCCGCCGACCGCCAGGTGGCGACCCCGGGGCCGACCGAAGGCAACCCCCAGGCCCACCCCCAGCGGCACGAACAAGAGCCAACTGGGGCGGACCAGCGTGGTGGCGGCGGCGACCAGTCCGGTCAGCAAGGCCAGGGCAATCGTTCGCCGCCGGGAAGTCGCCTGCCAGGCGGCCGTCCACAAGAGCAAGTTGGCCGGCAAGAGGGCGCAGAACGGCGCCTCGCTGAGCACCAGCGCCCCCAACACCACCAGGCCCGGATAAACGGCCGCCAGAAGGCCCGCCCAGAGCCCTGCCCGGCCGCCGAACAGCCGCCGCCCCAGCATCCAAACCAGGGCCACCCCCAGCGAGCCCAGCAAGGCCGATTCCGCCCGGGCGGCCAAGATCGGCGGCTGCCGGCCAAATAGCCAAAACAACGGCGCCAACACGGCCGGATAGCCGGGCGCGCGAAACACCTTCGGCCCACCCGGGCCCATTTCGTAGGGCCCGCCCGCGGCCACGGCCCGTCCCAGCACCCAGTAGCCCTGGCTGTCGCCGAAGAAGAACCCCCCGTCGGCCAATCGCGCCTGCCACGCCACGCCCGCGGCCAATCGCAGGATCAACGCCAAGGCGACGAGCCAGACCACCTGGCGCACGGGGCAGCCCCCGGTGCATTCCCGGCCGGCGGGTCTCGTGTGCGGGGGGGATTCGGAT
>CAYZWG010000341.1:1483-6275 GCA_964481605.1 uncultured Planctomycetaceae bacterium
CGTTCTCGTTCCCAAGCCGGAGCTTGGGAACGAGTAGGTTAGCCACCGGGGCAAGCCCGGTGGGGAGGAGCCCAAAGTGACGCTTTCCAATGAGCGCAAACAACGTCGGTCATCGGGCGGTCAGAAACACGTAGTCCTTGGAAAAACGGGCGCGAAACCCGCGATGCCGCTGCATCACGCGTTCCACCTCGGCGGAGTAGAACCGGCCCGTGGGTCGATTGAGATTGAATTTCACCACGAATCGTCCGCCCCCGTTCAAGCGGCTCCGGACCTCGTCCAGCAGAAACCGCCACGGCCGCGGGCCCCAGGGAATCTCGTTGGCGTCCTGATTGAAGCCGGTCATAAAAGCGGTGACCAGATCGAACGGCGAGCCCGTCTCGGGCAGGGGCCGATCGGGCTCGATCCGGTGAACGAGACGGGGAAGGTCAAAATAATCGAAACAGGCGTCGTAGAGCGGATCGCCCTCCACGTCGAGTCCCAGAACCTCGTGGCCCATCTGCCGGCAGACCACCAGGAAGTAGCCCGTGCCGGCCCCCAGGTCGAGAACCCGAACCGGCCGACCAGACGGCAGGTCCATCAAGAGATAGCGGAAGATCGCCTCGCGGAACCAGACGTCCAGGTCGAGAAACTTGGCGGAGGCAAGGCAAGGAAAAGGATTCCAAAAGGGCCGAAACCGCTCGACGAACGCCGCCTGGTCCCAGCCGGCCACAATCTCCCGGTAAATCCGCTCGATGCGGCCCGACCAGCGACGCCGCTTCGCCGCGTGCAGCAGCCGTCCTGCCTGATAGCGGAGACTGGCGGGGCCCATGGCGCTGCTGCTTTCAGTATGCGTGCGACGGTGCGAAATGCTTTTCATCAACAACGGTAGGGCCGGCTGTGCCGGCCGGTTGCCGCCCTTCGCAGCACCAGCCACTTTTCGGCTCCGCACAGCCGGCGCTGCTCAGCGGATCAACATCACGGCTGCCGCCGCCAGACCCGCCCCGGCAAGGATCCATTTCAACCCACCCAGCAGCCCTTGGCAACGCGTCGTGACCGGGGAAAGATGTCCTCCCGGCGGCACGGCCGTGATCCGCTGCCGCCCTAAAATCCGCAAAACCTCCTCGCTACCGGCGAGAAATCGCTGATGCCGGTAAATGCGTGCGGCGGCCTGCCGGTCGCCGGCAACCTCCTCCACGGAGAGGATTCTCCCCCCATCACGATAGCAGACCCCGTAGTCCGGATCGAAGCCGTGCCAGCCGCCGCCGTAGTGGGCCTCGGCGACCACATGGCCGTCCAGTCCCACCACCCGGGCTTTCAGGCCGGCCTCGGTGGCCACGTCGACCATCGCCTGGGCCATCTGGTGGCACAGCGCACGCCGGCAATATCGAAACAGCAGGCGGGTGTTTTCCACCGTACGCAATCGGCGACAGAAGAGCCCCCCCCAACGAAAAACGTAGTTGGACCACACCGTGAACCGCCCCGGCCCGTGCTCGAATCGCGATCCCAGCCGCCGGCACAGCACCACCAGAAACTCCTCTTCTCCAACCTGCTCGACGTCGGGCAGATTGGCCGCGAACCGGGCCAGACTCCGTTGCCGCGATGCTTCGCCTTGCCGGCGCTGGGGCTTGTCGCCCCGGCCGTCCAGGGCCAGCGCCAGCCCCAGTTCGCCCAGCAGACTGACCACCAGCAGCACGGCCGAGCCACCCAGCACGCAAATCCAGAGTGGCTCCATGCACTTCTCCCGGGGGGAGTCGACCGCTTGCTTCTCGAAACCGGCCGCCCGCGCTCGGCACCCGCCGGGCGAAAGTCTTGGTGCGGCCCAATCACCCGAGTATACTAGATTTTGTCGGAAAACCCTGGGGTTGCCGGTTTGCCTTTCCTCTGGCAACGATCGCCCCATCCATCCTATCCTACCATTCCGTTGAATCGCACCACTTACGACTTTTCCCGCACCGGCCCCGTGCCGGTGGAAGCAACGCGCCAGTCACCGGTACGCCCCTTGAGCCAGTCCCGTCCTGGACGCCGACCATGACCGAAAAGCATTACGGCTACGGACCTTGGGAATATCGCTACGTGTGCAAGTCGTGCGGCCACGCGGTCAAGGCCCCCAAGCATGAGTATCCGTGCAGTCGATGCGGCGGGGATTTCGGCAACAAGGCCTCGATGCGCAAGGTCTACCTCGAGCCGGAGCCGCCGGCGGAAATCGTCGAGGTGGAGTACGAGCTGGAGCCCACGCTCTGGGACCGAATCCGCGCGATGCTCGGCCTCAGGGTGCTCCAGCGGACGGCCGTCCGCAAGGAGAAGAAGAGGGCCCCGCGGCGCTGGCGGTGGCAGACTCACACCGAGGTGGAGGAGGAGTCGGGCGTGATGCGCCACGACGAGTTCTTCAGTTGATCGGCGGGTTCTCGTCTTTCTGGGCAGCCGGCCCTACGGGGCTGTAGGCCGGCCCGCGACCCGGCCTGCAAGCTCCCCAACCCAGCCCCTCCCATGGGGCTTTCGTCTTCGGGCAGACCTTGGCCGGGTTGCAATCCCCCTGGGATCGCCTAGAATACTTGGTTTTTACCAGCTTCGGCTTGCGCAGGGCGAAGCGTTCACGCCGCGCCCCCCTCGCTCGGGGCGCGACTTCCAGAGACGGGTCTTCCAGCCGATGGCCTCCAGCGGGACTCTCATCGTCGGTTATCTCAGTCTGTTTGCGATCGTGGGGTTTTTGGCGATTTTCGTTGCCCTGCTGATGGGCCGGTTGTTGCGCGCCCGCGCCCCGTCGCCCGAGAAAGGCGAGGTCTACGAATGTGGCGAGCCGCCGGTCGGCTCCGCGTTCGTGCAGTTCGACCTTCGCTTCTACGTCGTTGCCCTGTTGTTCATCGTTTTCGACGTGGAAGTCGCCTTCTTCTTCCCCTGGGCCACGGTGTTCGGCAAGGCCACCCAATTGATGGACCCGGCGTTGTCGGTCCCCGCCGCCGAAGCCCCGGCCAACCCGGTCCAACAGAAGCTGGAGGAGTTGGGGCTGCCCCCTGCGGCGGTCGCCGAGACAATGGCCCAAGCGGATTTTCCCGGCCGCAGCGTGGAGCAGTTGGGCGGCACGCTGGCCCTGGCAGCGATGATCGACATCGCCGTCTTTTTCGCCGTGTTGATGGTCGGTTTCGCCTACGTCTGGTATCGGGGCGACCTGAACTGGGTCCGCGCGGTGGGCGACGCATCGCCCCTGGCCCAGCCTTCCGAGCGCCCCGTCGCCGCCTCCTCCCCCCCGACAAAGGCCGCCGGCTGAGGCATCCCTCGATGGACACCCCCACGATCGCCCAAATGCTGCAAGCCCGGTTCGGCGACGACGTCGTCCGTAGCGACGCCGAGGCGGTGGACCCCTGGATCGAGGTCCGCGGCCCGCGGCTGGCAGAAATCTGCCTCTACCTCCGCGACGAGCCCGAGTTGGAGTTCAACTTCCTCCACTGCATCAGCGGCGTCGACTATCTCCAGCCCGATCCCAAGAAGGCCAAAAAAATCGACTGGCAACCCCACTTCGAGTTGCTCTACCACCTGTCGAGCACGACGCGGAGCCACCGGCTCGTGTTGCGGGTGGTGCTGCCGCGGTGGAAGGACAACGTGGTGGGCAGCCTGCCCGAGGTGCCCACCGTCTCGGACCTCTGGCCCACGGCCGACTGGCACGAGCGGGAAGTCTTCGACCTCTGCGGAGTACGATTCGTGGGGCATCCCGACCTGCGGCGAATCCTCTGCCCGGAAGACTGGGTCGGCCATCCACTCCGCAAAGACTACGAAATGCCGGTCGAATATCACGGGATTCGGGCGAGGTAGCAGCATGGTGATCCAACGCGTCGATCCCGAGCTGGTCGAATTCGACGTCCGCACGGACGAGATGCTGATCAACATGGGACCCCAGCACCCCAGCACCCACGGGGTGTTGCGGCTGGTGCTGAGGGCCGACGGCGAAGTCGTCTCCGAGGTTGTCCCGCACATCGGCTACTTGCACCGCTCGGCCGAAAAGATCGGCGAAAACCTGGCCCCTCGCCAGTGGCTTCCCTACACCGACCGGATGGACTACCTGGCCGGAATGAACATGAATCTCGGCTGGGCGATGACCGTGGAGAAGCTACTGGGGTTGGAAATCCCCGCCAGGGCCCGGCACCTGCGAGTGATGATCTCTGAGTTGGGCCGGATTGCCAGCCACCTGGTGGCGGCGGGCACCTACGGGCTCGACCTGGGCAGCTTCACCCCGTTTCTCTACTGTTTCCGCGAGCGGGAAAAGATTCTCGACCTGTTCGAGGCGGTCTGCGGTGCCCGGCTCACCTACAGCTACATCACCGCGGGCGGCGTGGCGGCCGATTTGCCGCCCGCATGGCTCGATCAATGCGAGAAGTGTCTCGACGAGCTCGACCCGGTGATCGACGAGCTGCACGCCGTGCTCACCAGCAACGAAATCTTCGTTCGCCGCACCGCGGGAATCGGCGTGCTGCCGGTCCAGACGGCCATCGCCTACGGCTGCACCGGTCCGGTGTTGCGCGCAAGCGGCATGGCCTGGGACCTCCGCCGCCACGGCGAACCCTGCTACAGGCGAATCTACGAGGACTACGACTTCGAGATCATTGCCCAGACGGACGGCCGCTATCCTCAAGATCAGCCCTATCCGCCGGTTCCGCCGGAGGCCGTGCTGGGGGACTGCTGGCACCGCTTCTACGTTCGCATGTTGGAAGTGGTGCAGTCCGTCCGCCTGGTGCGCCAGGCGATGGAGTTGTACCGCCGCTCGGAGCCGGACGTGGGCCAGCCGATCAAGATGAACCAGAAGTTGCCCCCGGGCGAGGCC
>CAYZWG010000342.1:0-6267 GCA_964481605.1 uncultured Planctomycetaceae bacterium
GGCACGAACCGTGGTGGCCTGCCCTGCCACCACGCCGCGAGGAACGTAGCTGAAGGCTCCCTCCTCATCCGTCCAAGCCGTGCCGTCAATCACATCGTCCGCGTCGTGGTCGAACTCCACCTTCAGGTTCGCCCCGGACACGGCCGTGGGATCAACCCGGCCAGCCAGCGTCACATCCGTCGACACGCCGTCCGTGGCGTCGAGGCCCGTATCGTTGGCCAACTTGAGTTCGGTAATCACGGGTGGCGGGTCTTGCCGAAGGGTCAGCGAAACCGGGTCCGACCAACCGCTCTCGAGATACATGGCATAGGCCGTGTCCCAGTCCAGAACTCTTGCCCGAACGCTGGCAGCCACGCCGTAGGACAGGCCGCTGGGAACGTAAACAGCGTTTCCGTCCTCCTCGGTCACGGCCTGACCCTGCAGCGTGCCGTCCACTTCGAACTCGACCAGGCAGGGAACCGATGCGTTGGCTGATCCCACGTGGGCGATCAAGGTGGGATCGGACGTTACCCCGTCCGTGCCGGAATCGCCCGTGTCGTCTCGCAGCGCGAGGCTGGAAATGCCCACGCTTGCCGCGGGCGGCGCCACCAGCGTGTAGGCAAAGTCGATCCACGCGCCGGTACTCGTGAGAGAACCCACGGCGTCGTACTCGACCAGCCGGTAGGAAACGGTCAGCGGGCCCGCGTATCCGGTCAGCGACGCATCGGTATCGCGGGGATCGTAAAGAAAATCGCCCGGACTGCTGGTCACCGTAACCGAACCGTTCTGCGTCGTGTGGTCCTGGTCGTGATCGAACTCGACCACCACGTAGCCGCCGGCGAAGTCGCCGCCCACGCTGCCGGCCAGGGTGGGGTTGGCGGTCGTCTGATCGTCGGCCGTGCCCGTGTCCTTGTAGAGGCCGAAGGAGTCCATCGTGACCGGGCCACTGGGTGCCGTGACGTCGGCCGTAACGGTGAAGTTGACCGGGTCCTCGTCGACATCGTTGGTGGTGAAGGAGACCTCGCCGCTGAACGTCCCCGCCGCGCTGGCGTCGAACTGGATCAAAAGGAGCGTTTTCTCGCCCGGGGCGACCGTTGGTTGGAAATCAATGACCTGCTCGAATCCCGGTGGGAGCACGAGCGAGCTCGGACCCAGCAGCAGGTCGCCCGTGCCGAGGTTTTCGATCCAGCAGGCGATCGGCACCGGCGTGCCGAGCGGAGTCGAGCCGAAATCGACCAGCCCGGTTCCCTCTGCGACGATGGTCCCGTCGGTAAGGCTGATTTCCACCTCCGGCTCTTGCACCATGACGTCCAGCGAAGGGGCGTCAAAAGTGCCGTCCTCGTCGGTTGCCGAGGCGAGGATCGTGAAAATCGCGCTGGCCGAGTTGTAGACGTGTGTGGCCGAGGTCGAACCACCGGCGATCGTATCGACCGTACCGTCTCCCCAATCGACTTGCCACGAAGAAATCGTGTCCTGGCCCGGGTCGGTGACGCTCAGGTCGAGCGTGTATTCGGCTTCTCGCGTGACCGAAGCGTTACCGCTGACGGTGAGCGCGGCCGCTACGTTGCCCACGGTCACCACCAGGGTGTCGCTTCCGGTGCCTCCTTCGCTATCGGTGACGCTGACGGTCACGGTGAAGATGCCGTCGTCCGCATAGGTGTGGTCGAGGGAATAGGTCTTGTCGGCATTGAGACCGAGCGTCTGCAAGCCCGATCCGTCGCCGTAGTCGACCACGGCCGTCCACGTGTCCGCATCGACGTCGCTGAAGGAACCGACAAGATTGAGGGAATCGCCTTCATCGAGCGTCGTGTCCATCCCCGCATCGACCGAAGGCGCCGTGTTCTGGCGCACCAGCCGCACCGCGTCGGCCAGAACCGTCCCGTCGGCATCGTCGCGCAATTCGACCACCAGGCTCCCCGAACTGACGGCGAAAGTCCCCAGGTAACGCCAAGCGGCGCCGGCCACGGTGCTGTCGGCCGGTGGGGCAGTTTGGTCGACGAGCACGGTCCCCAGCAAGGCCGTGTCGTCGAACACCGCAAAGGGTGCATTCGTCGCGAGGGAAAGTGCAGCGTCGTCCGCCCAGGTAACGTGGACCGCGTAGCTGTCGGCGGCCACTCCGGAAAACGTCCAGCGGGCTCGGTTGCTGCCCGAGCCGGCGGCGTGCGATCGCTGCCGGCCCGAGAAACCGGCGGCGGAGTCCGACCACGTGCCCACTTCCACATACTCGGTCTGGCTGTCGTCGACGACTTCGGGATTGTCGATTCCCGCGCCGCCGAAGAAGACATCGCCCGCGGGGCCGGCCGGGCCGCCGTCGAGAAAGTCGCTTCCCTCTTCGCCGTAGAGAATATCGTCGCCTTCCTCGCCATACAGGGCGTCGTCGCCGTCGCCGCCATAGAGGCCGTCCGCACCGAAGCCACCGCGCAGCACGTCGGTGTCCGCACCGCCCAGCAGCGTGTCCTTTCCGTCCTCGCCATAGAGAATATCGCTCCCGGCTCCACCGTCCAGCGAGTCGTCGCCGGAGAGCGGGTCTTGCCCCGTGCTGCCCGTGTCGCCTTGCAGCAGGTCGTTACCGGCCTCCCCGGCCAGCGTATCGTCGCCATAGCCGCCCAAGAGCGTGTCGGCGCCGGAGCCTCCCGCGATGGAATCATTCCCCTCGGAACCCACCAGGGAATCGTTCTCCCCACCGCCGAAAAGGAGGTCGTTTCCCGCTCCCCCAAGGAGCACGTCGTCCCCGTCTTCGCCAAACAGGGCGTCCTCGCCCGGACCGCCGTCGATCACGTCTACACCTGCACCGCCATAGGCGCTGTCGTCGTCTTCGCCAGCCGTGAGTTGGTCGTCGCCCGCCTCGCCCCAGAGCGTGTCGCCGCCTGCTTCGCCAAAGAGCGAATCGCTGCCCTCCTCTCCGTGCAGCTCGTCCGCGCCAAATCCGCCCAGCAAGGAGTCGTTCCCCAAGCCGGCAAAGACCGCGTCGTCTCCGTCGTCACCATAGATGGTATCGTTACCCACGCCGCCGTAGATTGAGTCCGCGCCGTCGAGCGGGTTCTGCCCGCCGGCGGCCGCGTCACCGTGCAACAGGTCATTGCCCCCGTCGCCGGAAAGGAGGTCGCCACCTGCTTCGCCGAAGACCGTGTCGTTGCCGTCGCCGCCGTAGAGCACGTCGTTACCCTGGCCGCCATGAAGCAAATCGTCTCCCCCAGCGCTCTCGATCCAGTCGTCGCCTCCGCCCGCAAAGGCCACTATCGGCACGCCCTCAAGCGGTGCCGCCCTGAGCACGTCGTTGCCGCCGAGCATCCGAACATGCACGGCCGAGGGCACTGCCAGCGTGCCCCAATCCTCGTTGTTCACCAGCACCTGCAACTGCGAACTGTCGGGCTCCTCCAACGAGATCGAATCACTCCCTTCGGTCCCGAACACATAAACCGTGCCATCGGTGCCGAGGAACATCCCCCCGTCGAACGCATGACGGTTGTTCGCTTCGTTCCGCTCCAGCATCTCCGCATCGCTATCGACCACGGCCAGAAGAGAAAAGTCGTCTCCCGGGTCGGCGAAATCGGCCGCTACCTGCACCCACCGCACGGTCCCCACCGCCAGGTCCGCCGGATCGCTCACCCGCTGGCTGGCCAGCAACGTTTCCACGCCGCCGGAAGAGGCGTAGATGCCGATCGTAAACGGGCTCACGTCGGCATCGGTGACGGCGTACTCGACCAACAGGTCGCGGCTGCCGGACCCTTCCAGCACCTTCTCGGCACTGAACCGGGTGACGGCCACGTCGCCGGCCCCGGGCGGATAGACCGTGACCTGGGCCGTGTCCACCGTGGATGCCCCGTCGTCGTCGCTGACACGAACGCCCACGGTGTAGGTGCCGGTGGTGGTCGAATGGAACGTGGCCGAGACGCCCGCGGCGTCGGTGAACAGGCCGTCGCCGTCCAAGTCCCACTGGTAACTGAGCGTGTCGGCCGGGTGATCGCTGGAACCGGCCGCGTCGAGCAAGAGGTCCGCTCCGGCCTCGACCGCGTAGGGACCGCCCACGGTGGCCATGGGAGCACTGTTCAAAACAGTGACCGAAGCCGTCGTCGTGTCCCACATCCCGGAAGAATCGAAAACCTTCAACCAGACCGTGGCCGAAACAGGCCCGTCCAGGTCGGTGGCGACAAACGTCGGGGCAATGCCTACCTCGTCTCCCCGCTGGGCGTCCTCGCCGATCTCCGCAAAACGTCCATCCCCATCCAAATCCCACATGGAGAAGAGCGTGCCGCCACTCGGATCGCTCGACGCCGATCCATCCAGCACGATCGATTGGCCTTCGGCGACCGCATAGGAACCGCCCGCGGCGGCCGTGGGCGGCAGGTTCTCGATGATCACGTACAGGGTATCACTCCCCTCGGCTGCGTCGTCATCACGGACGACCACGGTCACCAGGTAGACTCCGCTGCCCGGAAACGCATGGGCGAGCGAGAACGTGCCGTCCGGGTTGAGCGTAAGCGGCTGTTGCCCAAAACCGTCGCCGTAGTCCACGGTGGCCGTCCAGCTATCCCCGCTGCCGGGGTCGTCGAATGTGCCCTGGCTCGAAAACGTTCCCGCCTCGTCGAGCCAGACGTCGGCTCCGGCGGCCACGATGGGGGCCACGTTGGTAACGTCGATGGTCACCGCGGCCGTGTCGGAAAGACCTTCGCCGTCCGACACCCGCAGCGAAACACCGACTGAATCCGGTCCGTCCACCCCAACCGCCGAAAAGGAAGGGGATTCGCCCGTCTCGTCGCCCCGGGTCGCACCGCTGCCCACCTCGCCAAACAGGCCGTCTCCGTCCAGGTCCCATGCGTAACTCAACGCGCCGCCTCCCGGGTCGCTCGAAGCGGAGCCGTCCAGGGCGATCGTCGAGCCTTCCGCCACGATGTATGGCCCGCCCGCGTCGGCCGTCGGCGCGCTGTTGTCGATCGTGATCGTGGCCGTGCTGCTGCCGGTCAAGCCCAGACCATCAGTGACCCGTAGCGAAACGGTGACCGACGTGGGAGCGGCCAGGCCGGAGGCCGCAAAGATGGGCCCCGTGCCCGTCTCGTCACCCCGGGTCGCGTCGACCCCCACCTCCCCGAAGATGCCGTCACCATCCAGGTCCCACAGATGGGTCAAGACCCCGGGCGTCTGGTCTGGATCGTGGCTCGCCGAGCCGTCTAGCATCACCGTTCCCCCTTCGACCACCGAGTACGGCCCCCCCGCGTCCGCCACCGGGGGCAGGTCGAGCGAGATCGTCACTGTCCCTTGCGAGGCGACTCCCGCGGCATCGCGAACCTCGTAGATAAAGGTGTCCGGTCCGGCAAAACCCGTGCCGGGCGTGAAGCTGAACGAACCGTCGGAATGCAGTGCGACCGTACCCTCGGCCGGATCGGTGACGATCCAGGCCGTGAGCGTCTCGCCCGGGTCGGGGTCCGTGTCGTTGGCCAGAACGCCGTCCGCCGTGTTCACAACCAGGTCGCTGAGGCCGTCGGTCTGATAATCGTCGTCCACCGCCGTGGGCGGATCGTTGCTGTTGTCGACCGTCACTGGAACGGAACCAGCACCAAACACGCCGTCCTCGTCCGTGGCGGTCGCCGCGATCGTGAAAACGCCGGGACTGAGGAAGACGTGGGCCACCGAACCAGGGTTCCCGGCGATCGTTTCGATATTGCCGTCGCCCCAGTTGATCTCCCAGCAGCCAATCGTGTCGGCACCCGGATCGCTCGACGACAGACTGAGCGTGTAGCTCGCGTCCTCGTTGACCAAGGAGGGGCCCGTAATCGTCAACGTCGGTGCCACGTTGTCCACTGTGACCAGTACCGTGTCCGTTCCCTGGCCGCTGCCACTGTCGTTCACCGTGACCGTCAGGTTATAGGCCCCGTCGTCAGCGTAGGCGTGGCTGAGACTGAACGTCTTGTCCGTGTTGAGCACCAGCGATTGCGGTCCCGATCCGTCACCGTAGTCGACCGTGGCGGTCCAACTGTCGGCGTCCGGGTCGGTGAACGAACCGGAGCCGGAAAACGTCCCCCCCTCGTCGATCGTCACGTCCGCTCCGGCGCTGACTTGGGGCGGGTTGTTCACGGAATCATCCAGGATCATTACGGTGTCGCTGCTCGGCGAACCGACGGCGTAGCCTTCCGGATAACCCTGGTCGGCAACCAGTGTTACCACCACCGTCTCGTCGCCTTCCACCACCGTGTCGCCAATCGGCGTGACGGTGATCGTCGCCACGGAGGAGCCGGCCGCGATGGTGACCCAGCCCTGGCCCATCAGTGGGTCGAAGTTCGGCAGCCCCGA
>CAYZWG010000343.1:0-4923 GCA_964481605.1 uncultured Planctomycetaceae bacterium
CCTCTCCCGGAGGGAGAGGGGACCTCGTGTCGCCATTCTGCAAAAGTCCAGTTACACAGCGAAGAAGACGATTGATGCTGGGCCTCTCGTCCGGTTTTGAGAAAGGCAATTCAACAGCAGAACACCGCGATATCTCACCAAGCGAGGGCCTGCTCTTAACGGACATTTAAGTAAAGCTACCATTGACGTATGTCCGATTAGGTGGTAAGCTTCCGTGGCGACAGTGCAGCTATTTGAAATCCCGGGGCTGAAGCTCTGGTTCTGGTCGGCAGACCATGAGCCACCCCATTTTCATGCCAAGCGGCAGGGAGAATGGGAGGTCAAGGTGAATTTTCTGCTGGAGCCAGGGGAAATGATCGAAGTTGTTGGGACGGGCAAGAGAGCTGCAAGGGGCGTACTGAAAGAGCTCACACGGCTGGCCGAGGAATACCGATTTGAGCTTTGGGAGCAATGGGAAGAGATTCACGGGGATTGAGTGAATAATGGCAACACTTCGAGCAAGTGAGAGCCGCGTTTCCGGTCGTTTGGCAAGGCCGCGCGAGAAGGGAGCGGTTCGTATCGTGGCTACGAATTCGAAGTACGGAGAGCTTTGTCGCGGCTCAATCCGGCGCATTCCAAGCAGGTCGAGGTCAAACCTGAGTCTTCTGGCTTTTGAAGACTGGAAGGATGTGAAAGTTCCGCAAACTGTGGAGCCGAGTACAACAACGATTTTCGTCTCTCGCCTGGCAGATATTGTCGCCGAGGCTGGAAGAAAGGCGCGAGAAGCCGGGCGAACAAGGCATCTGCTATTCTCGGAAGGGATGCCGATTGAATCGTTGGCATCACGCCTGCCGCAACTCGACATTCGCGATGCACATCGAATCCACGTTGCCCGCGAGGAGGACCCTGAGTCGATCTCCGAGATTCTTTATCGACTGATGAGCGCGATGGCTGAGTCGAGAGATGTGCCCACGATCCTCGACGCTTGGGTCGAGGGAGACGAGCTGGTGTTGTTGTCACCGCGTTTCGAGCGTTTTCCTGTGCCGCTTAAGAAGCTGGAAAAGTACATCGGGAGAGCCAAGAGGAGAGTGAAGGAATTCGAAATTGACGAAGACGGAGGATTTCTCTTCTGGCCACATGCCGATGTTCATCTGGGTTGGGAGCAGATGATGCAAATCGTCGATCCCACCACTGCACTTGCGGCGCAAAAGAAGACCGAGGAGTTCAACCGTAGATATGGTGCGGCGATACGGAGTTTGCGAGAAGAAAGCGGTTTGAAACAAGCAGCAATTGAAGGCCTGACCGAGCGTCACCTGCGGCGCATCGAACAGGGAAAGCAATCGGTCACAAGCTCGGCGCTCAAAGCTCTGGCCAATGCACACGGGATGAGGATCGAAGAGTATATGAAGGAACTTGCTGCAAAATGTGGGTAGTGGCAATGGGGTCTGGAATAGCGCCGACATGGGGCCACGGATCGTGGCCACGGGCAGTTTCCAAACCCGCAATCCGCCGGCACGGCGGGGCGTAACACCCGACACGGGGTCTTGGGTGTCGGGTATCGTGCCACTTCTGTTTCGCGTCGGAGGCAACACGGCAGGAGCCTCGCCCTGGGCGGAACAAATCCCGCTCGAAACGGCAGCCGGAAGCTATTTCGGCTTGAGCGCGGCGGGGTCGAATCGGGTTCGGTCGTCACCCATCGCCGCGTAGACGGCCCAGAAATAGGGGTGCAGCCAGGGCTCCACCTGCTCCGACGCCCGCAGACGCGCCAGCATCTTCCGCTGCCCGTCGGCCAGGGCCTTGGGCACGCTGCTGCCCGCCACCAGGCCCTGGAAAAACTGCTCCATCAATTCCGGTCCCGTGCCGTCGTACACGTCCCACAGCCCGGCCACCACCGAGCGGGCACCCCCGTGGACGAGCGCCCGGCGCAGCCCGAACAGGTCATCGCCCGGCAGGGGGGAACGGTCGGCCAGGCCGGAATAGCAGGCACTCAACACGACCAGGTCGGCGGCCACGTCGAGGGAGTAGATTTCCCCCGCGCTCAGGTAGCCGTCGTCGTGGTCGTCCGGCCGAAAGAGCAGGAAGCTGGAGAGTGGGCGATCGGCGACGTTCTTTCCGTGGGTGGCCACAAACAACATCCCCCGCCGCGAAAACAGCTCCCTGGCCCGCGATTCCACGGCCTCCTTGCCGGGCAGCACCGTGCTGAGCGTCGCCCCGAACACCGCTTTCAGATTGGCCAGGTCCCGCTCCACTCCCGGCAGCGGCGGGGCTTGGTCGAAATGCACCAGGCCCACGGCCGATACCTGGCGGATGAGCCGGTTGGGCCGCTCGCGGAGCAAGTCCCAGGCGGCCAGCGATGGGGCATAGCACACCGCGAAGGGCTCGTCCAAAAGAAACCGCGGTTGGACCATCTCCTCGGCTGTCCGCGGGGTGGTGTCGAGTTGGGTCACCAGGGCGACGAAGGGGAAATAGTGAAGAATGTGGTGGGGCACGATCACCACCGTCTCCGCCTGGCGAAGCGTCGCCCTGCAGCCCTCGGGAATCAGTTGGCGGTAGAACGTGTGAAGCTCGTCCTGCCACGCGTGGTCGAAGCCCATGCCGGCCGCCAGCCGGCGACGCATCGAGTCGGCCTGGTGGTCGATGCGGGAGAGAAACGCGCGTATCCGGGCGACCAGCTCTCGGGAGTCCAGCGGCCGGCCCTGCTCGTCGACAAGCGGATAGGCCCGCACTTTCCCCCCGGTGTCGACGACGAACAGCCACACCTTCTTGTCGGAAAGAAAATACTCCAGGGCAACGGTTTTCGAGGGCCAGTCGGCCAGAATCTCCGTGATCTGCCGGGGCGGCAGGGCCGAGGCCGGGCGTTTCGTCCGGCCCGCCGCGAGCACGTCTTGCAGCCCGCGAGCCTTGGCCGATTCGACCAGGCCCAACGCTTCCGCCGTGCGTCCCCGATCCAGCAGCAGTTCGGTGATCCGCCCGTTGACGTAGGCCCGGCGGGCGAAGAATCCGGCACGGCTCAAGCCGATCCGGTCGGGTGGAATCTGGCGGCGAAGGAAGTCGGAGAGAATCTGGCTGCACTCCAGCCGGTTGAGGGCTTCGGCCTTCAGGGCGGAGACCCGCTGCGGATCGTCCACCCCTTGGGACTCGGCCAGGGCGGCGATCCCCAGCGTTCGATACGCGCTTTCGACGCCGGCCAGCGCGCCCTCGCGGAGGTAGGCGTCGAGTGCCTTGCCGGCCTGCTCGCGGCAGGTCGCAAAGTCGTCCCGGCGCAGCGCCAATTGGGCCAGGATGTCGTGGGCCGCGGCGGGGGGCGCGGCGTCGTCCAAGTCGGCCGCCGACCGCACGATCCAGCCGGCGGCCGCGGCGGCGTAGTCGGCGGCCGCCTTCTCGCCGTCCTCCAGGCCGCGCCGGCCCGCGATCGGCGGGTCGAGCGTGCGAATCACGTCGGCCAGAATGGCGTACAGCCGGGCAATGTTGGCCATCACCGCGGGCCGCTCCTGGGGGGCCACCCGGCCGGCCAACTCCCAGGCCGCCAGGTAGTGCAGCAGCGCCTCGCGCCAAGCCATCACCGATCGGATCAAGGGGTGCGATACGCCGCTGGCGATTTGAAACGCATGATTATACAGCCGATCCTGCGACCGTGCCAGGAGAAAGTTGGCGTAGTTGTTGTGGGCTCGGAACAAGGCCCGGGGGTCGTCGCCAAGCTGCTCGATCGACCGTTCAAACATGGCTCGGGCCGTCTCCTCCGTGGCCCGGCCCGACTCGCTGAGAATCACGGCCCGATACAGCGTGGCCAGGGCCCGGTCGCGGGCGGAGCGATCGGGCTGGGGCGAATCGAGCCGTTCCAACGCTTCGTCCCAGCGACCCAGCACGATCAGGCGGCGAGCCGACTCGATCGCGCCGGCGGCCGCCTCGGCCGCGGAATCGCCCGCCTGGCCTTGCCCGCCCAGCCGGCAAACGAGCCGGCGGCGGAGATCAACGAGGTAAGGCGAAAGCTCTGCCGACGGAACCGAGTCGAGCAAATCCAAGGCGTCGGCCAGGTAGGGACGCGGCGCCTGCGACTCGTCGACCTGGCCCATCAGGTGGACGACCGCCACTTGAAGGTAGAGTGGGCCCTTGCGGCTGCCCAGCCGGTCCGCCAGTTCGTGGGGCAATTCCATCACCCAGCGGCGAATCTCCTCGGGCTCCACCGTGAACGTCGCGCTCTCCGCGGAGCCGACCCCCCGGAGCGTGTATTGGCCCGGCGGAAGGCCGTTTTGGAGCGGCTTGGGCAGGTCGGGAATTTCGTCCCAGGCCAGCTTCTGGCGGCCGGCCGCCAGCTTCAGCCGCACGAGCGTCCGCGTGCCCTCGACCAACTCGACAAGCAGCGGCGCTAGCGGCTTGCCCTCGGCGGCGGGGCGGCGGCGGATGGTGATCCGCGGGTTGAGCAGGTATCCGCCGTGAGGCGGCGTCAAGAATCCCTCGCCGCGGACCACCGTTTGGCCCACGATCTGGTCCAACTGCACCGTGGCCGAGGCCAACCAGCCGGGCGAGGGTGCGGTCGCCGGGTCAGCCGAGGCGGCGAAGCGGGAGACCATGGTCAACGCCTCGGACACGTTCGCCGCGCGGCCCTGGGTGGGCAGCGTTTGCCAGGCTTCCCGGCCGCGATCGGCGTAGATCAACAGCCCTCTGGCCGAGGTCAACTCCGGCCAGCCAAGGTCGTAGATGGGCAGCACCTGGGGCACGCCGCCTTCAACAAGGCGGATCAACACGGCCGGCGGCAGCGACTGGCCCCACAGCGGCCTGCAACTGGCGGCCAGGAGGCACGCCACGCAGGCGGCAATTCTCAGGTGGCAACGTCCCGCACGCATGATCTGCCTCCATCGGGTGGGTGCTCGCACGCGCGCACCTTCCGATCGCTCTCTCCACGGGGGTCTCGCACGCACACCACCACCACGCCCGGCGGCCGGC
>CAYZWG010000343.1:5023-6231 GCA_964481605.1 uncultured Planctomycetaceae bacterium
CGGCCGGCACAGCCGGCCCCACTCTTAGGGCAAATACGCCCAATGCCATTCGGGCCAGCCGGTCCGTACGTTGATCACCTCGAACAGCACCCAGCCGCGGGCACTCTCCACCTGCTGGGCATTGTAGATCGGCCAGTAGTTGATCCGTCGGAGACGATCACCCGGTTCGATCCCCACTTGGGCGGCCGGGGTGTTGCCCAGAATGCCCTCCACGGTGGCCAGGTAGCCGTAGGGGCTCCCCTCCAGCCGATAGCTGAAGCCCCAGTTGGACGCCTGGCGGACGGGCTGGGGAAGCAGCATGGACACGTCGCGGCTGGCGGCGGCCAGCTTGTCGAGCTTCTTGGCCGAGGCCGCCGACTGGCTCCGAGCACCGGTCGCCGCCTTGGCCTCCTTGGTGCCCTTGGCCTCCTTGGTGCCCTTCTGCTTGGGCTTGCTGGGCGTCTTCTTCTCTTCCGCCGGCTGGGCCCGGGCGGCAATCGACTTGCGGGCCTTGTCGATTTCCGCGACCAGCGCGGGTTTGCCCTTGACCGCCTTGGCCAAGCGGTCGAGCGTGGCCGTATCGGCCTTCTCGCCGGCGGCACGAATGGCAATCTTCAACACTTCACCCGATGAGATTGCCCGGTGGGAGCGAAACAGAACCCGTTCGCCCTCAGCCAACTGGAGTCCGACGTCGGCCAGCAGGGCGGGCTGCCGGGTGGTCCAGGCATGGGCCAAGAGCCCCAAGTCGACATACACCGCGAACGCCGGATCGTTCCAGTTGCCGGCCTGTCGGGCCGACTTGTCCTTCGGCGATTTCGCCCCGGAGGGGCCGCCCAGCGAGCGGGTCCCGTAACCGAGGGCCCCCTTCTTGCCCTTGCCGTACTGTTGCTGCGTCTGGGGTGGATAGAACTGCTGTTGGTACTGCTGTTGATACGGGGGCTGATACGGAGGTTGATACGGGGGCTGGTACGGGGGCTGGTACGGGGGCTGGTACGGGGGCTGGTACGGCCACGTGCCCGGCATGGTCATCCGTCCTCGCCAGGGCGAGGCGCCGAAGGAGAAGCCGAATCGGGGTCCCCGGAAGGAGAAGTCGCGGGAGCCGTAGCCCAACGCACCCATCGGGTAGGTACTGGGCCGTTTGCCCTTGCCATACGACTTGCCCCATTGCCGCTGCGGCGGCTGGTAGGGCGGCCGATACTGAAACTGCTGCTGCTGGGGCGGCTGGTAGG
>CAYZWG010000344.1:0-4642 GCA_964481605.1 uncultured Planctomycetaceae bacterium
TGCAAGATGGTGCCCGAGCAGCGGACCTGCACCTACAAGGTTTGCAAGATGGTGCGTGAGCAGCGGGTCAAGACCTGCTCTTACAAGGTCTGCCGGATGGTTCGCGAGTGCCGTCAGAAAGAGGTGTGCTACCGGGTTCGCAAGATGGTGACGCAAAAGTGCGTCAAGCGTTGTGCCTACAGGGTCTGCAAGCCGGTGCAGTACACCAAGACGATCAACTGTGTGCGACTGGTGCCGAAGAAGGTGCCGTACACGGTGACCCGTTGCGTGCCGCGGGTGGTCTGCAAGCAGGTTCCGGTGAAGGTTTGCTGCCCGGTGCCTTGTTGCAAGCCGAGTTGTTCGTCCTGCGGTGGCCAGGAAGCCGCCCCCGGGTGCACACCCGAGGGTCCGGCCGAACCGGCCCCGGCCCCGGCTCCGACTCCGGCGAAAGCCTAGCGAGCCGCGACAGCGAAATGCCTCACCGGGAGGCGGAAACCGGAGAAGCCTGGTTAAAGATGCTACCGGCGGTCCAACCGAGCGATTGGTTGGACCGCCGTTTTTATGGAGAAAGACCTGGGCAATATGGCCCGTCCGAAAAAAACTGCAACGTTTCGCGATTTGGGTTAGTGTGGCACATTTTTTGCAGCGGGCCATAGATGGACGCGCCGGCGGTTGACCGACACCAAAATTCGCCGAAAATCCGACAGAACGGCACAGTAAATGACAATGCAAGAAATGAGGCACACGCGCCAACCTGGCGAAGCCCTCACCTCGCGACCTGGAAGAAAATCAGTTCCGACATTTCCCCGCCGTTCAGCTTCACCGGGAGTCCTTTGTCCATCAGTTCTGCGGCGGACTTGACGGTCGACGGCAGGGTGCCATTCTCGAAGTTTAAGCTGTACATCCGCTTGGGATCCAGCCCCTTGAACCGGATGGCCTCTGTGGTGGTCTGGCCGGAGGGTTGGAACAGGTAGATCACCCCTTTCCCGTCGGCCGGGTCGTAGTACTCGATGCCGTCCCGGTTCCGGCCGTCGGGACGGGGAAGGATGTGATAGAGATCGGCCTCGCGCACCAAGGGCCGGATCTTGGTCTTGTAGGTGTCGACGCAGGCTTTCAGGGCGTCTTTCTCCTCTGGGGTCCAGGGCTGACCCCCGTTGCCGCCGTTGGGGGAAGAGTGCATGGACCAGCGTTGCCGGTCTTCACTCGGCCGCCCTGTCGAAGCGGATCGTCCAGTGGGCGGAAGCCTCTTGGAAACGAAGCTCTTTCACCCATAGCTCGCCGCCAACGTTCGTCAGCTTGGCAGAGGTGTCCGGCGGCGGGGAATCGAAGTGCGGCTGGTAACCCGCGGGCACGTAGACGTACACTTTGCCGGAGATGCCCGGCATTCGCTGGCACACTCCCGCGAGCGTGTGGTGGTCCGCGTCCCAAGTCAGCTTCTTGATCTCATGGTACCCGCCCAACAGGTGCATATCCGTGCCGACGACTTGGGGGCGTCCGGCCAGCCGGTGCAGAAAGAGGATGCGGCTGGAATGGGGCGGCAACCCGAGCGTCAATCGCCCCTGGTGCACGCCCAGGAGCTTTTCCTCCCAACACTCGAACGCCACCACCTTGCTCTGTTGATCCAGCCCCAGCGAGGCGAACTCGACCGTCCGTTCTTGGGGCTGATCTTCGAAATTGAACAGGCCGACCACCTCCCACTGGCCGAAGTCTCGCTGGCAGTGGACGTGCCAGATGGAGGGGATCGTGCGGCGGAGGAGGTCAACCGGCCTCATCGGCGGGCCGCCCGGCGGCAGGCACCGCTGCATCAAGCGAATCCGCGAGGGCTCCAGCAGCCGGAAGTCGTCGCTGAAGGAAGTGCTGCACCCGGCCAGGCACATCAGGGCCATTTTCATCCTCACCTCCCAGAGCGGTCCCTTCATGCCGACGCTCATGTCGCACACTTCGCGCCGGTAGAGCCGGTTGTTGATCCAGTAGCCGGCGGCCAGCGATCGGGCGTTGGTCCGCAGGGTGTCGATCACGCCCGGCGTTCCGGCATCCGAGGTGTCCGGGCCGCCGTAGGCACTATCGGCCAGGCCCACCGACAACAAGGGCGGCGTTTGGCAATAGCGGATCCAGGCGCCGGCACCGGCACCGGTGCGAACCGCCTCCATCGCCCGGCGCAGCACGCCCCAGCCCGGCGTGCAATACGGATCGTGCCGGTGGAACTGCTCGCCGCCGCACGAGGCGATGAAGTCGATCTTGTAATAGCTTGCACCCTCGGCGGAGAGTCGCGAGAAAGTTTCTTCGATAAACTTCGCCCCCTCCGGATGCGAGGCATCCAGTTCGTAGCAGTTGGGGTTCGGCTTCCAGTACCATTGCCAGTTGACCCGCGGCTTGCCCTGGTCATCCTTGAGCATCCAATCAGGGTGCTGCTTGAACGTCTGGCTGACGTCGGCCACGTCGGTGGGCGCGATCCACAGGCCCAGGCGCAGGCCGTAGCGCGACTTGAGCTGTTCCGACAACCACTTCAGCCCGTGTGGAAAGCGTTCGTTGGCCACCCAATCGCCGGTGACGTTGCCCCGCTGCCAGCCATGATCGAGTTGGATGACTTCCATGCCCAGCGGCTTGAAGTGCCGGGCGGCCACGGCGGCATTCTCGATCACCACGTCCTCGTTGATTCCCATGCGGAGGGGATACCAACTGCACCACAGCGAGGTGGGGCCCCTGCGCGCCGGCAAGCGCGACATCGCCGCCACGGCGTCGCCGTAGTGTTCCAGGGCCTCAAACGGGTCGGCCCGGGCCGCAACGTAGACCGGATCCAGTCGCAGCGTTTCTCCCGGCCGCAGCTTGCGGCCCAGGAAACGCTGCTCAGCGAGAAGCGCCGTGCCGGCATCCACCGGGCGGAACCGCGCGTGCAACTCGGGCCGGGCTTCCAGGCCCGTCAAGAACCCCACTGCCAACGCACCGGCCGGGCCCTGGTGGGCAAGCGCCAGCACACCCGTGCCATCGTAGTTGCGCTCGGCGTCGGTGGAGTCGCCATCGCCGCCGATCGGCTCACAGAACAGGGTCGAGATGCCCGCCACCGAGACCACCCCCGGAGTCTGGACAATGCGGCCCGCATACCACCAGCCTTCCGTTTCCGGCGACAGGTCCAGAATCCGCGCGGTGCCCAGGGAGACGTCCTGATCGGTCTGGTTGGTGATGCTGGCGGCGACCACCACGCCCGGCCGATCGCGGTAGACACGCAGGCGGCGTTCGATCTGGACCGGCTTGCCCCAGCGTTGAACGATCGCCAGCCCCGTCCCCAGTTGATCGGTGATCGGTTTCACTTCGGCGGCGACACCTGCCGGAGCGTATTCCTTGCCGTCGACTTCGACCTTGAATTGAGCACGGCGCAAGGCGGCGTGGATGCCGCCGAGCCAGGTCGCTTGCCACGCGCCGCTTGTCTCGTCCAAGTCGAGCACCAGCTTGTTGCTGATCAGTCGGAGGCGTCCCTTGGCCCGACCTACGACGATCTTCTTCCCCGTGATTTCCTCCTTGGCGGCCGCTTGACGCGCCGAGGCGATGTCCTTTGCCCTAGGGGGCCAAATATCCGCGACCCGAGCCAGCCGATCGGGCAACTGCCAGGCGCCCAGCAGCAGCGCGTCGATTCGCTCGACCAGTTGCCCTCGCTGCGTTTCTTCCAGCGAGTCCCATCGGCCGAAGTCACCCGAAACGGCCCGCAGTTGATCTTCCAACAGCTTCATTCCGCCGGCAACCTCGAGCACATATTGGTTCGGCTGTTGGAGTTTGGCTTTGAGGCTATCAGGGGGGCGGGCCGGAGACTCCCGTCCCGCGGCCGACCGCGCCACTTGCAGCCGCTGGCGGGCCGCCTGCAAGTGCTCCGCGGCGTGGGCCTTCCGTTCCTCCGGCGACAACGATCGGCCGAGAACCACGATTTCGAATACGTCGGTGTGCGTGCTCGGTCCGCCGGAGCGAGTGACCAGCAGGCGGACGGCGCCGGTTTGGACGGCTTCGAATGTGGCCAGCCAACTGGGCGAGGTGGCCGACTTGATTTCGGCCACGGTGGAAAACCCCCCCGGGGCCTTGTTCTCCACTTGAACCGCTCCGTCGATCACGCCGTCGTTGTCCACCGGCTCGCCAAACACCGCCACCGCGACGACTTGCTGCGGCCCGAGCAACTTGAGCGTGATCCACTGGGGCGACTTCCCGCTGGGTGCAACCGTGGCCACCCACTTCGTGTCTCGGCGGCCATCAACGGCCTGAGAGGGGGCATACTGCGGGCCAAGTGCCGTGGACGCGCTGGCCTCCACGACCCTCAGCACTCGCATACCTTCGGGTTTCCAATCGCGTGGAATCTCCCCAACGCCGCTTTCCGCAACGGCCCAGCCGGCCGTCAAGGGAAAAACAACCGCAAGAACAATGAATTGTCGAAACATGGCTGCCGACTCCCCACGTGCTGTTGTACCACGAGCGAAAGGCCCCTCTCCTGGACCCCCGGATAGGCCACTTGCAAACCGTATCTTACACGAGTCGGAGCGAAACGAAACGCCCTCGTCGTCGAAGGCCCGCTCGATCTCTTCTTCGGGCAAGGTCTCGCCAAACGGCAACGTGCCGAACAGGGAGATTAGCTGGCGGGCGGGGGAGACCTACGGTCGGCGGTTTCGGCGGGGTCGGGAGACCC
>CAYZWG010000344.1:4742-6230 GCA_964481605.1 uncultured Planctomycetaceae bacterium
ACCCCTTTTCCCAGCATCCGGCGAAACTGCCCAAACAGGTAGTGGCTGTCGTGGGGCCCGGCCGAGGCCTCGGGGTGATACTGCACGCTGAAGGCCGGGTACCGCCGGTGCCGCACACCTTCGATCGTGCCGTCGTTGAGGTTGACATGGGTGACCTCCAGGTGGTCGGGCAACGACTCGGCATGGACGGCAAAACCGTGGTTCTGGGTGGTGATCTCCACCCGCCCGGTGGCCTTGTTCTGCACCGGCTGGTTGGCCCCGCGATGGCCGAACTTGAGCTTGAAGGTCTTCGCCCCAGCGGCCAGCGAGAGAAGTTGGTGGCCCAGGCAGATGCCGAAAATCGGTTTCTTGCCCAGCAAATCGCGGATTGTCTGTTGGGCGTAGACGACCGGCTGGGGGTCGCCCGGACCGTTGGAGAGAAACACCCCGTCCGGTCGCTGCGCCAGCACCTCCTCGGCGCCGGCCGTGCCGGGCAGAATCGTCACCCGGCAACCCATGTCGAACAGATGCCGGGCGATGTTCCACTTGAGGCCGAAGTCCAGCGCCACCACGTGGGGGGCGTCGCCGCCGGGCGCTGGCCTTTCGGCTGACCCGGTCAGCCGTGCCCAATGCCCCAGCGGCTGCTTCCAGTCGATGGGACCGTCGGGAACGACCTCGCGAACCAAGTCGCGACCCACCAGCCCGGGGCTGGCCTTGGCCTTGGCCACCAGGCTGCCGTCGTCCAGGTCGACGGTCGAGAGGACGCCCTTCATGGCCCCCTCGATCCGCAGCCGGCGGACCAGCGCCCGGGTGTCGATCCCTTCCAGCCCCACCACGCCATAGTGGGCGAGGTAGTCGTGCAACTGGCCGTCGGCGCGAAAATTGCTCGCCCGCCGGCTCCGTTGGCGAACAATGAAACCGGCCAGGTGCGGCCGGGCGCTTTCCACGTCCTCGGCGTTAACGCCGTAGTTGCCGATTTCGGGGTAGGTCATGGCGACCATTTGCCCCCGGTAACTGGGGTCGGTGAGGATTTCTTGATAGCCCGTCATCGAGGTATTGAAACAAACCTCGCCGTCCACCTCGCCTTCGGCGCCGAAGGCCTTGCCGGTGAAAACCGTACCATCTTCCAGAGCAAGTTTCGCGGTTTGCGTCATGGCGCGGGATCGTGGCGATCAAGTAAGACCCGGTTCGGCTAGCCCTGCCGCCGCTGCGGATCGTTGCGGGTCGGGTTGTGGTTACTACGTGGTTTTCGCCGGTCGC
The DNA here is from genome assembly GCA_964481605.1 of uncultured Planctomycetaceae bacterium. Taxonomy (GTDB): domain Bacteria; phylum Planctomycetota; class Planctomycetia; order Pirellulales; family Thermoguttaceae; genus CAYZWG01. The sequence goes on from CAYZWG010000344.1 coordinate 5,982, forward strand.
GGGCGGGTCCAGGGGAGGAAACTCAAGTCGCTGCCCTCGGCCGCCCGATAGCTTGTTACCGGCTGTGGGTCTACGGACAGGGTGGCTCCCCTGCCACCCGGTCCGTTCAGCCGAACCCGAGGGCTCTTGTGCCGGCGAACAAGAGCCCTCCTTTTTTGCGCCTCCCGGCGCCGGGCGTGTGTAGCCCCAGATTATAACTGGACTTTTGCAGAATGGCGACACGAGGTCCCCTCTCCCTCCGGGAGAGGG
>CAYZWG010000345.1:0-6214 GCA_964481605.1 uncultured Planctomycetaceae bacterium
CCTCACTCCCAGCGATCCTTGGCCGGAATCTTGGCCACTTCCTGGGGCGAGAGCCGGCGGATGCGAAGCTTGCGGACCTGGCCTTCGGTGCACCAGGTGCTGATGCCGAAAGGACGGCAGAGGTCAACCTCGTCGCGGATGGAGAACTTGTGGTCCTTGGTGGCCAGATCGACCTTCTTGTCGTTGCCGATCCAGCATTCCACCCGCTGCTTGGTGACTCGGATGCGGATCTTGTACCACTTCTTGTCCTCGAAGTTCATGAAGTCGGTGGTGATGTTGTCGGAGGCATCGTACCAATCGACGCAGGAGAGGCCGATCACCGTGCCCGCCCAGCCGCCCACGACGAAGCTGCAAGGGTCGTTGCCCACGGGAAAGGTCGTGGTGGCGAAGAAGTCGATGCCGTTGGTTCGCCGGGCTTCCAACTCGACCTCGTAGTTGATCTTGGGTAGCGGGCCGGTCCAGGTGATGCCGGTCATCGAATCGCCCATCTCCATCACGATGGCCCCGTCCTTGACGTAGACCTCGCCCTGGCCGCCGAAGTTGGGCACCTTCCATTTCCCCAGGGTCTTGCCGTCGAACATGCTGGTCCAGGCGTAGGGGTCCTTCTTCTTGGTTGGCTTGGCCTCTTTCTTCGCCGGCTTGGCCTCTTTCTTCGCCGGCTTGGCCTGTTCGGAGTGCGAGGCCGGCTTGGGCTGCGGCTTCACGGCCGGTTCGTCGGCGCCGGCCGGCGGCAAACCGGCGGACAACGTCAAGCCGATCGCCAAGGCAAGCGCGGTAAGGCAAGTTCGGATCATGATCGCGGTCTCCTCTCGGAATGTGGCCGTTTCCCGGCACGAGGGGGGCGGCACGCCCGGTTGCGGGCATTACGGGCGGCAGCGGACCGGGCACCCTACTACTTTGCCACAGGCGAGGGCTCGCGTCCAGCGTTTCCGCCACCGGGGGCGTCTTGCGGCGGTCGCGGCAGGCGGTCACAATGCAGGGCCGAGTCGGGGGCGGGACTTGTTTTTGCCGGGTCCCCGCGCGTCGCCGGGCGTGCCCCACGGCGGACGGACGATCGACGCCACCAGCTTCCAGAAAACCACGTTTCGCTCCCGATTCTCGTGACCCCTTCCACGTCCCGCGGCAAGACGGTCCTCCTGCTGGCCGTGAAGACGGCCATTCTGGTGCTCGTGCTGTGGGCAGTCGGCGACACGCTGCGAAAGGCCGCGGGCGAGTTGTCGGGCTACGACTGGAGCCTTCGCTGGGGCTGGCTGGCGGCGGCCGGGCTGATTTACCTGGTCGGTCTCTTGCCGGCGGGAATCTTCTGGTGGCACGTGCTGCGGGTGCTGGGCCAGCCGGTGGCGTTGGGCGAAGCGCTTCGCGCCTACTATATCGGCCACCTGGGCAAGTATGTTCCCGGCAAGGCGATGGTCGTGGTGTTGCGGGCCGGCTTGGTGCGCGGCCGGGGGGTGAACCGGGCCGTGGCCGCGGCCGGTGTCTTTTTCGAGACCTTGACGATGATGGCGGTGGGGGCGTTTCTGGCCGCCGCCATTTTGGCCTGCTGGTTTCGAGGGCACGCCGATCTGCTGGCGGCCGCGCTGGGGTTGATGGTGGTGGCCGGCTTGCCCACCGTGCCGGCGGTGTTTCGCTTTCTCGTGCGGCTGGCCCGGGTGGCCCGATCCGATCCCCGGACGCAAACGAAGCTCCAGTCGCTGGGTGCCGGCACACTGGCCGTCGGCTGGGTGCTGATGACCGCCAGTTGGGTGATCCTGGCGTTAAGCCTTTGGGCGACGCTGGAGGCGCTGGGGGTTGAAGGTCTGCGGCCGCTGGTTCATTTGCCCTACTATACGGCGGCCGTTTCGCTGGCCATGGTGGCGGGCTTCCTTTCGCTGATTCCCGGCGGGCTGGGCGTTCGCGACATGATTCTGGCCGAGTTGATGGTGCCCTACTTCGCGTTGGTCACCTGTCCCTTGGAGCCGGCCGCGGCGGCGGTGGCCAGCGCGGCGGTGCTGCGCGTGGTCTGGCTGGTGTCGGAGTTGGTTCTTTCGGCTATACTATATTTTGGGCCGCGCCGGCGGTCGTGTGGACGCCGCGACGGTTGAGGCGGCCGGCACAGCCGGTCCTACGTGTGGGCGGTCGGATCGTTGATTCAAAATGGCTCGCTGGAAGTGCTTTCCATGCTCTCCGTGGTGATTCCCGTCTACAACGAAGCAGAAAGCCTCAAGACCCTTTGGGACCAGGTCGACGAGGTGGCCCGGCGGAACGGCTACGCCCTGGACGTGGTTTTCGTGGACGACGGTTCCAGCGACGGTTCGTGGCAGCTCATCCGGCGACTGGCCGCGGCGGACTCGCGGGTGCGGGGCATTCGCTTTCGCCGCAATTTCGGCAAGGCCGCCGCGCTGGACGCCGGATTCGCCGCGGCGCGGGGCGAGCGGATCATCACCCTGGACGCCGACCTGCAAGACGACCCGGCGGAGATTCCCGCCTTTCTGGCCAAGATGGAGGAAGGCTTCGACGTGGTCAGCGGCTGGAAGAAGACCCGCCACGACCCCTGGCACAAGGTTCTCCCCTCGCGGGTGTTCAACTGGATGGTGAGCCGATTGACGGGCGTGAGGCTGCACGACCACAACTGCGGGATGAAATGCTACCGGCGGGAGATCTTCGACGAGGTGCGGCTGTACGGCGAGTTGCACCGGTTCGTGCCGGTGCTGGCGGCGGCCCGGGGATATCGCGTGGGTGAGCGCGTGGTGCGGCATCGGGCCAGAAAGTTCGGCCGCTCGAAGTACGGCGTTTCGCGGTTCGTCAAGGGCTTTTTGGACCTCTTGACCGTCAAGTTCCTCACCGGTTTTGGGCAGCGGCCGCAACACGTGCTGGGGGCGCTGGGGCTGGGGTCGTTCCTGCTGGGCGGCCTGGGAATGACCTACCTGGCCTGCTATTGGCTGGTGGCGCAACTGCGGCCGGACCTGGGGCTGCTGCCGCTGCACGAGCGGCCCGCGGTGATCTATTCGGTGGGCCTGTTGCTGTTGGGCGGCCAGTTGATGTCGATCGGGTTTCTGGGCGAGTTGGTGATCGCCTACAATCGGCAGTCGGCACGCCCCTATTCCATTGCCGAAACGGTGGGCGACCAGGCCGCCGAACCCTCGACCTCCAGCGATCCGCCCTCGCCGGCCGACCCATGAAGCAGCCATCCCGCGACGCCCGAGCCGCGCTCCGCAAGAGCGTCTACGCGCTGTTGATCGTGATCGGCGCCGGGGCGATGATCGGCCGCATTCTCTCCGTCGATTCGATCGACCAGTACGGGCTGGAGCGTTACCGGCGAAGCATGATCCCCCGCCAACTCGCCCAGAAGCGGCAGCGGCTGGAGGCGCAGGGCGCGGCCCCCGCCCGGATCGAGGAGGAGTTGCAACGCACCCAGGCGGAGCTGACGCGGCGGGCGAGCTTGCGCCGGCCGTTCTTGAGCAGCAACGACCGCAGCCGCTGGTGCACGATTCGGGCCCTGGTGGAAAAGGACCTTTGGGTATCGGCCCCAGCCCGCCACGGCGACCGGGTTCGCAACGTGTGGGTGCCCTACGCGATCGACAAGGTGATTGCCCAGCCGGGCTGGGACACGATCGACATGGTCAAGCACGCGATTCCCTCGCAGGGCACGGGGCGGGAGTTTCTCTATTCCAGCAAGCCGCCGCTTCTGCCCACGCTGATGGCGATTCCGTACTACGTCATCCACCGCGCCACCGGAGCCACCCTGGCGACGCATCCCTACGCCATCGGCCGGGCGATGCTGATCCTCTTGAACGTGGTTCCCCTGCTGATCTACTGGGTGCTCCTGGCCCGGCTGGTGGAGCGGTTCGGCAGAACCGATTGGGGCCGCTTGTTCGTCGTCGCGGCGGCCGTCTTCGGCACCTTTCTGACCACCTTTGCCGTGACGCTCAACAACCACCTTCCCGGGGCCGCCAGCGCGATGATCGCACTTTATGCGGCCGTGCGGATCTGGTTTGACGACGAGCGGCGGCTCCGCTACTTTGTCGTCGCCGGGCTGTTTGGGGCGTTTACCGTGGCTTGCGAGCTGCCGGCGCTGACCTTGGCGGCCGCCCTGGCGGCGGCCCTGCTGTGGAAGGCCCCCCGCCCGGCACTGATCGGGTTCCTGCCCGCGGCGCTGGTGGTGGCCGCCGGGTTTTTTCTCACCAACTGGATCGCGCACGAGGACCTCCGCCCGCCCTACGCGCACCAAGAGTGGTACGACTACGAGTACACGCGGGGCGGGGACGATGCGAGGCCGATTGCCAGCTACTGGCGCAACCGGGTGGGGATCGACCGGGGCGAGCCGTCGACGGTGGTCTACGCGGCGCACGTGCTGGTCGGCCACCACGGCATCTTCTCGCTCACGCCGGTTTGGATTCTCACGTTGATCGGCCTGGGGATATGGCTCTCTCCCGGCCAGCACCCCCGGCGGCGGCAGTTGGCCGCGCTGATCCTGGCGATTACGGTGGTCTGCCTTGGCTTCTATCTTTTGCAGCCGCAAAGAAATCGCAACTACGGCGGGATGACCTCGGGGTTTCGCTGGGCGTTCTGGTTCGCTCCCCTCTGGCTGGTGGCGATGATCCCGGCGGCCGACCGGGCCGCGGGCCGTCGCGGGACCCGCGCGGCGGCACTGGTCCTGCTGGGCCTTTCCGTCCTTTCGGCGGCCTATCCGACCTGGAACCCCTGGACCCACCCGTGGATTTTTGATCTGTTCCACTACCTTGGCTGGATTCGGTATTAGTTCGGCGGGTGGCCGCGATAGCTCTGCTATCGGGGTGCCGCAGGCACGAGAGGCGAGATTGCGGCGTGCCGGAAGGCCGAGACGCATCGGCGGGGTCAGGAGACCCGCGCCGAACGGGTGCCTCTTGCGGCTGCGCCGCCTGAGATAGGCGAGCTATCAGGGCCACCCGGGCGTCGTTCTACCATGCCGGATCGCGATCCGGCCTACAGGCTTGCGGAGAAACGCCGGTTTTTTGCCCGGGCAATGGCGAGAGGAAGCTGATTCGATGAACAAGAAAACCGTTCGTGCCGGCATCGTCGGGTCCGGCTTTTCCGCCTCGTTCCATTACGAGGCCCTGCGGAAGGTCTACGGCACCGACGTGGAGGTCGTGGGCGTCTACTCGAAGGACCCGGCCCGACGCGCCGCGTTCGCCCAGCAGCGGGGCATGCGGGCCTTCGGCAGCCTGGAGGCGCTGTTGGACCAGGTCGACGCGATCCACGTCTGTGTTCCGCCCATGGTCCACGAGGCGGTGGTGGTGGCCGGGCTGGCACGCCACAAGTTCGTCGTTTGCGAGAAACCGCTGACCGGCTACTTCGGCGACGGCTCGGAGGATTTTCACTGGGATCGGGCCGACATGGAGACCGCCCTGCGGACGGCGCTGGCCAGCGTGGAGCGGATGCTGGCGGCGGAGGCCGCTAGCCGGGGCCGGCTGCTGTACGCCGAGAACTGGGTTTACGCCCCCTCGGTGCAGAAGGAGCGGGAGATTCTGGAAAAGACCGGCGGCCAGATTCTTTGGATTCACGGCGAGGAGGCCCATAGCGGCTCGCACTCGGTCGACTACGCCCATGCGGCCCGCTGCGGCGGCGGCGTGTTGATCGGCAAAGGATGCCACCCCCTCTCGGCGGCACTCTATTTGAAACGCGTGGAGGGCCGGGCACGCGGCGGGCAACCGATCCGGCCCAAGACGGTCACCGCACGGGCGCACGCCCTCACCCGGCTGGAGGGTTTTCGCGACGAGGGCCACCTCCGCCGCGACTACTACGACATCGACGACTTCGCCATGATCCACGTGGAGTTTGAAGACGGCACGCTGGCCACCCTGCTGACCAGCGACATCGTGCTGGGCGGAATCCACAACTGGCTGGAGGTCTGTGCCAACAACCACCGCACGATCTGCAACATCAACCCCAACACGGCGATGCAGACCTACAACCCGGTGGAAGAGAATTTCAAGGACGTCTACGTGGTGGAAAAGATCGGCACCAAGCAGGGCTGGGCCTGCACCTCGCCCGACGAGGACTGGTTCACCGGATATCCCCAGGAGATCGAGGCTTTCTACCGGACCATCGCCTACGGCGACCCGGCCGAGAGCGACAGCCTGCTGGCGGCCGACTCGATTTCCACGATCTACAGTGCCTACCTTTCCGCCCGGCGCCGGGGCCAGGCCGTCGAGGTTCGCACGTTCCTTGCGCCCGTGGGTAGCACCGGTTCTTGAAC